>NZ_JADPRX010000034.1:0-45757 GCF_017347125.1 Sporosarcina sp. E16_3
CATAGTGATTTCACGTCCAGACTCCAGCGCCTAGAGGCTCGGGTCATAAGTCGGTCCGGCTGTGCGGCAAAGAACGCCGCTTCGCCAGCCCGTCTTATGCCTGTCGCCTCTGAACAGGCGCTTGCGCATTTGTTCTTGAAAACCAAAAAACCCACTCCTTGAAGAAGAAGTGGGTTGTAGACAATCAAAAGTATCCCGGAAAATAGACCGGCAGAATTATTGTGTCAGCACCTCTTCCTTACGCTGGTATTAACCAGTTCAAGTTATAAGGGTCAAGGCACATGCCTCTCTCAGCTCTGTTAGAGCACCCCTAGCGGTGGATCATATGAAATTGGATTCACTCACATTATAAGCATACTAAAAATAGAAGGTCAACCTTAATGTTGGAAATAGTTGAAAAGGAATGTATGTTTCCTTTTTCGGTAATTATCCTGTAAAATAGAGGGAAAGAGTATTGAAAGGGGAAATAAAATTGAGATTTTTCCATACAGCGGACTGGCACCTTGGCAAGCTTGTTCAGGGGATTTATATGACAGACGGACAGCGTTATGTACTAGATCAATTCATTGAAGCGATAAGAGAAGAGAAGCCCGATGCGGTCGTTATCGCAGGCGACTTATATGACCGAGCGGTGCCGCCGACGGAAGCTGTCGCGCTGCTAGATGAAGTGCTTGAAAAAATCACCATGGAGCTAGGAATACCTGTACTTGCGATTGGAGGTAATCATGATAGCCCGGGACGCCTTCGTTTCGGTAGTGGATTGATGCGGGCAAATGGTTATCATATAACGGGTCAAATGACGAGAGATATCGAGCCAGTTGTTCTGACTGATGATTTCGGCGAAGTTCATTTTTACCTCGTACCTTTTGCGGATCCATCTGTAGTGAAACACTTACATGATGACGAAACAATTATGAACCACAATGATGCTATGAAGAAAGTAACGTCAACCATTCGTGAGCAGATGGTTGAGGGGGTTCGACATGTGTTTGTTGGACATGCTTTTGTGACGCCCCACGGAGAAAGTGAGGCGAACACGAGTGATTCCGAACGACCGCTTGCAATTGGTGGAGCGGAATATGTGTCTGCACATCTTTTCGAAGGATTCCATTATACCGCTCTTGGTCACTTACATCAGGCACATTATGTGTTAAATGAAACAGTGCGATTTGCGGGTTCGCCAATGAAATTTTCGATTTCAGAAGAAAATCACAATAAAGGGTTTCTGATCATCGAACTCGATGCTAGAGGACAAGTATCCGTTGAAAAACGGGAGTTGAAGGCGAAGCATGATATGCGGACAGTTGTAGGGACGATGGAAGATATTTTATTGCATCCAGTAAGTGAGGATTATATTTTTGTGAAATTGCTAGATGAGACACCGGTTTTATTCCCAATGGAAAAAGTCCGGTCAGTCTATCCGAACGCGATGCATGTTGAGCGTAAAGTGTTCATGTCGACCGCAAATATGGCGGATGAACAACGTATGGAACATGGGAAGCATGATGATTTTGCACTCTTCAAAGCGTTTTATGAACAGATGAAAGGCGAAGTGGCGGACGAAGAAACAGAAACCCTCTTTGCGGAAGTGCTCCATGAAGTTATGCACAAGGAGGGGGCGGGACTGTGAGACCAATTCAATTGACGATGACGGCATTTGGGCCATATAAAGGAACGGAAATAGTCGATTTTAGAGAACTAAAAGACAATCGTCTGTTCGTCATATCTGGCGCAACGGGAGCAGGAAAGACAACGATTTTCGACGGCATCTGCTTTGCATTATATGGCCAGGCGAGCGGAGAAGATCGAACGGATATTCGGGCGATGCGAAGTGATTTTGCTGACGATGCAGTTCAAACAACGGTTGAATTGATGTTTGACATACATAATCGGACGTATCGAATCATGCGACAAATTCCATATGTCAAACAAGGGAACAAATCTGAAACGTCTGCACGTTGCGAGTTTTATGAATTAACGCCGGACGGGGAAGTTCCGCTTGTAGATAGGCAAATCGTGTCTGAAATTAATAAGAAGGCGGAAGACCTGATTGGATTTACGCAGGCGCAATTCAGTCAGATTGTCATGTTACCACAAGGAGAGTTCCGGAAGTTTCTCACGTCCGATACAGAAAATAAAGAAACAATCATGCGTAAAATATTCAAAACAGACAAGTACCGTGAAATTGTGGAACAGCTGAAAGGGAGGAAAGACAACGCACAAGCGATCCTGACGAAAGAGATGCAACAGAGCGAGGGGCATATTGGACAAATAGCATCCTTACTGCCGGAGCGCGAGTCATCGGTCTTTACTGTCCTTGCGAATGAAAATTACAATGTGAACCAAGTCGTTCAAGGGTTGGAAGAGGAGCTTGTGTTTTATCAAGAAAAGACGGTTGTTGTTAAAAAGAGTTATGACGATGTCTACCTGAAGCATGCAGAAATGCAAGAAATTTACCACGCTGCGAAAAGTATGAATGAACGTTTTGCTGAGCTACAACAAAAAGAAATCTTGTTAACGGATTTATCCAACCAACAGTCGGAAATGGAACGAAAAGAACAACAGATAACTGATGCGGAACGAGCTGCTTCAATTGGTGAAATCGAAATGCAGTTTCTCGCGTTGAAAGAAGAGACTTACGCAAAAGCTGATAACCTTAAGAAAGCAGAGAAAGCCATCCTGGTAGCTACAGAAAACATGGAACTTGCTGGACAGTGTTTTAGTGTTGAAGAGGCAAGAAAAGAAGAACGTGAAAAAATGACAGAAAGCTTGATTCGCCTAAAGGATTTTTTACCGGCAGTATCGAGTTTGGCGTCGAAGGAAGCCGCTCTTGATTTGATGAAGAGAGAAAACATTGTTTTGGAACAAGAACTTGGAAAAATCGCCGGAAAGACAGATGAAGAAACCAGTAAATTAGAAAAGCTGAAATTGAAAATTGAGACGTTTGAAGTGGAAATTGCTCCGTACGATGAACGTATGGATCAATTAAATGAGACGAATGAAAAGTGTAAGATACTTGATGAATTCATCAGTATTCAAAGTCGTTTAAATGTCTTGGGTAAAGGGAAGTACGACAACGAAATGTATTACGAAAAATGTAAATTTGAATATGATGCAGTCGAAAAGACTTGGCTGAATAATCAAGCGGCTATGTTGGCTGAGTCACTTAAAGATGGTGAATCCTGCCCTGTATGTGGAAGCGAACATCATCCCGCAAGAACGGATAAAACAATAGAGGTAACCGTTTCGAGGGAACAGCTTGAAGTGGAAAGAGGAAGGCTGAAAGAAGTCGAAAGTCAATTCCGAACCACCGTTATTACCTATGAAAATGTAGTAGAACAGTTGAATGAAAAAAATGAGGAAATGAAGCGTTTTGCTATAGAAATAGGAAAAAATAATCTGCATGTAGATAAACAAAAGTTGGAAAGGGAAGTGGCGAAGCTTCGTGAGGACCGGAAATTACTTGTTAATCTGAAAGAGAATTTGAAAAAACAAGAATTGATTACAGCGCAATTCATGGCGCGAAAAGTTGAAATGGAGCGTGCGTTGATTCAACAGCAATCGTTGTATGATACTCAATTAGCCGTTTTTAACATGACATTACAAACAATACCGGAAGATGTTAGGGTACTTGCTAAACTTCAGGAGCGCATTGCTGAAGTGGAAAAGAAAAAAGAGGAATTAGATTATGCTTGGGAAACAGTACAGAAAGTGCGGGAAGAAACTAGCAAGAAGCTGACGGAGGCGAAATCTGCAGGAATTCATGCTTTGGAAACATTGGGGGAAGTTGAAGGGAAGAGGAGCCGAGCGGAAAGCAGATTCACAAACGCATTGGAAGAATCCGCGTTCGCTACAGAAGAGGCTTATCGCGAGGCGAAAATGCAAGAAGTGGACCGCACTTTGTTAAGAGAAAAAGTGGCAGCATTCAAACAACAGCTTCATAGTTTACGCGACGCAGTAGGGGAATTACGGGTACTTCTTGAAGGGAAAGAAGTGTTGGATCTAAGCGATTTGGCTACGAAATTGGCCGAAATGAAAAATGACTATGAAGCCGCTCTTACTGATTATAATGCTTCTTCAGAATATGAAAAAACTGCATTCGGTTTGAAAGAAAAACTTGTGCAGTCATCCAGAAAAGTGATGGAACTTGAACGGATATATGGGAAAATAACAGACCTTTACGATATCGTGAGAGGACAGAACGGATTGAAATTGTCATTCGAACGCTTTATTCAAATCGAATACTTGGAACGCATTATCCAATCGGCGAATGAACGTCTGAAGGAAATGTCGAACGGGCAATTTGTCTTAATCCGCAGCGACCGACAGGAAGTACGAGGGAAACAAAGTGGACTGGGTCTGGATGTATATGATGCTTATACAGGTCAAACACGCGACGTGAAGACATTGTCAGGTGGTGAAAAGTTCAATGCCTCTCTCTGTCTTGCGCTTGGTATGGCGGACGTCATTCAAAGTTTCCAAGGTTCGGTTTCGATCGACACGATGTTTATTGATGAAGGATTCGGGTCACTCGATGAGGAATCGTTGAACAAAGCGATTGATACACTTATTGATCTGCAAAAATCAGGTCGAATGATTGGTGTTATCTCTCACGTTGAAGAACTGAAAGCTGCTCTTCCAGCCATCCTCGAAGTGAAAAAAGCGAAAGAAGGCAATAGTCACACGAAGTTTATTATAAAATGAGTGAACCTTATGTCCGTCTGCATGTTCAATCATGCAGACGGATTTTTTCATTACGCAAATAGGATCTAAATTTAGTAACATATTTGCGTTAGAAAAATCAATATAATCAATTTATTAATATGATAATATGTTCAGTAATATATTGCGTTTTTCAGATAAAAAGAGTAATATTAGTTTCACCGATATATTGCATATATGTAAAAGCAATCACACCAAGGGGGAACTGGAACTATGGAAAAGAAATTATCATTTTCATCATATCTTGCTATAGGCTTGATGTTATTCGCATTATTTTTTGGAGCGGGAAATCTAATATTCCCTGCACAGCTGGGACAATATGCAGGAACGAATATGTGGCTTGCTGTTATAGGCTTTTTGATCACAGGCGTAGGGCTTCCGTTTCTTGGTATTTTAGCAATAGGCTTCTCAGGTAGCCGAAATTTACAAGATCTGGCAAGTAGAATCCATCCGGTTTATGCAGTGATATTCACATCACTTCTATATCTGACAATCGGACCATTTTTTGCCGCTCCGCGTACAGGTGCAGTTGCATTTGATGTCGGTATATCTCCATTTATTAGTGCAGAATATACACAAATTGCTTTAATTATTTTCACATTGCTATTTTTTGGCGTTACATTGTGGCTGGCACTGACCCCAGCAAAGCTAGTTGACCGTGTCGGTAAGATTCTTTCACCGGCGATTATCATTCTACTTCTTGTATTGCTTGTAATGGTCGTCATGAAACCAATGGGGACAATTGGATCTCCACAGGGTGCATATGCAAGCGGTGCATTCATGAAAGGATTTACGGAAGGGTATAACACAATGGATGCACTAGCATCACTCGTCTTCGGAATTCTCGTTATCAACGCCATTCGCTCGATGGGTGTGACGAATAAGATAGCTATTTTAGCTGCGACTGCTAAGACAGGTGCCGTTGCAACGGGGCTCCTTGCAATTCTTTATGTGGGAATTGCATACTTGGGGGCGACGAGCACGCAGTTGTTCGGACTTTTTGACACGGGTGGGCCCGTCTTGAGTAATTCATCATCGTATTATTTCGGTGCGTTTGGTTCCGTCATGCTTGCAGTCATTATAATTCTCGCATGCTTGACGACTAGTATAGGGTTAATGATGGCTTGCGGAGAGTATTTCCATATAATTATGCCGAAAATCAGTTACAAAATATTCGTAACGATTTTCACTACATTCTGTTTCGTTGTGGCAAACTTTGGCTTGTCTAACATCATTACGTATTCGATTCCTGTATTGATGTTCCTTTATCCGCTATCTGTAGTTTTAATACTGCTTACGTTCTGTTCACCGCTGTTTAACCACTCGCGTCTTGTATACGTATCGGCAACAGCTATCGCATTCATGATCAGTTCGATAGATGGTTTGAAAACACTTTGTGAATTACTTGAAATAGACTACTTCGGATGGATGGCACCAATCGTTTCGTTTTATCAACGTGTATTACCGTTCTATAATGAAGGTCTAGGTTGGCTATTACCAGTTCTAGCTGTCATGCTAGTGACAGGAGTATTGGCTCGTTTACTAAAAATGTCTTCAGTGAATACTTAATGAAATAATAAAGTAGAGCTACATCACCTTTTGAAAAGTGATGTAGCTCTTTTTTGTGTAACTGGATTGAATAGTACGTGAATAAAAAGTTATTGGTTTATTATTTTATAACATTTCTACTTGTTTTATATATCTAATAATATATAATAGTCTGTGTATTGCTTTTATACATAGAGGAGGAAGCGTAAATGGTAACGTTTTTTGCATCATTGATTGTACTTTTCGCCGGCTACGCAGTTTATTCGAAAGTTGTTGAAAAAGCGTTTGGGGTGAATGATGCCAGAGAAACACCGGCGTACACGGTGAATGATGGTATGGATTATGTACCGATGAGTTGGTGGAAAGGATGGCTCATTCAATTACTGAACATTGCGGGATTAGGACCAGTTTTTGGTGCAGTTGCGGGTGCGCTGTATGGACCAGTAGCGTTCATCTGGATTGTTTTCGGAAGTATTTTCGCGGGGGGCGTACACGATTACTTTTCGGGAATGCTGTCATTGAAACATGGTGGGGCACAATTCCCGACAATTGTAGGTAAATACTTAGGGAGTTTTGCTAAAAAAGCAATCACGATTATTTCAATTGTGTTGATGATCCTTGTTGCTGCTGCATTCACCGCGGGTCCAGCTCAGCTGATTGCACAAATCACACCGCTTAGCTTTATGGCTGCACTTATCCTCGTATTCGGTTACTTTGTACTAGCTGCAGTTTTGCCTATTAATAAAATCATTGGCAGAATCTATCCGGTTTTTGGCGCTATCCTCATTTTTATGGCAATGGCAATCGCTGTAGCCCTCATTTTTGGTGGTCAGCCGATTCCAAACCTGACATTAGAGAACTTACATCCAGGAGACTTACCGATATGGCCGCTCCTTATGGTGACGATTTCATGTGGAGCGATTTCAGGCTTTCATTCGACCCAGAGCCCAATCGTTTCCCGGACGATGAAAAAAGAGTCGGAAGGTCGTAAAATATTCTACGGTGCGATGATTGCTGAAGGCGTTATTGCGCTCATTTGGGCTGCTGCTGGAATGACATTCTTCGGAGGGACAGGCGGTTTACAGGCTGCTCTGGCGGCTGGGGGACCTGCAGGTGTTGTCAATGAAATATCCACTACGCTTTTAGGAACAGTCGGAGGTATCCTAGCTATTCTAGCTGTGATTATCTTACCTATTACAACGGGCGATACTGCTCTCCGTTCTTCCCGGATGATTGTGACTGAATCCATTTCGAAATGGGTTAATCCTGATAGAAAAGTTATCGTTTTTGGTATTACAATCGCACTTGGCGTACCGATGTTTTTATTATCGACAATTGACTACACATTTTTATGGCGTTATGTCGGGTGGACGAATCAGCTGTCCGCAACTATCATGTTGTGGACAGCCGTTTCATTCTTGATGAAAGCAGGTAAATCGCATTATATTGCTGGAGTACCGGCTCTATTTATGACAGGGGTAGTATGTACGTATATTTTCTATGCACCTGAAGGATTCAACATGGACTATACAGTATCGCTCATCATCGGAGCTGTTTTGACTGCGGGGGTGGCTGCCCTCTACGTTCGACAGATTATTCGTCACAAAGATGCTGCTATGAAACAAGTTTTATCGAAGTCTTGAATGATCTAAACGAAAAGCCGGTTTCCTCATTTTCGAGGCAACCGGCTTTTCGCTTTCAGTTAGTTGATAATGAATGGAATTCTTCAATCGCACGGAGCCAATTTCCTCGCATAATAGCAGATACGTTCGCTTCATCACGATTTTTCATTAACGTTATTATTTTATCATGCTCATCAATCGATTTTTCAGTCAAAATAATCGAGTTATGGAAGAACAGTCTTCTGACATGCGCTTGAAGTGAGGCAACCATGGATATGATGTATGGATTGTTCGCTACATCAACGATAATCTGATGGAATTCCTCGTCGATTTTCAAAGCGGAAAAATAATTTTCTGTATAGACTGCATGAGCAAATCTTCTATTCGTACTTTCAAGTAAGGCAATCGTCTCTTCTGTAAGTTGAGGAATCGCAAGCTCTGCAGATAAAGCTTGCAACGCCGCTAGTGGAGGGAGAAGATCTGTGATAGATTCTTTATCCACTTCCGTTACTTGTGTCGCTTTCCCGGGATACATCTTCACGAACCCTTGCACTTCAAGAAGTTGCAACGATTCACGAATAGGTGTCCTGCTAACTCCGAGCGCCCCGGCTAGTTCAGTATCGTTTAACTTTTCACCTGGATGTAATGTGCCATCTATAATCCATTGCTGGAGTTGGTTAAATGCATTTTCCTTTGCGGAAACTCGTAGCGGCTTCGCATGATTTGTCGGTACCGGCATTGTGAATCACCATCCTGTATAAGTCATTATTGCTCTAGTATACAATAAATTAAGACCAGTTGGAAGATATGCAATATATTACGAGCGGAGTTCTTCCTTTTTAAACAAGTGGTTCACCTTCGAATTGTGTTTTTTCATGACAACATACACGCAGTAGCCAATCATACTTCCTACTGTATTTAACCATAAATCATCAATATCACTACTTCTCGCTTGGGACAATTGCGTAATTTCAATGAAAAGTGAAATGCTTAATCCAATCAAAGAAACTTTCCAAAATCGATTGAATCTACTCCATAATAAAGGGATCATAAAGCCGATGGGCATGAAAATGCATATGTTACCTAAAAAGTTTATTATAAATGGCTGCCAGAAATTCAATTCTGTAATGGCATAATAGTTATCTTGAAAAACCCTGAACGGAATTAGATTTACATTCGAGAACGAGCGTGTAACGACGGGTCCCGTATAAAGAAACGTCAGGATTGTTTGTGAAAATAACGCTGTCATGAATAATAGAAAGATGACAACACCGATTTCATGGTAGACATGAAGTTTCTTGTAGCCACGTATTTTATTGTAAATGATACGGAAAATGATAATAATAGGCAAAGCAATGAGTAAATAAGGAATCATTTCTGTGATATAACCTAAAATTGAAGTCATTAAATCCACCTTACTTTAATTAATGTCACGCTTATATTTAAGTGATATATCCTGGTCTTTTTTAGAAGTTCCGTATGCAAATTCCTCATGCTGGAAGATGAATCCGCGCGCCTCGTAGAAGGGGATGCCATAATCATTGCCTTTGGCGACGGAAACCCATTGTTCATGTGCGCCATACGTATATTTCTGTATTTTAGTATAGAAATCAAGAAGTCGTGTGCCAATACCCATTCCGCGCATTAAAGGGTCTAAATAGAAGACATATACTTCCCCTGCCGTTTTACTCGTCATTCCGCCGCCAATAGCCCCGACGATTTTTCCAGCTGTCTCAGCTATGAAATAACCGTGCCATTCATCATTAATAGAGACGATTTCCTGCTCAATACGTTGCACGTTGTAATATTGACTAATCAGTTTAGAGATGTAGTCTACAGAATAAAGCTTTTCATATGTAAACCATTGACTCGCTACAAGTATGTCAGTTATAGCTGTAGCGTCGTTTCTTGTCGCTCTACGAATAGTTATCGCCTTCATTACAGACACCTCTCTGCATGTAATAATACACATCTTGTTTGTAATGGTAAAGACGGCTTTCTGTAATGTCCTTGTAACAGAAGGTTGCTATTATAAGTATAGACTAAATAGCAGGGAGTAGAGTAATTGAGAAAATTATTAATGACACTCATTCTTACGATTGCATTATTGGTCAGCGGCGCAAATGAAAGCTGGGCAGCGTCTCCAAATTACACAGTGAAGAAGGGCGATTCGTTATACAAAATCGCGAAGATGCATAACGTTTCCATATCTAATTTAAAGTCATGGAATAACTTAAAGTCAAACATAATTCATCCGAATAAAAAACTGAAAGTCTCTTCTGGAGCAAAGGTAGTAAAAACAGCACCTAAAACGAAAAAAGCAGTTAAATCAGTTGCTAAAACGCCGTCCCGGTCTGACTCCGACAATGTAGTCAAAGAATTCACTGTGTCGGCCAGTGCATTTACAGCTAGCTGTAATGGGTGTTCAGGTATAACGAAAACAGGTATTAATCTAAAAAGTAACCCGGATGTGAAAGTCATTGCTGTCGATCCAAGTGTCATTAAACTTGGAACGAAGGTATATGTGGAAGGCTACGGATATGCAATCGCTGGTGATACGGGAGGCGCAATCAAAGGAAACAAGATTGACGTGTTTTTCCCCACAAAAAGCGAAGCGTATAAATGGGGCCGTAAAAATGTGACGATAAAAATACTGAATTAAATGATAAAGCGTCGGCTTTCCAATTGGAGAGCTGGCGCTTTTTTTGTACCTACTTACTGTAAAAGAGTGCCCAAAAACTTGTTGATTCTTTGTAATGAAAAAGACAACTCATTGTAATGTTGTTGTCATACAACTTGGGCAAGCTGTCTCCTAAGAATAAAATACAAGGAGACGAGTAAATGAAAAACATGCTTTTGACGCTAATCCTTACGATTGTCTTATTAATCAGCGGAGCAAATGAGGGTTTCGCGTCATCTTCAACGTATAAAGTAAAAAAAGGCGATACATTATACAAAATTTCTCAAATGCATAATACAACAGTTGCGAAATTGAAGTCGTGGAATAATTTGGAATCGGATATCATTCACCCAAATCAAAAACTTAGTATCGTTTCAAACGCTAAAAAGTCCAAGAAAGCAGCAACAACAACCGATAAACCTCCCGCAAAAACTGTATCCCGGTCAACAACTACGAACGATGTCAAAGAATTTACCGTCACGGCAACTGCATATACAGCGTATTGTAACGGTTGTTCAGGTATCACAAAAACGGGCATTAACCTAAGAGAAAACTCGGAACTAAAAGTAATCGCTGTCGACCCAAATGTGATCAAACTTGGAACGAAAGTGCATGTAGAGGGCTACGGATATGCGATTGCAGGTGATACTGGAGGTGCGATTAAAGGAAATAAGATTGATGTATTTATCCCTACGAAGAGCGAGGCTTATAAGTGGGGGCGTAAGAAAGTGAAAATAACAATAATGGATTGAATATACCATCAGTCAGCTGTCCTTCGGGGGAGTTGGCATTTTTTTGTCATGGGTGAATCGCATTTTTCGTTGCAAAGTAGTACTTCGTCAGCATCGTAATGTGTTATATATTGTTGGTGGAAGAAGTTACTAGTAGGGAGGGGAAGTTAAATGAATGCTTATATTATTACAGGTGTATCGAAAGGGATTGGGTTAGAACTTGCAAAGCAGCTGAGTGAGGAGGGGCATTTTGTCATTGGTGCTGCACGAACACCAAGTGAGCTGGACGGTGTGAATTTCATTCGGGCAGATCTTTCTGAAACGGAAAAACTTGAGGCACTTATGGATGAAATAATCGCGCTGATGCCACAAGATACGGTGTCATTAACACTTATTAATAATGCTGGAATGGTTGATCCTATTGGATTTATTGGAAATGTTCATGCAGTGGAAATGACAAAAGCAATTGCGGTCAATTTGACAGCACCACTGATTTTATCCACTGCATTTATCTCTGTTTTAAAAAACTTCGAAGGAGTGAAAAGAATCGTCAATATTTCATCTGGAGCAGGCCGCAACGCATACGAGGGTTGGGGAACATACTGTGCGACGAAAGCGGGGCTTGATCATTTTTCACGTGTCGTCGCACTTGAGCAGGAAAGTGCGGCATACCCAGTAGACATTGTTTCAATCGCGCCAGGTATTATAGACACCGGTATGCAGGAAACTATTCGGGGGAGTAAAGAAGAGGCATTCCCTCTCCTCAATCGTTTTATAGACTATAAAGAAAAAGGGTTGTTAAGTAGCGCGGAACAAACGGCTGGTCAATTGATTGCATTTATGGAGAATATAGACTTTAAAACAGCGGGCCCGATTGCTGATTTGCGGGATTTTTGACAGAAGACCAGTAACGAGTATATAACATTGCAGACCGATTATATTAGATGTACGACCAATCAAAAATTAATAAAATATCAAAAAAAGGTTGTCTCTGATTTGAATTCCAATCAGGGCAACCTTTTTTTATTCAATCAACTTGCTTAACAACTTTAAAATCTTTCATTTTCTCCATCGCTATCAAAAACGGGGGATTGTTTCGTTGATTAATCATTTCATAACGAATGACATGGACATCAGCTTGGTGCAAGTTTTTTACATAAGCCAGAAGCGCATCCCGTTCTTCTCCGCCGCCTTCATGTCCATCATAGACAGAAACCGCGATGATTCCACCTTTTTTTAGTAATCCAAGCATTGTATGGATTGCTTTGATTGTTGAATCGGCTTTTGTAACAATCGACAAATCTTCACTATGCGGCAAGTAACCGAGGTTGAAAACAGCACAGCCAATTTGTCTGTTGACATACTTTTCGACGTTTGCATGACTATCTAATATAAGTGACACGCGTTCGCTTAAATCACCTAGTCGCTCCGCTGTTGCGTCGAGTGCTGCCTGCTGAATATCGAATGCTAAGACATGTCCATTTTCACCGACTAGATCAGCTAAAAAGAGTGTGTCGTTGCCGTTGCCAGTTGTTGCATCAACAACAGTTTCACCAGCATTGACTGTTTCACTAAATAATTGTCTTGCAAAAGGAAGAATGCGATGCAGCTTCAAATCAATTCGACCGCCCCTGCATAATGTTTCCCTTGCCAGCTGTTCCGGCGTTCGAGTTCTTTGTCAATGCCGTTCAACACTTCCCATTTCGTGACACTCCACATAGGGCCAATCATTAATTCAATTGGACCATCGCCTGTAATGCGGTGGACAATCATTTCTGGTGGAAGAATTTCAAGCTGATCAGCAACGAGATCAATGTATTCCTGTTTTTCTAGGAATTCAAGTTGGCCTTTTTCGTATTGTTTTACCATTGGTGTTCCTTTTAGTAGATGAAGAAGATGGATTTTGATGCCTTGAACATCGAGTTTTGCAACTTCACGTGCCGTTTCCATCATCATGTCATAATCCTCTAGTGGTAAGCCGTTGATGATGTGTGTGCAGACGCGAATACCATGTTTGCGCAGTTTCTCGACGCCTTCAACATAGGATTTGAAATCATGGGCCCGGTTAACAAGATTAGCTGTTTTTTCGTGAACGGTTTGCAGACCAAGTTCAACCCATAAATAAGTCCGTTCATTTAGTTCAGCTAAATACTCAACGACATCGTCAGGCAAGCAGTCTGGACGAGTTGCGATTGACAATGCGACAACGCCTTCTTGTGCTAATGCCGCTTCGAATTTTTCTTTTAACTTCGGAAGTGGTGCATGCGTATTTGTGTAAGCTTGGAAATAGGCCATGTATTTGCCGTCTTTCCATTTCTTATGCATTCTTTCGCTGATTTCTGCAAATTGGACGTCAATCGGATCAACGCGGTCGCCGGCGAAATCACCGGATCCTGCAACGCTACAAAATGTACAGCCGCCGAAAGCAACAGTACCATCCCTGTTTGGGCAATCAAATCCAGCGTCAAGCGCAACTTTCATCACTTTGAATCCAAATTCGTCTTTTAAGTGACGTGACCATGTATGATAGCGTTTCCCTTCAGTAGGGAAAGGTAAGTTTAATTTATCCACTTTATTCACTCCTCTAACAGCTAATTGTATCATGTTTTTCCGCGCTAGCATCATCTGAATTATGGAACTTATTTTATTTGTCTTGTCCGAATGTAGAAAAGGTCATACACTTTTACTATCTTTAGATTATGGACGGAGACGGTCGGTATGCCTAAAAAAGTATGGCTTCTCGTGATTGGAATGTTTATCAACGTTATGGGCAACTCGTTTCTGTGGCCGCTTAATACAATTTATATGCACGATTATTTAGGGAAGTCGCTTTCTGTTGCTGGACTTGTCCTAATGGCGAATGCAGGAGCGGGTGTCGTGGGCAACTTGCTTGGCGGTTATTTGTTTGACCGGATAGGCGGATTCAAGTCTATCATGGCTGGAATTATTATATCAATCATCGGTCTTGTAGGTCTTGTATTTTGGCATGACTGGCAACCTTACATCTGGTTTTTGACACTTCTAGGTTTCAGTGGAGGCCTAATTTTTCCGAGTATGTATGCCATGGTCGCAACGTTATGGCCGGAGGGTGGCAGGAAAGCCTTCAATTCGATTTACCTTGCTCAAAACGTCGGTGTGGCGATTGGGCCAGCCTTAGCAGGGCTTGTCGCATCTGTTAGTATCGACTATATATTTCCTGCGAACTTAGTGTTTTATGTCATCTTTTTCTTTATCGCTTTCTTCGGTTATCGCAAACTTGAAATTGCGCCTGATCGTCATACAAGTGTCATTAAAGAGAATAAAAAAATTCGTCAAAAAGCACCGTTTTATGCGCTACTTATCATTTCAGGTGGTTATTTGATTATGTGGCTCGTCTATTCCCAGTGGATGACGACAATTTCTACGCATTCATTATCACTTGGTATTTCATTGAAAGAATATAGTTTATTATGGACGATAAACGGTCTGTTGATTGTAATAGGACAGCCAATCATTAAGCCTGTTATCTCCAGGCTGGAAAATAAGATAAAAACACAAATGCTTATCGGGATTGTCATTTTTAGTATTTCTTATATCGTAGTTAGTTTTGCAGCATCATTCACAATGTTCATCGTCGCAATGGTGATTGTAACATTTGGAGAAATGTTTGTGTGGCCAGCTGTACCAACCATTGCGAGCCAGCTTTCGCCTAAAGGAAGAGAAGGATTTTATCAGGGAATTGTCAATTCCTTCGCGACAATGGGGCGGATGTTTGGACCATTCATTGGAGGAATTCTGGCTGACCAATACGGTATGCAAGTGATGCTAGTCATTTTGACGGCATTTATGATTATCCCAATCATCACCAGTTTACTGTACGACCGGCCTATTAAAAAAGCTAATCATCAATCGGAAAGCCACTTATAGGCTTTCCGGTTTTTTTCTATATACTACTATCGTTGCAACATTCGGTAGAGTTTGATTTAATTGAGGTGAAGGATTATTACGTGACTTCCGAATGATTCAAAGGGGGATGTAAAATGAAACCGATTTATTCATCGGCAAAAGAGGCGGTTGCACAGATTAATGATGGTGCAACGCTAATGGTTGGGGGATTTGGGCTAGTAGGGATTCCGGAACAACTCATTTTAGCACTTGTTGAAAAAGGCGTGAAAGACTTAACTGTTATTTCGAATAACTGTGGAGTCGATGAGTGGGGACTTGGACTTCTGTTGAAAAATAAACAGATTAAGAAAATGATAGGCTCATATGTAGGGGAGAATAAAGAATTCGAACGCCAAGTTTTGTCTGGCGAAATCGAAGTTGAATTGACGCCTCAAGGAACACTTGCTGAGAAAATCCGTGCAGGCGGAGCTGGTATACCGGCATTTTTCACGCCGGCCGGTGTTGGAACGCTCGTCGCGGAAGGGAAAGAAATTCGCATATTTGACGGTAAAGAGTACGTTTTGGAAGAAGCGCTTCATGCAGATTTCTCACTTATTCGTGCAGCAAAAGCCGATAAATTTGGTAATTTAATTTACAATAAGACCGCACAAAACTTTAATCCGATGATGGCGGCTGCGGGGAAATTCACAATTGCAGAGGTGGAGGAAATCGTTGAAACGGGTGACCTTGATCCGATGACGATTCATACACCAAGCATTTATGTGCAAGGACTTCTGCAAGCGCAACAAGAAAAACGAATTGAGCGTCTGACGACTCGCTAAGGAAAGGGGAATTGTGCTATGGGAGAAGTGAATGTAAGGGAAAGAATCGCGAGACGGGCTGAAAAGGAAATCGAAGACGGTAACTACGTCAATCTTGGAATTGGTATGCCGACGCTCGTTGCTAACTATATATCGCCTGATAAAACAGTCGTACTTCAATCAGAAAATGGATTGCTGGGCATTGGACCTTATCCGAATGCTGATGAAGTCGATCCGGATCTCATTAATGCTGGAAAAGAAACGGTCACCTCTATCCCAGGTTCGGCATACTTTAACAGTGCTGAATCGTTCGCGATGATTCGCGGAGGACATGTCGATGTTGCCATACTTGGCGCGATGGAAGTGTCTGAAAAAGGTGATTTAGCTAACTGGATGATTCCTGGCAAGATGATCAAAGGAATGGGTGGAGCGATGGACCTAGTTCATGGCGCGCGAAAAATTATCGTCATTATGGATCACGTTGCGAAAGACGGCTCTGCGAAGATTAAGAAAGAATGTTCACTTCCGTTAACAGGGAAAGCGGTCGTTCACAAAATCATTACAGAACGTGCATTAATTGACGTGACACCTGAAGGACTTGAATTGAAAGAAGTCTTTGAAGGTTTCACTATTCAAGAAGTCATCGATTCGACGGAGGCAGTGCTAATTGTTAAGGACGTTATTGAAGACGTAAAATGATTGTTGTTAAAATGACATGATTCGGGTAAACTAATAGCAATAGCTTTGGCATTGATGAGGAATAGTAATCTTTGCTGTCGATTTTAGAGAGCAGGCGGTTGGTGGAAGCCTGTACGACAGAGATGAACTCGCCTTGGAGCCTGCATTGGTGAATTATGTACGACTAACCCGTGCCGTTTTCCGCGTTAAGGAGTCAAGTTGGGCGGTTCTGCCGTCAATTTGGGTGGCACCGCGGGAATTTTACGACTCTCGTCCCTTATTTTTTTAAGGGACGGGAGTTTTTTATTTTGATTCAGCCGGTGTTCATGCACAGGTTGAATCAAAATAAAGCCTCCGGCGGATGTCACAGATTTTGAAGGGAGTGGAAGGCAACTTAAGCTCGCCGTGTCCTGCGGCAACAGTTGCATACCTGCATTCTGCAGGCACACGCTCGATTCGGAATCTGGACGCAATTACGTCAAGGTGCAATTGATTTAAATAGGAGGAATTGTAAATGAGTTATAATCACGGTCAAATTGAGAAGAAGTGGCAACAATACTGGAAAGACAATAAAACATACAAAATGATGGATGATCCGTCAAAACCGAAGTTTTTTGCGCTTGATATGTTCCCTTATCCGTCAGGTGCTGGACTTCACGTGGGGCATCCACTTGGCTATATCGCGACAGATATTTTGAGTTCATTTAAACGTAAGCAAGGTTATAACGTCCTGCATCCGATGGGCTGGGATGCATTTGGTCTTCCAGCAGAACAATACGCGCTTGATACAGGAAATGATCCTGTCGAATTCACAGCGAAGAATATCGCAACGTTCAAGCGTCAAATGAATGATCTTGGTTTTTCGTATGACTGGGATCGTGAAATTAATACGACAGATCCATCTTATTACAAATGGACGCAATGGATTTTCATCCAACTTTACAATAAAGGCTTAGCTTACGTTGACGAAGTTGCTGTGAACTGGTGCCCAGCACTTGGTACGGTTCTTGCGAATGAAGAAGTAATCGACGGCAAGTCAGAACGCGGCGGCCATCCGGTTGAGCGCCGTCCGATGCGCCAATGGGTACTGCGTATTACAAATTATGCAGATCGCTTACTTGAGGATCTTGATGAACTTGATTGGCCGGAAAGCTTGAAAGATATGCAGCGTAACTGGATTGGTCGTTCTGAAGGGGCACAGCTGACGTTTGAAATCGACGGAACAGATCTGTCGTTTGAAGCATTCACAACACGTCCGGATACGATTTTTGGAGCGACGTATGCAGTCCTTGCACCTGAATTAAAACTCGTCGAAAAAGTGACGACTGCCGAACAAAAGGATGCAGTTGAAAAATACCTAAACGAAGTCAAAATGAAGAGTGATCTTGAACGCACGGATCTTGCGAAAGAAAAGACGGGTGTCTTTACGGGAGCTTACGCAATTAATCCTGCAAGCGGCGAAAAGATGCCGATTTGGATTGCGGACTATGTTCTTGCTACTTACGGAACAGGCGCAATCATGGCGGTTCCAGCACATGATGAGCGTGACTATGAGTTTGCAAAAGAATTTGACCTACCAATTATTGAAGTTGTAGCAGGTGGCAACGTATCCGAAGAAGCGTATGTAGGAGATGGAAAACATGTTAATTCAGGTTTCCTTGATGGCTTAGGTAAAGAGGAAGCAATCGAAAAAGCAATCGCATGGTTTGTTGAAAAAGGCAAAGGCGATAAGAAAGTTACATTCCGTCTTCGTGACTGGTTGTTCTCAAGACAACGCTACTGGGGCGAGCCGATTCCAATTATCCATTGGGAAGATGGCACAATGACGCCTGTTGAGGAAGCAGATTTACCGCTTGTATTACCGGTAACGGATAATATCAAACCAAGCGGAACGGGTGAGTCGCCACTTGCAAATATCGAGGAATGGATAAATGTGACTCATCCAGAAACGGGGATGAAAGGTCGTCGCGAAACGAACACGATGCCACAATGGGCGGGTAGCTGCTGGTATTACTTGCGTTATATCGATCCTGATAACGATGAAATGCTTATCGATCCGGAACTTGCAAAACGCTGGTTACCAGTAGATATCTACGTAGGCGGCGCAGAGCATGCGGTTCTACATCTGCTTTACGCACGATTCTGGCATAAAGTGCTTTATGATATCGGAGTTGTTCACACGAAAGAGCCATTCCAAAAATTGTTCAACCAAGGGATGATTCTTGGTGAAGGTAATGAGAAGATGTCGAAATCAAAAGGCAATGTAGTGAATCCAGACGACATCGTTCATTCGCACGGAGCCGATTCACTTCGTCTTTATGAAATGTTCATGGGACCTCTGGAAGGTTCAAAAGCATGGACGACGAATGGCCTTGACGGTGCTCGCCGTTTCCTAGATCGTATTTGGCGCCTATTCGTCAATGAAGATGGATCACTTAGCACGAAAATTGTTGGTAAAACGGGTGGGTCACTTGAGAAAGTTTACCATCAAACAGTGAAAAAGGTGACGGAAGACTTCGAAGGGATGCGTAATAATACAGCAATTTCTCAGATGATGGTCTTCATCAACGAAGGTTATAAAGTCGATTCGATTCCGAAAGAGTATGTCGAAGGCTTTGTCAAAATGATCTCACCGATTATCCCGCATCTTGCTGAAGAGTTATGGGAGAAGTTGGGGCATGCTGATACAATTACGTATGAAAAATGGCCGACATTTGACGCATCAAAGCTTGTCGATGACACAATTGAAATGGCTGTTCAAATCAACGGTAAAGTGCGTGTGAAAATCGTCGTATCGAAAGATGTTACGAAGGATGAACTTGAGAGGCTTGCACTAGAAGATGAAAGTGTGAAAGGACTCCTTAAAGGCAAAGATGTGAAAAAAGTCATCGCGATTCCGGGAAGACTGATTAATATTGTTGCAGTAGGATAAAAAAAGAAAATCCGTGTAAGAGGGTTGTCCCCCTTACACGGATTTTTTGTTGTCCATTTCAAACAATCTGTCGCACAGAATTTCCGAATTCAACGATTATAAATTAGTCGCGTGCTCCCCGGCATTCAACCCAGCAATCCTTCCAGTTACAAGAGCAGAAGTAATATTATACCCGCCAGTATAGCCATGAATATCTAAAATTTCACCACAGAAGTATAGACCTTCTTTCTTGCGTGAACCTAGTGTTTTCGGAACAATTTCTTTTACGGAGACTCCACCGCCTGTGACGAATGCTTTTTCAAGCGGCTGTGTGCCATTGACATTCATCGAGAAAGCTTTCAATAACTTAGCCAGTGCCCTAATCTTTTCTACTAGCATCTGGGCTCCAGTTTCAGCTGGATCAATTGCTGCCCGGTCGAATAAAAACAGCATCCAACGTTCAGGTACAATTCCTTTTAGCACATTCTTCACGGCTTTCGTTGAATCTTCTTTTAAAGTGGTATTAAGCAGTTGGAATACTTTTTCTTCATTTAGATCTGGCAAAGAATCGATTCTCATTTCAACGGGCTTGTCGCCGTTTTTCATACGTTCTTTCACGACGAATTGACTGCAACGTAAAATGGCAGGTCCGCTTAAGCCGAAATGGGTGAACAACATGTCCATTTGATGCGTGATAAGATTCTTACCTTTGGCATTAAGGACGGATACTGCTACATCACGAAGCGCAAGACCTTGTAAATCTTTTGAAAGGATGAAAGGCTCATTTGACAATAAAGGCACTTCCGTTGGATAAAGTTCTGTCACGGTATGACCGGCTTTTTCCGCCCATGGATAACCGTCACCAGTTGAACCGGTTTGAGGAACCGCTTTTCCACCGACTGCAACAACGACAGCATGAGCACGAATTTCCTCGCCTGAATCCAGTTTGACACCTAGAATTTGCTCTTCATTCATCAACAGTTTTTTAACGCGCGTTTCTAATCGCACTTCAACATGTAAGCGATCCATTTCTGTCAGCAATGCATTGACAACATCTTTTGCTTTGTTCGAAACAGGAAACATTCTGCCATGATCTTCTTCTTTCAATGCAACGCCAAGACCTTCAAAAAAACGAATGATGTCTTCATTATTGAAAACTGAGAAGGGACCATATAAAAATCGACCGTTCCCAGGAATGTTTTTAACGATTTCTTCTTGTGAAAGGCGATTTGTAACGTTACAGCGCCCGCCCCCTGAGATTGCCAGTTTAGTGCCAAGTTTTTTACCTTTTTCAAGAAGGAGAACTTTCCTTCCATTTTCAGCAGCAGCAATTGAAGCCATCAATCCTGATGGCCCCCCGCCTATGATGATGACGTCTACATCAATATTATTAGTAGTCATTATGTTATCAAGCCTTTCGGAAATGGATTATTAACTATCAGTTTACCACAGCATTATTGAAAAACAGTAGGGGCGGTCAAAATGGAAGGAAATAGAGCAACGGCATGTGGTACAATAAAATTGATTTTACAATAAAACTTTCAAGAATAATACTATATAGTCGGCTCTTAATAAATAGAATGTTCTTCCAACATCGCTTTGTCGCTTGGTGATGGCCTTACGCAATAAGCCCGTCAGAAGATCACTGTCGGTCTTATTGCGTAAGGCTCACACTTTGTCGCTCCTTCGCTAGATTTGTTCGTTAAACTGGTGAGGGATACCACCTAGTTAATTCTAAATAAGTAAGTGCCGAATATATATATATGTTGAAGTATTGAATACTGTATATGAACTAGCGTAGGCGCCTTACAGGGGTAGCCGAAGCCGTATGACCGGTGGCGGAGGAGCTACCTGGCTTATGGCGAGAGGCATCCCCTAAGCGGTATTCAATGAAATCATCCATTCAAGCTATATAGAAGTGAAATGATGAGAAAGCAGAGTATATCTACTTTGACTAAGAATGGGAAGAGGGTACGGAATGACTAAAGAAGTAAATAGCGAAGTTGAACAGCATGTAAGCCAGCAAGAGGGATATCAAGAGAAATCGTATCCAACGAGCGCGGAGAACGAACAAATAAGACACGATGCTTTCCAACAAAAAGAGTGCCAGCGAATCTACCATAAATTGATTAGCCATGCAGGGGGAATGGATGTTGTGAGAAAAGGTAGGCGATTGATAGCGAAAAAGATCGCTACCACATGCTTCCTAAACGAAACAGAGCCTGACTATGAAGAATTTAAGCAAGGTGTACTGATTGCTAACGAAAACATTAAATTAGTTAGAGATTAATCATCCTGAACTTACCAAGCGGAATGAGACACATACAGAACCAAAATCAGGCTGCCTTTTCTCCATAATCTAGTGGAGATAGGTAGTCTGATTTTTCTTGAATGCAATCTTCGTTATACTATTTTACCTATTGTTTCTTTGGCGACTGCCCACTTAGTTTCACTCGTCTATACGTTTTACTCAATTCATTGTCAGATGATGACACCATATAGAATGGAAATCACACTTTTAGTTTGCCTCTAATATACCCGATTGACGGATATTAATTGTGAAAAGTCTCATCTATAGGGTAAACTGTAAAGTAGATTTAGGGAGAATGGAAGGATCAAACATGTCGTCGAATCTTGTAAAAGGTACCGCCATACTTACGGTGGGGTTGTTTTTATCTAAAGCACTTGGGCTATTATATCTTATTCCACTCTATGCAATAGTTGGGGAAGAAAATATTCCATTATATCAATATGCGTATGTGCCTTATAATATTGCGCTAGCAATCGCAATTTCAGGAGCACCACTTGCAATATCTAAATATGTTTCGAAATACAATGAATTGGGGGATTATGCAACTGGTCGAAAATTGCTGAAATCAGGAATGCTTGTTATGGCGATTACGGGCTTAGTTTCATTTATAACCCTATATTTACTGGCCGAACCAATCGCTAAGCTTGTTCACAGTAGTGATGATCAAACTTTTTCGGTGGATGATGTTGCAGGCGTGATTCGTTGGGTCAGTTATGCACTATTGGCTGTACCACTTATGAGTATTGTTCGTGGTTTTCTGCAAGGATATCAGAAATTTGAACCTACTTCTGTCTCGCAACTTGTCGAACAGATTGTCAGGATCATCGTTGTTCTTGTGGGGGCATTCATTGTCGTCAATGTCTTAGACGGATCGCCAAAAACAGCTGTCAATTTTGCGGTATTCGCGGCATTTATCGGAGCACTGGCAGGTCTTGTAGTCCTCTTTAAATACTGGAAGTCCTACAAACCTGAACTGGACCATCTGTTGGCGAACAGCCCCCCAGCGAGTGATGTTTCTTTCAAAGAGATGTATACGGAAGTATTTGCTTATATTTTGCCGTTTGTTCTTGTCGGAGTAATCAATCCGCTGTATCAGTTCGTCGATATGATTACATTTAATAAAGCCATGTCCTCAATTGGATTTGCCGAAGTAACTGAAACTTATTTAGGTATGTTGAATCTACTGACCCATAAATTTGTTATGATTCCAGTCATGGTTGCGACAGGGTTTTCGATGGCATTGATTCCTGTCATTACAAGTTATTATGTGAAAAAAGATCAAATAGGAATTACGCGTTCACTCGATCAAACATTTCAAATTATGTTGTATTTAACAGTTCCAATGGTCATCGGAATAATTATCTTATCAGATGAACTTTATCAAACCCTTTATAGTAAAAGTACTGTGGGCTCGGAAATATTAGCAAGTTATGCCCCAGTTGCCATTTTGTTTGGTTTATATACGGTGACAGCCGCCATTTTACAAGGTATTGACCGGCATAAATGGATTATATTCACGTCATTACTTGGTCTATTCTTCAAACTCGTACTAAATATACCGCTTATCAAAATGTTTGAAACGAATGGTGCTATTTTAGCGACTTCAATTGGCTATACAGTTGCAGTCGGCATAAATTTAGCCATCATTATAAAAGTCCTTCACTACAGGTCTCGGATGGTATTCAGAAGACTGATTCTCATTGGTATCTTAAATGCCATCATGTTTTTAGTCGTTACATTTACATTGAAAGGACTGACAGTAATCAGTCCTGTTGACGGAAAAATGCAGTCTATCTTGTACATTTTGATTTGTGCTACTGTAGGCGCTGCGATTTACGGTTATCTATCACTTAAAACGGGTCTCGCACAGAAATTATTTGGTGAGCGATTGACTAGATTTACGAAGAAATTAGGCTTTTAGGAGGAACATAATGCGTTTAGATAAATTGTTGTCCAACATGGGATACGGTACTCGGAAAGAAGTTAAGAAATTGATGAAAAAAGGTGCTGTCCGGGTTAATGCAGAGCCGGTGAAAGATGCGGCTTTTCATGTCGATACAGTGAAGGATGAAGTAACCATACTTGGTGAAAAAGTCATCTATAAAGAATTTATGTACCTGATGATGAACAAGCCGCAGGAGGTATTATCTGCAACTGAAGATAAAAGGGACCAGACAGTTATTGATTTATTAGACTCAGAATATAACATTTTTGAACTGTTTCCTGTTGGCAGGTTGGATAAAGATACAGAAGGTTTTCTGTTGCTAACGAATGATGGAAAGCTTGCGCATAACTTATTGTCACCTAAAAAAGGTGTGCCGAAAACGTATTATGCCCATATTGAAGGTATTGTTACAGAAGAGGATACCGAGCGGTTTTCAGAGGGCGTTATTCTGGATGATGGATATGAGACAAAGCCTGGTCAGTTGCGCATTTTGAAATCAGCCGACATTTCCGAAATCGAATTGACGATTACGGAAGGGAAATACCATCAAGTGAAACGAATGTTTGAAGCAGTTGGTAAGCAAGTTATTTATTTAAAACGTTTATCAATGGGGCCCTTATCTTTGGATGAAAGCCTAGCGCTTGGGTCATACCGGGAATTGACGGAAGAGGAATTACAGCAACTTGTGCAGATTACTGAAAAATAAAAAGGGCTGAGCCGTTTGAAAGAATACGGTTCAGCTCTTTATTTTCGTCCAAACCGCAGGCGCCAGCCCCAGTGCATACGGAATGCAGGTACTGGAACTAGCGCCTCACGCTTTTCTAGGTTATGTGCGGGTCATGAAGATAATTTCACTTTTTTTGCTGTCGTCGTCCATTTACCGCGTACCGGGCTTATAATAAGCTCGTTGTATTCCAGGACGTTTAAGTCCCTTTGTACCGTACGGTGAGTGATGCCAAATTCTTCGACCAGGTTTTCGGTAGTTACAGTACCATTATCAAGGATATAAAAGTAGATATCCTTGATGCGTGTAAGCATACGATCAGTTGCAGGTTTCAAGTGTGGAATCACCCCTTCATCTTCATTTTCCAAAAATTTTGGTCATGAGACTTATGAATGTTGCCTAAAGCACGTTGAAATTATCCCTGACGACGCACATCCTTTCGAAAAAGTTGAAAAGTCAGATTAAACCTTCTGACAATACTAGTATAGCGTATTTCCCTGAAGATTGCATGAGTTTTTTGTAAAGAGTCTGTAAAAGAGGATTCCTCTTTATTTTCTTGGGCTAACGTGTGAAAATAGACTTATTGTGAAAGAAGGTGCCTTGAATGTTTAATTGGGAAAATGAAGCTTTGAAAAGGCGAGAATCTCTACTAACTGATTTACAAAGTTTAATTGCCATTCCTTCTGTGCTTGATGAAAGCGCAGCTACTGAAGATTTACCATTTGGACCAGAACCAAAGCGCGCGCTCGACTGGATTTTAGAAGAAGGTCGCAAAGCGGGAATGATTGTGAAAAATATAGACAATATGGCGGGACATATTGAGATGGGTGAAGGGGATGAACTCATCGGAATCCTTTGCCACGTTGATGTCGTACCAGCGGGTAGTAATTGGATACATGAGCCGTTTGGCGGTGCTATCGAGGACGGCAAGCTGTTTGGTCGCGGTGCTATTGACGATAAAGGACCGACTATAGCGGCATGGCATGCTATGAAAATGGTCCGGGACTCAGGTATCACAATGAACAAACGAGTGCGGCTCATTATTGGAACAGACGAAGAGAGTGGTTTTCGTTGTGTGAATCGCTATTTTAAAAAAGAGGAAATGCCGGCTATTGGATTTGCACCAGATGCAGACTTCCCAATTATTAACGCTGAAAAAGGAATTGCTTCTATCCTATTTAGGCAAAAGGTGATAACTGCGGATGGACAGCTTCTGTTATTTAAGTCAGGAAATCGAACAAATATGGTGCCGGATTATGCAGAGGCTCACTTGGCAGAGGAAGTTGAATTCAACAATGAACAGTTCATTACGTTTTTAAATATTCATGGCGTCACAGGGGGAGTTTCCACGGATGGTCGTAAAACCGTCATTAGTTTGAATGGGAAATCAGCTCACGCGATGGAACCAGATAATGGTGTCAATGCCGCTGTACTTCTAGCTTCTTTCTTGAATCGGATTTTAAAAGAAGGTCCATCAAAAGACTTTACACAATTCATGTTTGATGCATTTGCTAATGAATCTAGAGGGCTTTTCTTAGGTTTGGCATTCAATGATGAAATGTCAGGTGATACGACGCTGAATGCGGGTATCGTGACATACAATCCCGAAAGCGGTGGGGAAATTAACGTTAGTCTGCGTTATTCAGTTAGCTATCTGTTTGAAGAGAAAATGACGACATGTATGAAACGGTTAAAGGAAACACCTTTTTCAGTCGATATCGGATCGAACTCTGCACCGCATTATGTGGATGCAAATGACCCCCTTATTCGGACGTTGCAAGAAGTGTATACTGATCATACCGGTGAACATGCTGAGTTACTGGCAATCGGGGGAGGCACATACGCGCGTGTCCTTGAAAAAGGGGTTGCTTTTGGAATGCTATTTCCTGGTAGGGAAGATGTAGCTCATCAGGCAGATGAATATGTATATATAGATGATTTAGTGAAGGCAACTGGGATCTATGCAGATGCAATTAGCCGACTCGTATCTGAAAGAACGGAAGGGGAATAAGGATGACAGTATATTTTATGGATGGACAGTTTACAGAACGTGATGGATTAGCTATTTCGATTGAGGATCGCGGTTATTATTTTGGCGATGGTGTGTATGAAGTAATTAAAGTATATGGTGGGGAATTATACACTGCGGAAGAACATATAGAACGTTTATTTCAAAGTGCTACGAAGATAAAGATGACAATTCCCTATGCTGAAGTGCAGTTGATGGAAATTGCTCGTGAATTAGTGGCGAAAAATAACATTTTGGTTGGACACATTTATATCCAAGTGACACGTGGATCCGCACCAAGACTTCACCAATTCCCTAATCCGGCAGTACCCCCAGTCGTGACAGGATATGCAATTAACAACCCAAGACCGATGGCGGGCATAGAAAACGGAGTCGGGGTCAAGTCAGTGGAAGATGTCCGTTGGTTGCGTTGCGATATTAAAAGTCTTAACTTACTTGGCAATGTTCTCGCTAAGCAAGAGGCGCATGAGGCGGGTTGTATAGAGGCATTGCTTCACCGTGACGGTGTTGTCACGGAAGGTTCTGCGTCGAATGTGTTTGGGGTAAAGGATGGAATAGTCTATACTCATCCTGTAACAAATCTTATTTTGAATGGCATTACACGGCAGGTTGTTCTAGGACTATGTGAAGAACAAGGAATTCCTGTCGTCGAGAAATCATTTACACTAGATGAAGCTTTTGAAATGGATGAATTTATCTTAACGTCAACAACATCTGAAGTGACACCAGTCATTTCAATCGACGGGCGTCCTGTAGGCTCGGGACTAGTAGGACCATTGACAAAGAACTTACAAAAAGCATTCAACTTGCAAATCCCGTCTTTCATTGCGGGTGAATAATAGCGAACAGTATGTGATCGGAGTGAATGGACATGGCGCAACTTGTTAAACTGCTTGACTATGTCTCCCGTTACGAACAAGATCTTACGCGTTACCCTTCGCAGTATATCCGATTAAAAAGGTATCAATGGGAACGTATGAAGACCCAGTGGGAAAGTGGAGCGGATTTATCAGAATGGCAACAGGAGATTAAAGAGGTAGAAGAACCGCAAGAGAGCAAATGGTTTTCACCTCTACTCCGGGTCTTCGGTCAACGTAAGGATGTTGAGGCAGAGCAAGATCACGACAATCGCGTAGATGAAAAAAGTGATGAAGAAAATTTTGGATTTAGCCCAAATCTGATTCATAATCCATCAAGTCTTGAGCATTTAAGGAGACTGTATTTGGAACAACTTTTTCATTTTCAAATCAAGTGGGCAAGTTCGACGTTAATGGACAAGTCAAGAGTGGATTCGCGTTTTTTCCGAGATTCACTTTTAAGAAGTTTCGCTCAGAATCTTCCGGATAATTATTTATTGTTTTATTATCCAATCTTGCTTCTGAAGAAAGCGCCTGTTGAACTAGACATTATCATTGTGACACCTGTTGAATGCATGTGTATTACGGTACTTGAGAAAGAGGACGTTGCAGCGTTTAGCGGGAGCGGGGACAGATTCTGGTTAAAGAAGCTTGGGAAAAAAGAAACGAAATTTCTTAGTCCGCTCATCGCCCTGAACAGAACTGAAAAGATTATTTCAAGTATATTTAAAGCACAAGAAATCGATTTTCCTATACGGAAATATTTGATTTCACGTAACGGGTATATCGACCATCCAGGTTCTGCGTTTGATGTTGAAATTATCGATAGACGGTCCTATGATGACTGGTTTTCTGTACTTCAGAAATTGCCTGTTCCAATGAAATCTACGCAATTCAAGGCGGGCCAGGCAATACTTGACTTGGGGCAAACTACATCAATAAGTAGATTATTTGGTGAAGATGAGGAACAACAATCAGAAGAAGATTAATTACCTATAAATAGAAAAGAGTGTATACAATGCGACTTCGTAATAAACCATGGGCAAGAGACTACATGGCAGAACACCCGGATATCCTATTAGCAGAACCAGAAAAAATGATGAATGGTTGGCATACCCTTTTTGGTAATGAAAACCCAATACACATTGAAGTTGGGTCAGGTATGGGGCAATTTGTCATCGGCATGGCGATTGCCAACCCTAATGTGAATTATATTGGCATAGAGCATTTTGACAATGTTATCGTATCTGCGCTAGAAAAGGCGGTTGAAGCAGAAAAGCCGTCAAATTTAAAACTGTTTCGTGCAAATGGAATGGACCTTACGAAAATCTTCCACAAAGGGGAAATAAATAGGGTATATTTAAACTTTTCCGATCCGTGGCCGAAAACGAGAAATGCTAAAAGAAGACTAACGCATGAAACGTTTTTAAAGCTGTACGAAGAAGTACTTGCTGAAGGTGGGGAAATTCACTTCAAAACAGATAATCGTCTGTTGTTCGAATACTCACTTGTCTCAATGTCGGAGTACGGCATGAAGCTAGGCTATGTATCGCTTGATTTGCATGCAGAAATGCCAGAAGATAATATTATGACGGAATATGAAGAGAAATTTTCTGCAAAAGGACACCCGATATACAGGCTTGAATCTCAATTTACTAATTCATAATCGTATTAGACAAGGGAATGGGAGGATGTTTCTGTGGATACATATACATTTCATGATATGACGTTGAGGTGGCTAGATGGTAGTGGGAATTATCTAGACGGCGGGACGATGTTTGGAGTTGTTCCAAAAGCACTTTGGTCAAGGCGATACGAAGCTGATGAACAAAATCGCATCAAGATGAGAAACGATCCGATTTTTATTCAGTATGAAGGTAAAAACATATTGATTGACACGGGGCATGGAAAAGGAAAACTCAGTGAGAAAATGATGAAAAATCTGGGCATTGTTGAAGAGACAAAGGTTGAGGGGAACCTTGCTGAGCTCAGTTTGTCACCGGAAAACATTGATATTATTCTTATGACACACATGCATAATGACCATGCAGCGGGTTTGACAGAATGGCGTGAAGGGAATCTTGTTTCTGTTTTCCCGAATGCTGAAATTTACGTTTCGAAAACCGAATGGGATGAAATGCGTAATCCGAATATCCGATCCAGGAATACATACTTAAAAGAAAACTGGGAGCCTGTTCAGCTACAGGTGAAGACTTTCGAGGGAAGCATTACGATCATGCCGGGAATTGAAATGATCCATACAGGCGGTCATAGTGATGGTCATAGCGTTATCAAATTGACTCAGAACGACGAAACGATTCTTCATATGGCTGATATTATGCCTACACAAGCACATAGTAACCCGTTGTGGGTTCTGGCTTTTGATGATTACCCGATGACGTCAATTTTTGCTAAAGAAAAGTTGATGAAAGAGGCACTTGCAGGTGGATATAGATTCACATTTTACCATGATGCTTATTATCGACTTGTTAAATGGGATACAAGTGGCAAAGAAATCATTGAATCCGTTAAGGTTACTATTTAATAAAAAAACCGTCACAATTCCAGTGGAATCCGGAATTGTGACGGTTTTTTAAAAGAAAAGAAAGTAAACTTTTTTTCGACTTAGAAATGTGTCTATACTTCAGGCGCCAGCCGCTTGGAGGCCCACAGGATGTGGGTCACGTAGCCATTGCCGCAGGACGCGGCTTACTTAGGCTACGTTCCTTGAAAGCAATCCAGCTATGTGGCAAAGAGCGCCACGACGCTTGGTCGACTTATGCCTGTCGCGTCCAGAAGGCGCCTTGCGCTTTTCTTAGTTATGCTTTTATCAGTTCAACGACTGTACCCGTTTTTGCATCTGCTGCAAATTCAAATTGTTCCAGTTCGCCTTCTTTAATACGTGATATACCACCGCGGTAAACGTCCATAGTAATGACGTTGTTCTTGAATGGTTCAGTTTTCATGACGATCCATGAACCATCTATCGGACCTTCATTTTTAAAAGCATCTTTAATTGTGTTTAGAACAGAGTCTGCCGAAACGTTCTGATTTACTCGATCGATAGTTTCACTGACTACAATACCAGCCGCAACACCCGTTAATACACCTGCTAGGAAATCTGTTAATTTCATTCTTTTTACCCCCTATATCGGTATTTCAAACAGTGTACCACAATATTAGTTAGCTTTGCGAAGCTAGTCTATTGAAATGATAATTCGTAATCCGAATTAAATGATGGAAAGTTTCTGAATAATCGACTACACTAATTACAGTAGGTACATACATAAAAAGTGGGAGGAACTATTTAATGCAAAAAGATACACTTGAAATGTTTAGGACGTTGACAGAACTTCCGGGTGCGCCGGGTAATGAACACGCGGTACGTAGATATATGCGTGAAGAACTTGGAAAGTACTCTGATGAATTGATCCAAGATAACCTCGGTGGTATTTTTGGCGTTAGAAAAGGGCCTGAAGATGGCCCACGGATAATGGTTGCTGGTCATATGGATGAAGTTGGATTTATGGTTAGTCAAATTACGGATAACGGAATGATTCGTTTCCAACCACTTGGCGGATGGTGGAGCCAAGTACTGCTAGCGCAGCGCGTTGAAATTATTACGGATAGCGGTCCAATTATCGGTGTCATTGGCTCGATTCCACCACATCTACTAAGTGATGGAGTGCGCAATAAACCAATGGATATAAAAAACATGCTTATCGATATTGGTGCAGACGATAAAGAAGATGCGAAGAAAATCGGCATTCGTCCGGGTCAGCAAATTGTTCCAGTTAGCCCGTTCACTCCAATGGCGAATGACAAAAAAATACTTGCTAAAGCTTGGGATAATCGCTACGGCTGCGGACTTGCAATCGAATTATTAAAAGAAGTGCATGGCGAAAAATTGCCGAATAACTTGTACTCCGGGGCAAATGTTCTGGAGGAAGTCGGACTTCGTGGTGCTGCGGCAGCTGCAACGATGATCAATCCGGATTTATTCTTTGCGCTTGATGCAAGTCCAGCAAATGATGCAACAGGAGACAAAAATGAATTCGGTCAACTTGGGAAAGGGACATTACTCCGTATTTTTGACCGTTCGATGATAACCCACCGCGGTATGCGCGAATTTATCCTTGATATGGCAGAAACACATAATATTCCTTATCAGTACTTCATCTCGCAGGGGGGGACGGATGCAGGACGGGTCCATACGTCGAATGAAGGCGTTCCTAGTGCGGTCATTGGTATTTGTTCACGATACATTCATACATCGGGATCTATCATCCACACGGATGACTACGCAGCAGCGAAAGAGCTTCTTGTGAAACTTGTTAAGGCGTGTGATAAGACAACAGTAGAAACGATTAAAGGAAACGTATAATCTGAAATCCGTCCTTACGCTGTTAAATGGCGTAGAGGACGGTTTTCTATTTGGAAGAATGGAGGAGAATAAGAATGGAATTTATGATAGGATCTACGAATCCCGCAAAAGTGAAAGCAGTCAAGGAGGTTTTGACAATTCATTTTCCGCAGGCACTTCTTGTTGAGACCGAAGTAGGGTCAGGTGTTTCAGGCCAGCCTTTTGGTGATGATGAAACTAGGCTTGGTGCTATTAATCGTGCATTACGAGCAGCAGGATCGAAAGCGGGTGCAATCGGAATCGGACTAGAGGGCGGCGTCCGAATTCTTGAGGGACAAATGTTTCTATGTAACTGGGGTGCGTTGACGCTGCCTGACGGGACAAGGTTCACGGCGGGGGGCGCACAGATTCCATTACCGAATGAAATTGCAGATGAGTTGATGGCGGGGAAAGAACTGGGACCAGTTGTTGATACTTATTTCAAATCGAGTGGTATCCGGATGAAAGAAGGGACTATCGGTATGTTGACTGCGAACGCGGTGAAACGTGATGAGTTATTCGTACATATTTTACAGCTCTTGATAGGACAATATAAATACCATCTGCAATCTCAGTAAATCTCGACGTGCTTGGTAGCAACGTGTATTGGTTGCAACTACCCCGTAACAACATTAAAATGATAACTAGTGTTTAAATTAATGATTGGGGGAAATCGAATGTTCCGAAAATGGAAATTCATATTCCTGATGACGATATCTGTATTGGCGCTTGTAGCATGTGGAAAATCGCTAGACGAAAAAGCAACCTCAGGAGTCGATGCGGCTAGAGAAGCATTCCATTCGAACGAAAAAAATCAAACAGAAGAAATTGACGGCATTAAACTATATCTACCTGCCGGCTTTAAGATGAATGATAAGTCAGATGCACAAAATATCGTCTTTACAAAAAATGAAGAAACATTCATCCTTTTTGTCAATCCCAATGAAACAAGTGACAGTAAACTATTTTATGATTTGCTTCTTACTGATAAAAGTAAAGAAATTGTCGAGCAAGCAACATTTACGGATGAAGGCACATTCGGTTTTGCGGCGGTAGTCAAAAGTGGCAATGATGATGTTGAGCTAATTACGAGTGTTGGTGGATCAAAAATGACGACAATGACGAAAAAAGGAAACATCGAAGAAAACCTCGCAAGAATGATGGAAATCGTGCGTTCTATTAATCAAAAGTAGAAGCGCTTTTCTGGAAAAGGTTAAAAGTTATAATTTTTTCGACACGAAATAGTGTCTAGGCTTCAGGCGCCACCCCCTTGAGTCGCTTCAGACTTGTTGATAAAAGCGCTGAACGCCTTTATCTTCAAGTCTTTCAGCGCTTTTCAGGGCTAAATGGCGCCTTACGTAATTTATATGAGTGGAGGAAATAAATAGATGAATTCTGCACAGCTTGTTGAACTATTAAAAGAGCATCTTCCATCTGAACATTTCAATTGGCGGTTTGACCGAAAAACGGATAAGGTTCGTCTAGAGCATTCGGTTCTAAAAAAAGGGATGGATATTTCGCTTCCTGAAATTCTTGTGAAATACGAGCAGAAAAAAGAGGCAGCCATAAAAGAAATAGTTTATACAATTGGTGAGACGTTTAAAGCAATGGAAAAAGAACAATTGATAGGTTTCTCTGATAGTACGATTATATATCCTGTAATCAGGTCTTCATCATTTCCGAAAGAATCTGCAGTAGGACATCGTTTTCTTATGAAAGAACATACGGCTGAAACATGTATCTATTATGCACTTGACCTTGGAACGACCTATCGGTTAATTGATGAAAGTATGTTGGAGTCCCTTCACATGACTGAAGCGGAGATAACAGAGTCTGCATTATTCCGAGTAAGAGCATTACCGACTGCGATGAAGAAGGATGAAGTCTCGGGTAATATCTATTACTTTATCAATAATAATGACGGCTATGATGCCAGCAGAATATTGAACAGTGCATTTCTAAAAGAGATGGAAGCGAAAATTGAAGGTCATATGACTGTTTCTGTCCCACACCAAGATGTACTAATTATAGGTGATATCCGGAACGATACAGGGTACGATGTACTGGCGCAAATGGCTATGCACTTCTTTACTACTGGCACGGTACCGGTTACATCTTTGTCATTCATCTATGAAGATGGAAAACTTGAACCAATCTTCATCATGGCTAAAAATCGTTTGGCAAGAAGGGAAGGAAAGAAAAAATGAATATATTTTATAACTTAAATGGTGTTGGAGATGTGTTGCTTGTGCAGCTTGCACTTACACGTCCGGAAGCTATTGCAACGAAGTCACTAGGGGATGTTACGTTAATCCATGACGAGGCTACTGGAGAATTAGCTGCATTTAATCTATTTAACGCATCATCTTACGTGGAAAATGAAGCGGTCGGGGAAGTTGAGTTGACTGAGGCTGTGGCAAGTCAATTGCAAGACGCACTTCTGAAGAATGGCGTAGAAATTAAACTGGACGTAGATTTCACACCTAAGTTTGTTGTAGGGCATATTTTGACAAAAGAAAAGCATCCGAATGCTGATAAGTTAAGTGTTTGTACAGTAGATGTTGGCAGTGAAGAAGTCCAAATTGTCTGTGGTGCACCGAACGTGGATGCGGGGCAGAAGGTTGTTGTTGCGAAAGTCGGAGCTGTTATGCCATCTGGAATGATCATACGTGATGCAGAATTGCGTGGAGTTCCATCGGCTGGAATGATTTGCTCGGCTAAAGAACTTGGTTTGCCTGACGCACCCGAAGAAAAAGGGATTTTAGTACTAGACAACAACGCTGTTACTGGCGAAACTTTCAATAAATAAGAGCACAAAGAACGTACCGGCATGGTACGTTCTTTTGATTTTATAAATTGATTTGATTTTGTCGTGTCAGTACTGTTAAAATAGAGTGATTGACATGAAAAGAGTGATAGTCTTGAGTTGGTTTAAAACAATAGTAGGCCGGTTATTTGGACCGGATGAAGACAACAATAAAGTGGAGCTAGAATACGAAGAAACAGAAAATGAAATTGACGAATCATTAAATAAAAATGTAACAAAGAACAGTACATCATTTCGCTTTCCAATTATCTCAGATGCAGAAATTTATGGTTGGGACGATGAACCTGTTACTGAAGTTGATACTCCAAAAAAAACAACCAAAAATGAAGAAGTGTTCGATAATTATGAAACGAAACCACTTTCCGAAAATGTTAAATGGCCAAGTGACAACAGAACAGTCAATATCTTCAGGGCTGAATCATTACAAAAATATGGCGTAGAAGGGAAGGGGAAAAAAAGTTCTTTCTCCTCCACAAAAAAGGCACTTCAGGAGGAACTTCCGCCGAAAGTGAATGTGTCGGTACAAAAACGTTCCAGTAAACCATTTACACCGACCGAAGTACCTTCACCTGTTCATGGCTTTATTAATCCAAGAAGAGAAGCAATGACAACTTCGAAAGTAGAAGAAGTAATGTTACAACCACGGAAAGATAAGGAAGTTGTAACAGAACAACAGCTGACACAACCGGATGAAGTTCCTTATGAAAACGAAAAAACGATTAGCATATCAATTTTGAATGAGGACTTTGTAGTTGAAAATGACAGCAGTGAAGTCATTTCTAGTGAGATAGAACCTCCAAAAGTTGAAGTCTACGAAATCGAATCAACAGTAATTGAGGACGAAGAGTCGGTGGTCGTGCCGGAAGCTTTAGAGCCTTCTGAGGATGAAATCTCTACAATCGAATCATTAGAGGTTGAAGAGGACTTTAAGGGAATTATTTTGGATGATGTGGAACATACTGAGGATGTGTTACCTGAGGCAGAAGCAGATGATGAGCCTTCTCCTGCGATACCTGAATTGGTAGAAGAACAAATTCAAGAAACAAGAAAAGAACGGACTGTTCCATTCAATGTATTGATGTTAAAGTCCGATAAAGAGAAACTTAAAGCAGTAGTGTCTTCGAGCCCGCTAGTACCAATTGATAACACAAAAGTTAGTATTTCTGAGCCGATAAGTCCGAAACCTTTGGTCGACGCTCGAGAAGAAGTTTTCGTAGAGTCGAAAGAAATAGTTGGTGAAACCTTAGAAGAAGAGGAAGAACCCTATTACGCTTTCCCATCACTGGATTATCTAATTCCACCTGAATCGCAAATCGAAGATACAGAGTGGCTGGAATCTCAATCTGAAAAGCTTGAGGAAGCATTGTCGCACTTCGCGGTTAAAGCTACCGTTATTGAAGCGATGCAAGGTCCGACAGTCACTCGTTTTGAACTGACTGTCGGAGTAGGAACTAAAGTGAGTAAAGTACGTAATTTAACAGATGACTTGAAATTGGCACTGGCCGCCGAAGATATTCGTATCCAAGCACCCATTCCTGGTAGAAGTTCAATTGGAATTGAAATTCCAAATCGTAAGACGAGACCTGTTCGGATATCCGAAGTTATTGCAACGGAGCAGTTCAGGGCTTCTACGTCCCCGCTTGAAGCTGTGCTTGGATTAAGCCTGACTGGAACACCAGTAACCTTAGATCTTCGCAAGATGCCACACGGTATGATTGCTGGGGCTACGGGTTCGGGTAAATCCGTCTGCATTAACTCAATTTTGGTCAGCTTGCTTTACAAAGCTGCACCAACCGATTTGAAAATGATGCTGATTGACCCTAAAATGGTTGAACTTGCACCATTCAACGGCATACCACATCTAATCAGTCCTGTGATTACAGACGTCAAAGCTGCAACTGCTGCATTAAAGTGGGCAGTGGCGGAAATGGAAAGACGTTACGAGTTGCTTGCACATGCAGGTGTGAGAGATATCGAGCGTTACAATAAAGCGGTTGTAGAAAGTCGTCGATTCTCTTTGAAGATGCCTTATCTTCTAATTGTCATTGATGAACTTGCCGATTTAATGATGATGGCGCCGGCAGATGTCGAAGTATCAATTAGTCGAATTGCACAAAAAGCACGTGCTTGCGGTATTCACTTGATCATCGCGACACAGCGTCCTTCTGTCGATGTTATTACAGGTACAATCAAAGCGAATATCCCAACACGAATCGCATTTTCGGTTTCATCACAAATCGATTCTAGAACAATAATCGATTCCCCTGGAGCAGAAAGGTTACTAGGCAAAGGTGACATGCTTTACATTGGAAATGGACAATCTTCTGGTGTCCGACTGCAAGGTACATTTGTCACGGATGAGGAAATAGAGCGTATAATAGAACACGTTCGGAATGAGGCAACACCTGATTATTTATTTGGCCAAGAAGACCTTCTTGCAAGCAGTATCGAAGAAGAAGGAGCTGATCCACTTTTTGAAGAGGCATGTCTCTTTATCCATGAAACAGGCAGTGCATCAACGTCTCTGTTACAACGTAATTTCAGTATCGGATACAATCGGGCCGCCAAACTAATGGACCGGATGGAAAAGAGTGGATTCATCTCAGGGCCGCGAGGGAGTAAGGCGCGAGATGTCTTTTTGACGGAAAGTGATCTCGATCGACTTACAGATCGTATGGAGTACTAACTAGCCTAGCAATGCGAAATGTAAATTTAAATGCTTAAATAACAAATGTAGCGAGAAAAAATTAATGATATTTATTAAGGGGAACAGAAATGATCCCGGGAGGTTGCATTATGACGTTGTTCCATTTTACTGGCATTAAGGGCGCTGGAATGAGTTCCCTCGCCCAAATACTTCACGATTCTGAGAATGAAGTACAAGGTTCAGACGTGGAGAAATGGTTCTTCACAGAAGATCCGCTCCACGAAAGAAAAATAACTGTCTTGAAATTTGATGAAAACAATATTAAATCAGGCATGACAATTATTGCAGGAAATGCTTTTCCTGACAGTCATCCTGAACTTATAAGGGCTAAGGAACTTGGCCTCGAAATTATTCGATATCATGACTTTTTAGGAAAGTATATGGAGAAATTCATATCTGTCGGAGTTACAGGCTCACACGGTAAAACGTCGACTACTGGCTTGCTTGCTCATGTGTTATCTGGACATTCACCAACTTCATATTTAATTGGAGATGGCACGGGAAGTGGTCCGGCAGATAGCGAGTACTTCGTATTCGAAGCTTGCGAATATAAACGACACTTCCTGGCATACGAACCCGACTATGCGATTATGACGAATATCGATTTTGATCATCCTGATTATTTTAAGGATCTAGCAGATGTAATGGACGCATTTGGTGAAATGGCACTCCGAGTGAAGAAAGCCCTAATTGCCTGCGGTGATGATAGACACTTGCAAAAGATTCAGGCTAACGTTCCAGTACTCTATTATGGATTTGAAGAATCGAATGATTTTGCTGCGAAAAACATCATTAAAACTGTGGAAGGTTCGACCTTCGATGTTTTTGTAAGGAACGAATTTTATCATAAATTTACAATACCGCTGGCTGGGGATCATGCAATCTTGAATTCCTTAGGTGTGATTGTACTTTGTCATTATGAAGGAGTAATAGCATCCACTATCCAAGAGAGACTGTCCACTTTTCATGGTGTTAAAAGAAGGTTCACAGTAATGGAAATAGCGGATCGAATTATTGTGGATGATTATGCCCATCACCCTACTGAAATTCAGGCAACATTACAATCAGCGCAACAGAAATATCCTGAACGTGAAATTGTTGCGATATTCCAACCGCATACATTTACGCGGACCGCTGCTCTTTTAGATGAATTTGCAGAAAGTCTTTCAACTGCCGACCATATCTATTTATGCGATATATTCGGGTCTGCACGCGAAAAGGTAGGTAATTTAACCATTAATGACCTGGTTGATAAAATTCCTGGTGCAAAACATCTTGATCTTGATGATAATAAATCACTTGAATCTCATGGAAACGCAGTCTACCTTTTCATGGGTGCAGGGGATGTTCAGAAATACATGAGCTCATTCAAGTCTTATCTTGATAGAGAAGAAACAGTTTAACGGCACACTGTTTTTTCACTGTTGCAATTAAAAAAACAGCTTGACCCTGGATTGGGAAAATTGAAACTTGATCCAGAGTTAGCTGTTTTTTGATTTGGGAATTAAAAAATCACGAAAAAATGAAATGTTTTCTAACTTTGTGAAGGGAATTGAGGTTTAGTGTCGAAGAGGTAATAAGAGGAATAACGTTTATTTTACTCTTGAAAAGGGTAGACAATATTATATGAGTATTTGAAGGAGGCTGTACCGTGGTAAATTTACTGTACATAGCGGCAATTGTCGCTGCAATCGCATTTTTGATTTTATGCATTAGTTTGGCGAAGACCCTATCTTCATTGAAGAAAACATTACAAAGTGTATCTGGAACAATGGAGGGGCTGACGACTCAACTTGAAGGGGTAACAACGGAAACAACAGAACTTCTTCATAAAACAAATCAACTTGCCGAAGACATTCAGCAGAAAGCCGAAAAATTGAACACTGTTGTCGATGCAGTGAAAGGCGTCGGGGAGTCTGTCACAGTACTCAATTCCTCTGTTCGAAGGGTTTCCAGCAATATCGCAACAGAAGCAGAACGAAATAGTGACAAGATAGCGCAAATCATTCAATGGAGCAATGTGGTTATCGACATTATGGGCAAAGTAAAGGAACGGAAGACGGGTGGGACAAGCACGAAAGGGTGGACTGCTTACAAGCCAGTACCAGGCCAAAAGAGATTGCCTAGCCCGAATAAAGGCTTATAAATAGGATCCAAATTTCAATATATATATATAGTTTGAAAAAATAGGAGGAATCGGATATGAGTGAAGAAAAAAAAGTGAAATCAACTAATAATGACCCACAATACAATCAAGGTGGCCAAGGTTATGAAAATGCGTATGGTCAACCATCATACCTACCGGCAAATTATGATTATAACAAAGACTATACAGATTCTTTCTATGATGAAAATGAAGGTTCAGGAGCGGGAAGTTTCTTAATGGGTGCACTTGTCGGAGGAGTTATTGGAGCAGCTGCAGCACTATTCTTGGCACCAAAAACGGGTAGTGAAATGCGAGGGAATCTTACGACTCAGGCAACTCAACTGAAGGATAAGAGTATTGAAATCAGTTCTGTTGCGAAGGAAAAAGCAACAGAGTTAACTTCGGTCGCAAAAGAGAAAACGGGTGAATTATCGAAAACAATCCAAGAACAATCTGGACAACTTGTTGATAAAGTGAAATCTATGAAATCGAAAACATCTATGCCGATGGATGATGGAACAGCATCTTCAGAAGGTGAAGAGTCTATTGATTTCGTTGATACAGCAAAATCCAAAATTGAAAATGCTATTGAAGCTGGAGAAGAAAGTATGACAGCTACTGCAGAAGCATTAAAATCGGCAGTTGTGGGAAAAACTAATAATGCTGAGGAAGCTACAACTGGCAATAGTGATGTCTCTTACGGTAACGGTGAGAACCTTGGTAAGGATAAAATAACGAATCAAAACTACGTGTCAGACATTCTTGAGAAGTGAAAAAATGATATGTTAAAAGTCCATCTACTCAAATTCGAGTAGATGGACTTTTTTTAAGTAAAACTAATTTTAAGTCTATCGCCGCCGAAAATAGCATCGTTGAATCCGATTGCTGTCCCGTTTCGAAGTAATCTATAATTACCTGATTGGTTTTCGGGCAAACTATAATCTGTAAATGCGAAGATGTCGCCAAAAGTAATAGGGCTTTCACTTAGTGGTACAAAATTGAGGCAGTCACCAGGCTTAATAACGGCAGATACTTCCGTATCATGACCGTTCAGTGTAAAAGTAAGCCGTGGTTTTCGAATTGTGACGGCTTCATTGTTAAATAGTACAGTTAGTATATCGAACGCCTTTTTACCCATCTCAGCTATAACTTCATCTATGGTAGGGCTGGGCGGTTTTTTAGTTGTAATCCGGTCTCCATCTTTGATTACATGCGTTGGCTGCACCGCAGTCCCCATAATGAAGAACTCGATGTTCTTTTTTTTCAAGGTGACCTTTTTTTGATTGATGGATACTGTGTAAGTATTGTCAATTAAATGGACATTCCGATGTGTTTTTTCAAACGCTGCTGCGACTGTTCTGGTATGTGTAACTGTAATTTTATCACGGTCTTGGATGGATGTATGGATGCTTTTGAGAATTCCATTAATGTGAATAAGGGGTTCCAATTGCACGGCAACTCCATCCATGGCGGCACTGATGGCCATCATATCCTCGACAAGGTCATGTACAGTTGCGATTGCGTTAGTTCCATCACTGCCGGGAAGTAAGTCGATAGTATCCCCGTTTTTAATGTAGTCTTTTGTGCTCGCTTTTACCCCATTCAATAGGATTGTTGAGGGTGTACCATGTTCGCCGGGTATAATGATATCCTTGTCATTTACTGTTATAGTCATTCCAAGTCCAGGCATGCCGTATAGTTGGCGGGCTTTAATATTTGCGGCAAGAAGTGCATCGCTAACAGTCATTTCTTTTAATTCGAATAGGCGCAGGACCTTGTCATTTACGGATACGGACATATAGTGAATCGGTGCTCTTCTTGCTGCGATAGCGATACCGATTGGTGTGACGAGTTCTGGTGATGAAGTAATTCCAGGTTCTAATGTAACTCCCGTGAGAGCATCCAATCCCCGAATACCTACCCTGTTTTCAGGCAGTCCTAAGCATACACTAATTTCTTTTGTCAGCCCGGGAGTTAAACTTCCACCACCAACAACCATGACCGCTTTAGGGGGAACTCCATTGTTCAAGCGCTTGATTTCATCTGAAATCGACTTTGCCAGTCGGTCTACAGCAGGTTTAATAATAGCGGTTACATCCCTTGAAGCTACATTTTCTTCAAAGCCTAGAATGTCCGTCATGACAATAGTATCTTCTGTTGTAATACTTCTTTTGGCAGTTTCAGCAAGTGGGAAATCAAGGAGATAATGGTTGCTGAGTGCTTCCGTAATTTCATCACCTGCAAGTGGTACCATGCCGTAAGCCACAACGGTGTTGTTATCGGTAATAGCTATATCCGATGTCCCTGCACCTATATCGACAAGCGCGACGTTTAGGCGTCGCATGGATGGTGGGATTAGAACATTGATAGCTGCAATCGGTTCCAGTGTCAGGGCTTCCATTTCGAGTCCTGCACGTTTGAGCGCCGAAAGAAGTGATTCGACAACGACTCGAGGAAGGAATGTCGCGATGACGTCAACAGAAGCAGATCGTCCCGCCTGATCTATTAAACTGCCTATTTCATCACCTTCAAGTTTGTAGTAAAGAACGGAATAACCAACACAATAATAATAATCGTCTTTTGTAACTGTATCGGATGACAGCAGTTTTTGCTGGGCATGTTGGACTGCTGCAAGTTCTAAATGATTGACGTCTTCAACAGAAATGAGGGACCTTTCTGAAATGTCGATAGCCATTGAACCTTCTGATGTTTTTAGAGCACGTCCCGCGGCAGCAACGCTGACTCGTTTCAAGGGACCATGCTTTTCCTCGAGTATTTCTTTGATTTCTGAAATAACGCTTGCAACACTTAAAATATTATGTATTTGTCCGTCAATCATTGAACGTTCTTTATGTTCAATCGAAACAAGATCAGCAACGTGAAAAATACCGTTGTCTTCAATCAGGATGATTCCAACGACCGAACGCGTCCCGATGTCGAGTGCAAATAGTGTAGTAGCCAGAATTATTCATCCTTTCTGTCGATAAATGTCCAATATAAAAAAGAATTAGTAGAAATAACGTGACTTTTCAAATAGTCTTCTTTATACTTAGGTCTATTATCAAAAATGTAACATATATTCTTCTCTACTGAAAGAGAATTATATATACGGGGAGGAGACGGACAGATGAGACAAAATGATTTAGATGGATTGCGCGGCCGTGTAAACGAGCTGAATGTTAAAGTTTTGGATCTTATTAACGAAAGAACAACTGTAGTCCAAGAAATTGGTAAAGTAAAAGAGAAGCAGGGTGTTAATCGGTATGATCCGATTCGCGAACGTGAAATGCTTAATTTCCTAAAAGAATCTAACAATGGTCCGTTACCTAACGGCGTTCTTGAACAAATTTTTAAAGGAATATTCATGTCTGCACTTGAAATACAAGAAGACGATCAACGCAATGCTTTGCTTGTATCCCGTAAGAGAAAAGCCGAAGATACAATTGTGGACATTAATGGCCATAAAATTGGGGACGGAACTCCGTCATTCATTTATGGTCCATGTGCAGTCGAATCGTATGAGCAGGTTTTAGCTGTTGCATTGTCCATCAAAGCAAAAGGGTTAACGATGATAAGAGGCGGAGCTTACAAACCACGTACATCGCCGTATGATTTCCAAGGTCTTGGCCTTGAAGGGTTGAAAATTCTTAAACGTGTTGCTGATGAAACGGGTCTTTCAGTTGTTACGGAGATCATTACGCCATCACATCTTGAAGAAGCGCTTGAGTATATCGACGTTGTTCAAATCGGTGCACGTAACATGCAAAACTTTGAATTGCTGAAAGAAGCTGGAATGATCAATAAACCAGTTCTTCTAAAACGTGGACTTGCAGCGACAATCGATGAATTCATTCATGCAGCTGAATATATACTTTCTAAAGGTAATAGCCAGATCATCCTTTGTGAACGTGGTATCCGTACATATGAACGGGCAACTCGCAACACATTAGATATCTCTGCCGTTCCAATCTTGAAGCAGGAGACGCATCTTCCGGTCTTCGTTGACGTAACTCACTCTACAGGCAGAAAAGATTTGTTACTGCCTACAGCGAAAGCTGCGATAGCAGTTGGTGCAGATGGCGTAATGGCTGAAGTGCACCCTGATCCAGCTGTTGCATTATCCGATTCTGCACAACAGATGGATCTGCAACAATTTGATGAATTTTATGAAGCCATTAACCAATTCATGAACACACATACAACAATCTCATGAGTAGACGCCGGGCCTATAATGGTTCCGGCGTTTTGATTACATAGGGTATAATGAATATATATAGAAGGAGGGATTTTAATGGCTATAACGATTTACGACGTAGCCAGGGAGGCCAATGTTTCAATGGCAACGGTCTCCCGTGTCGTTAACGGCAATCAAAATGTAAAACCTGCAACGAGAAAGAAAGTTCTCGACTGCATTGAACGACTTGGCTATAGACCAAATGCTGTTGCAAGGGGTCTCGCTAGTAAGAAGACGACAACAATCGGAGTCATCGTTCCTGATATCTCGAAAAGTTTCTACTCTGAGCTTTCCCGTGGAATAGCGGACGTTGCAACGATGTACGAATACAATATGATTCTGTCGAATTCCGATGAGAGCACGGATCGAGAAGTAGAATTGATAGAAGACCATCTTGGTAAACAGGTGGACGGGCTTATTTTTATGAGTGATTCAATCTCTGATGAAGTGCGTGCCGAAATGTCGACAGCGAATGTACCAATCGTTTTGGCTGGAACATTGGATGTGGAAAAACAGTTAGCAACGGTGAATATTGATTATGAAGAAGCTGCTTATGTAGCGGTCAATAAATTAATTCAAAATGGTCATACGAAAATCGTTTTTGTTTCGGGGCCATTTACAAGAGATATCAACCGTATCGGTAAAAAAGCGGGTTATATGAGAGCCCTCCAGGATGCGGATATACCAGTTGATGAGCAGTTCGTCATTGAAATGGAAGATACGTACGATGGTGCATATGAAGGTTGGAAACAAATTCGTGGATTGCAGGGGCAACCAACTGCCGTTATTGCAGGAAGCGATGCGATTGCTGTCGGTCTGTTAAATGCAATTCGGGATGGCGGATTATCTGTACCTGAAGATTACGAACTCATCTGTTTTGAACATTCCATATTGGCAAGGGTAGTAAGACCGCAACTTACTTCGATTGTCGTTCCGCTTTATGATTTAGGCGCAGTGTCAATGCGTTTGTTGACGAAGTTGATGAACGGGGAAGAGGTTGAAGAACAACAAGTCATTCTACCTTTCCGACTTGAAGACCGTAATTCTATGAAATAAGAAAAGCGGAAGGCGCCGTTTAGACGCGGCAGGCATAAGTCAATCCAGCGACGTGGTGCCCTTTGCCACATAGCTGGATTGCTTATGACCCGAGCGGCTGGCGCCTGTAGCTAGACAATAAGAAAAGCGGAAGGCGCCGTTTAGACGCGGCAGGCATAAGTCAATCCAGCGACGTGGCGCCCTTTGCCACATAGATGGATTGCTTATGACCCGAGCGCCTGGAGCTAGACACTATTATAAGTTAAAAAATGAATACTTTCTTTTCATTTGAAAAAAGAGCAATCCTATCAATCGGTTATCCGGTTGAAGGGGATTGCTCTTTTTTAGGAATAATATTGCTATTTGTCACGTCTGTTGAATAATCAAAAGTAACCAGCAAATAACTTGATAACACACTGGGGGTTACGTGTCTAGTTGCATTTGGATTGCTTTGGATTGAATAACCTCTATTACGATTACCGGGATGTATGGATGCGACAAAGTCGCATCCATACGCATTCTATTCGGTAATCGTATGGTAGTCCTTCATCCGTCGTTCTCCAAATGCATAAGTACACGTAGTCCATTTGGAGCTTTTTTGGACGAAAGAATAGCTGGCTTCTTAACTAGAGAAAAGCCGTCAAAGATGCAATTTTGGCGGCTGAAACTTTCTCTATGGTTTTCTCTTTTTTTATTAAAGAAGTGTCACTATCTAGTACGCATCACATGATTACATGCATACTCTTTGCTAGGAGTAAGCAAGGAACGCATTATACAATGTGCAAGGGTGCCCGAAATTGTATCTTCGGGCGCTTACTCTCACTAAAGAATGTCATCTATTCTTTTCTTTCAAAGCAACTGCATTATTCACTTGAATAGTATAGGTACGCGACAGGCAACTATTCGCAACAGGATTACTGAAAAAAGTGTGGCTAGAAGTGACGGAGTCACTTCTAGCCACAC
>NZ_JADPRX010000035.1:0-41846 GCF_017347125.1 Sporosarcina sp. E16_3
CCAGCTATGTGGCAAAGAGCGCCACGTCGCTGGATCGACTTATGCCTGTCGCGTCTAGAAGGCGCCTTCCGCTTTTCTTTAGAATAAATTCCCCACTCCCGCATATACATGGCTAGAGAGGATATCTCGTTAAATATGAGCGTCACACAGACGGGCGTCCGTTCATACGATGGATTGACGGAAGGGGGAAATTTTTAAGTGGAAGTCCATATTGTTGTAAAAGGGGATACGCTTTGGAAGATTGCGCGTCAATACGGTATCCCGTTTGAAGAGCTAAAGCGGGTGAATGCGCATCTTGCTAATCCAGATTATATCGTACCTGGAATGAAAATTTTCTTGCCGAAAAGACAGCACCATGGAACGAATGAGCACGTCAAGCACCCTGAGCACGTCAAGCACCCTGAGCATGTCAAGCACCCTGAGCACGTCAAGCACCCTGAGCACATCAAGCATCCTGAGCACATCAAACAACCTGAGCATGTCAAGCACCCTGAGCACGTCAAGCATCCCGAACACGGGAAGGGACCGGTGAAACCAGTACCAAGACCACCAGCGCCAAGACCGCCAATGCCAACACCGAGACCACCAACGCCAGTACCACCATCTAAACCAACACCAGTACCGGCTCCGATACCATTACCGACGCCGACGCCGACACCGACACCGATGCCAGCGCCTCCGCAGGCGCAAATGCCGATGCCGATGCCGATGCCGATGCCAATGCCAATGCATCCGATGATAGGTATTCCATGTGGATGGATGCCGATTTTTGACGCAGATTGTTTCCCGTTCATGCATTCGGGACAAATTCAGGCGATGCCAAGTTCAGAACCACCGATGTATGAACAAGAATCACCAATCTTTTCTGGGCAGGGCCCTGCAACATCTCCCTTAGGAATACCTATGGTAGAAGGGTGGCAGTTGCTCGAATCCCCTGATTTCATGTTTGAAGAAACGGCCGAAATGGTTATGAAACCAGCCGCTGAGTGTTCACCAGAATTTATGCAAGAAGCATCACCAGAATTTGACCTGCAACCTTCTGCTCCGTGTCCGCCTGGGCCGGGTTACGTGCCGCAGGCTATATCACCAGCTATGCAAGGTCAGTGGAATCCTGCACAATTCGGTTATCCTGCAATGCAACACCCGGTTCATCATCCCGGTTGCGGCGGATGTGGATGTGGTTGCGAAGGGCCGCAACACCACCAACCCCATCGTCAGCAAATGATGATACCGATATTTTACGGTCAACCGTGCAATTGCCCTTCATGCATGCAACAGGCAACTCCTTATTCTGGAATGCCTCCTAATCAAGGTTCCAACTGGTTCGGGGCGTATTGACCGGCATATGGAGCTGGATGGAAAATTAGAAAAAATAAAAGATAATGTGTGGAAACTTGAGAAAGATGGCAAACGCTTTTCGGTGAAGCGATATCATTCCAACTCCACCGCGATGAAAGTACACCGTGTACATGATGCCCTTCATTCTGTTTCTTTCACAAATATTGTAGATGTCGTGCCTCAAGACAATAAACTTATGTTTGTTCAGCCGTGGTTAGATGGCGCGAAGGCGGTCAACTTCAAGAAGAGGGCAGATCGGACGGATTCACTTGCTGCTCTTCATGCCCTTCATGAAACCAAAGCACAACTTGACTGGCACGCCTCACCTTATTTACATCCGTACCCACTTATCGCGAAGTGGGGAGACCGGATAAGTCGTTTCCGTGAAATTAGCGGGGCTTGTGAGGCGTATATTGAAAAAGGCCTTGTCGATGAAATCCTGTTTTACGCATTGAACGCGATTAGCGCAGTGAAGAAAACCTATAAAGATAATCTGGATGGTACATTGCTTCACGGTGATGTCGTCCATCATAATATTTTGCGTGATAGAGATGGCATCATCCGTTTCATTGATTTCGATCTAGCAAGCACGGGACCGGCCGGCACTGAGATTGCGCTCTGGATTCATCGGGTGCTGCCACAAATCGACTATGACATTGATTTTCTGTTTGAAGAACAGCCGTCGTTGCGAAGATTAGATTATGCTTCCAAGACACTGCTCCTATTTCCGAATGAAATACTTCGTGAATGGCTTCATTTCTTTTCGTTGTCACCATCTAGAAGAGAAAGACAGGCGAAGCAATTGGTCCCCTTTACCGAGTCCGCACTCTCGCATTGGCCTAAATTATGGTATGATGTAGAACGGATTAACAGATAGTGGAAAAGGTAATCGTCGGACTTTTAGCGTGATAAAGACACTAAAAGCAGAAGACTAAGATTAATCCCATTAAATAGGATTCATTATACTATCCATCCACCGTTTAAGAATGGTGGATGGATATTTATTGTGATAGATAACAATGAAAAATATATACATATAGAACCGTGAAATAGTGTACAATTTAATTGTGTGTACATCTATATAATAGGCACTTAACAAATAGAATGTTATTCCAACATCGCTTAGCCGTTTTGTAATGGCTGAACGCAAAAAAACTGTCAGAAGATCACTGGGGTGGGGTTGAACTGCATTACTCCATGGTCTTATTGCTCTTTTGCTAGATTAGTTCGTTATACGGGTGAAGTATTCCACCTAGTTAATTCGAAATTAGTAGTGCCGAATATATAGCAAAATAATAATTACGTAATTAGAGCCGTAGGAAGGAGATTTCTTTTGATTGAAACATTATTGTTGAACTTTTTGTTTTTACTCTTTCCGATTCTAATTGCTGTAATTTTCATTGAAAATGGTTTGACTAATTTCAATAAATATCTGTTTATTTTATTGTCCTCTGTGACGCTCATTTTTTGTATGGCTTTCCCAGTTAGATTGGAGTTAGGGTATATCGTTGATTTAAGATATATTCCATTTATTATTGCTGCCCTTTTTGGCGGGTACAAAATGGCCTTTCCACTTTATTTCATTTTAAATGCTTATCGGTTCTTTATCGGTGGAGATGGGATTTATCAATCACTTGCGCTCTCGACAATAGTCCTTATTTTGGTGCCTTTATTAAGTGCGAAATTTTTGCAACAAAGCTCGCGCTTTCGAATTTTTTATGCGATATGCGTCACTTTTATTACTATGACGTATTATTTTTTCACGTTAAGCTTTAAATTCCCTGAACTGACAAGTGAATTTTGGGACTTAGCATTTTATACGCTTAGTACTTATCTAATGGCAGTTTTTATACTAATGGCTTTAATAGAGAAAATTATCACGAACATCAAAAGACGCGAAATGTATATGCAAGCAGAAAGAATGAGAGACGTTAGCCATTTTTCGGCAAGTATTGCACATGAAATCAGAAATCCACTTACTGTAACGAGCGGGTTTCTTCAACTGTTAAATGAGTCCAAAACGATTACCGCTGAAGAAAAAATATATATTGAATTCTCGTTGAAAGAATTAGAGCGAGCAGAAACTATTGTTAGTGACTTTTTAACGTTTTCGAAACCGCAGAGTGAACATATGGTTTTCTCTGATTTTAAAAATGACATAAAGTACGTCGAGAATATTATGCAACCGTATGCAAAAATGAATCAAGTTAAAATTCTAGTTCGTTTAACAAATACACTAAAAACAACATATGATGAAAATCAAATGCAACAATGCCTTATTAATTTAGTTAAAAACGGTATTGAATCGATGCAAGAACATGGCGGCATGCTTTATGTTGATGTGACGGAACACAAGAAGAACATCTTGATAAAGATTCAAGATAGTGGAAGCGGCATGACAAGAGAAGGGATTTCACAAATGGGAAAACCTTATTACTCTACAAAACAAGAAGGGACTGGCCTTGGAATGTTCATGGTTTATAGCACAATCAGGAATATTAAAGGTGAAATTAAAGTGAAAAGTACAGTAGGGAAGGGAACAACTTTTCTGTTATACATACCGGTCTAACTGTATTGATAAATAGTGCGGTAATTGTTATGATAAGTGTAATCAAGACTGATGCGAGTAAATTACTGATGACCGCCAACAAAGCGGTCATCTTTTCTTTTGCGGGATAAACTTAGATCAGTTATAGCTTGGCGTAATTGTGGTTGATTCAAGTAGAAGGTAGAAAGTGCGTTCGTATGGTATAATTAATTCTACATATATAGGGGGAGAATAGCGTGTATGACTACATAAAAGGGCAAGTCACACGTGTGACGCCTGAACATATCACACTCGAACAAGGTGGGATTGGCTGGCTCATCATGACGCCCAATCCGTATGCTTTTCATAAAACAGAAGATATACAACAAGTGTTCACTTATCTACATGTCCGTGAAGATATCCAGTTGCTTCTTGGATTCAAATCTCTGGAACAACGGGAATTGTTTAAAAAGCTGATCACGGTATCAGGTATTGGTCCAAAAGGTGCTTTGGCTATACTCGCTAGCGGCATTCCTTCCCAGGTGATTGGTGCAATTGAACGGGAGGACGAAACGTTCCTTGTTCAATTTCCGGGAGTTGGAAAAAAGACGGCTCGGCAGATGATCCTCGATTTGAAGGGGAAGTTGTATGATCTGTTTAATGCAATGGACATGCCGGATGAGGATATAACACTTCTGACAATGGCCGAAAATGGTGCGCTTGATGAAGCGATACTTGCGCTAGAAGCACTTGGTTACTCCCAGCGCGAGCTGACGAAAGTAAAGCCGAAATTAGAAAAAGAAGAACTCGATACAGAAGGATACATGAAAATGGCACTTCGGTTATTATTGAAGCAGGGTTAATTGTATGTATAAACTGAAGTATTGAATCCCGGGTTTAAACTAAGCGAATTCAATGGAATTCTTTATTTAAACCTATATAACAACAGTAGAAAGGGGGACGGACAATGGAGGAACGTGTTATTTCGGGAGAAGTATCGGATTTCGATGAACGGTTTGAACAATCACTTAGACCGCAATTTCTGAGTCAGTATATCGGACAGGAAAAAGTGAAGGAAAACCTCGGTATTTTCATCGAAGCAGCAAAAGGCCGTAGCGAAAGTTTGGATCATGTCTTATTGTACGGTCCACCGGGTCTCGGGAAGACAACGCTTGCAACCGTCATTGCCAATGAGATGGACGTCAACATACGAATGACCAGCGGCCCTGCAATTGAACGCCCTGGTGATCTCGCAGCGGTCGTATCATCTCTTGAACCGGGGGATGTGCTATTCATTGATGAAATCCACAGGTTGAACCGGGCAATTGAAGAAGTGTTGTATCCTGCAATGGAAGATTTTTGTCTAGATATCGTTGTCGGGAAAGGTCCTTCAGCACGGTCTATCCGGCTAGATTTGCCGCCATTCACCCTGATTGGGGCAACAACCCGCGCGGGGGCATTATCAGCGCCACTAAGGGACAGGTTCGGCGTTCCCCTGCGGCTCGAATATTACGATGTTGCGCCACTCAAGGAGATCGTAGTACGTAGCTCTGGCCTTTTTGAAGTGGCAATCGATGGGCAGGCCGCGGTTGAAATTGCCCGCCGTTCTCGTGGAACTCCTCGTATTGCAAACCGCCTGTTGCGCCGTGTGCGAGATTATGCACAAGTAAGAGGCAATGGGAGCATTACAATGGAAATGGCAAATGAAGCACTAGAAATGCTGCAAGTCGATTCACATGGTCTAGATCATATTGACCATAAGTTGATTACAGGGATGATTGAACGCTTTCGTGGCGGACCTGTTGGAATTGATACGATATCTGCAAGTATTGGCGAGGAGTCGGTAACAATCGAAGATGTCTATGAACCGTATCTTCTTCAAATCGGTTTTATCCAGCGGACACCGCGCGGGCGGATTGCGACTCGTCTTGCATACGAACACTTCGGCTATCCAGTTCCCGAGCACAACGATTTCTAATTCAATTATAAAGGGAGAATTTATAGACGATGGATGTAAATGATTTTGATTTCGATTTACCAGATAATCTTATTGCACAAACGCCGTTGCTAGACCGCACAGCAAGCCGTCTTATGGTCCTCGACCCAGAGACGGGGGATGTGGAGCACCGTCATTTTCGCGATCTTCTCGATGAACTTGAGTCAGGGGATATGCTCGTACTGAATGATACGCGGGTCTTGCCGGCGCGATTGATGGGTGTGAAAGAAGATACTGGGGCAATGATTGAAGTATTACTATTGAAGCAAACGGCAGATGATGAGTGGGAAACGCTTGCAAAACCTGCGAAACGTGTGAAGCTTGGCACGATTGTCACATTTGGTGACGGACGTCTGAAGGCAGAATGCACGGGCATTTTGGAACAAGGCGGACGTACATTCAAATTCATCTATGACGGGATCTTTTATGAAATCCTAGATGAACTAGGGCAAATGCCACTACCGCCTTATATTACTGAAACGCTGGATGATCAAGCGCGCTATCAGACCGTGTTTGCGAGAGAACGGGGTTCGGCAGCCGCGCCGACTGCAGGGCTTCATTTCACCGATGAAATCCTGGAAAGTATACGGCATAAAGGCGTCAACATTGCATTTATCACACTGCATGTTGGCCTTGGCACATTCCGTCCAGTCAGTGCAGATACGATTGAGGATCATACGATGCATTCTGAATACTATCATGTCACTGAACAAACAGCGGATGCAATAAATGAAGCAAAAGCGCAAGGTGGGCGTGTAATCGCGGTCGGCACGACGTCTGCGCGGACACTTGAGACAATCGCTTCGGAAAATGGCGGTAAAATAGTGCCTTCAAGTGGCTGGACGTCGATTTTCATCTATCCAGGTTATGAATTCAGTATTTTGGATGGACTATTAACCAATTTTCATTTACCTAAATCGACGTTGATCATGCTTATTTCAGCACTAACAACTAGAGAGCATATTCTAGCAGCATATAACCGGGCGGTTGCGGAAAAATATCGCTTCTTCAGCTTTGGAGATGCAATGTTCATCAAACCGTCACAAAGGAAGGAATCATAAAATGACAGCAGTCACATACGAACATATCAAAACATGTAAACAAACCGGAGCACGTCTTGGAATCGTCCATACACCGCACGGTTCATTTGAAACACCAGCATTTATGCCAGTTGGTACACAGGCGACAGTCAAAACATTGTCACCTGAAGAGTTGAAAGAAGTTGGAGCAGGCATTATTTTAAGTAATACCTATCATCTATGGCTTCGTCCGGGTCAGGATATTGTTGGAGAGGCGGGCGGACTACATAAGTTCATGAACTGGGATAGACCGATTCTGACTGACTCAGGCGGTTTCCAAGTGTTTTCACTTAGTGAATTCCGTAAAATCGAAGAGGAAGGTGTCCATTTCAGACATCATCTGAACGGTAGTAAACTGTTCCTTAGCCCTGAGAAAGCGTTGGAAATCCAGAATACACTTGGTGCAGACATTATGATGGCTTTCGATGAATGTCCGCCGTTCCCTGCTACGCATGAATACATGAAAGCCAGCGTTGAACGAACATCTAGATGGGCCGAAAGATGCCTAGGAGCACATGCACGTCCGGCAGACCAAGCCCTATTTGGCATTGTACAAGGTGGCGAATTTGAGGATTTACGCGCTCAAAGTGCAAAAGATCTTGTGTCACTTGATTTCCCGGGCTATGCAATCGGTGGCTTGTCTGTTGGAGAGCCGAAAGATATTATGAACCGGATTCTTGAACACACAACACCACTTCTACCACAGGACAAGCCGCGTTACTTGATGGGTGTCGGTTCGCCGGACTCACTTATTGACGGCGCTATCCGCGGAATTGATATGTTCGACTGTGTTTTACCAACTCGTATTGCGCGAAACGGTACGCTTATGACAAGTGAAGGACGTTTGAATATCCGTAATGCGAAATTCGAACGTGATTTCCGTCCTCTAGATGAAAAATGTAGCTGCCATGTTTGTAAAACGTACAGCCGGGCTTACATTCGCCATCTTATTAGAGCGGATGAAACATTCGGAATCAGATTGACGTCTTATCATAATCTCCACTTCCTTCTTAATTTAATGGAGCAAGTTAGGGATGCAATTCGCCAAGATCGACTCGGTGATTTCCGTGAAGAGTTTTTTGAAAGCTACGGATTTAATAAACCGAATGCAAAAAACTTTTAAATCTTGTATAATGAATCTTGATTGAAGGGGGGATATATATATGGGTTCAGTAGCACAACTATTACCATTCGTTGCGATGTTCGCAGTGATGTGGTTCTTGCTTATCAGACCGGCGCAAAAGAAACAGAAAGCGACGAAGCAGATGCAAGGAGATTTAAAACGCGGAGATAAGGTTATTACAATCGGCGGCATTCACGGCACAATCGACGCTGTAGATGATTCATCAGTTTTCCTTAAAGTTTCTGAAGGTACGACTTTGCAGTTCGACAGACAAGCTGTTGGACGAGTAACGCAATCAATTTAAGTCTTGTAAGAATATGAAGAGGCGATTGGCTGAGTGGGAAATTTCCCGTTCAGGCAATCGCTTCTTTTTCGATAATAAGCATGTATACAAGCATTAGGGTAAAGGGCATCCTTTCTTAAAAGGGAGAGATCTTAGTTATGAATGATTTACTAATCATCAGTTTCCGAACTGTGTTTCTGTATATTCTCATTTTAGTCATCTTACGAATTATGGGGAAACGTGAAGTCGGGGAGCTAGGGATTATTGATGTTGTTGTCTTCGTTATTATGGCAGAAGTTGCCGCATTTGCACTTGATTCCCCTGATAAGAAACTGATGCACTCTATTGTGCCAATGCTTGTTCTGCTCGTAATCCAACTCGTTTCTTCTTATTTCTCATTAAAAAGTAAAAAATTCAGAGACATCGTCGACGGTGAACCGACACTTATTATTAGACATGGAATAATACTGGAGCAAGAAATGCGAAAACAGCGCTACAATCTGGATGATTTATTCCAACAGCTTCGCGAGCAACAGATTGGCTCCGTTCATGAAGTATCATTCGCTTATTTAGAGCCGTCTGGAAATCTGTCTGTATTCAAACACGATGATGTCCAACCTGTTCTTGCGCTAATTTCAGACGGTTTTATTCAATCTAGACATCTAGCACTTATCGGTAAAACAGAAGAATGGCTTGTAAAAGGACTTCAGCAACTGGGAGTGAATGATGTGAAACAGATTTTCTATTGTTCATATGAGAATAATGAACTGAAGTTTCAGTTGAAAGACGAGTATCAATGATTTTTCAACAGTTTCTTGAATAGGAATAGGTCACTTTTTTTAACTTGACCCGTTAAAATAAGAATCGCAAGAAGGAAAATTGATGTAATCGCGCATTCCATAAATAATCCGAAGTCCCCAATCGGGATGAAAATGGGCCTCATAATACAAGTCATGATAAAGGAAGCATAGGGCAAAGCGAATATAGTGAAGCCGGAAGCGGTCGATTTGTTTTTCCGAAGTGTTGCTATATGAAGGAATGATGTAATAAGTACACCGAAGCCGATTGCAAGGACTGCCCCTGTTACCTGTAGACCAGGTTGGGAGGCAAGGATGAACATGACCGCCAGTTTTGCAATACCGCCGTATACGGAGTTCATCATCCCTGCCTTGGCATCGCCAGTGGCTTGTAAAATTGAATAAAGTGGTCCTTGAATATAATAAAAGAAAAAAACAGGAGCAAGTAACGCCATATAAGAAGCACCCTGAGTTACATGGAATAACTTTACTGCTAAATCCTCACCATGAATAAAAAACACAGTTGCTGCAAAAGTACCTGTTAGAGCGGATAAGCGCAAGGACAGATGAATCCGTTCTTTCAGTTTGCTCGTATTATTTGATGCGACTGCTCCGCTTACAGCAGGAACCAGGACAACAGACAAGGCGTATGGGATGAAAGCTGGGAATAGGAGTAACGGTACGAGTACACCAGATACAATGCCATACAACGTTGTACCAGCAACAGCTGAAACTCCCGAAAACGCAAGTGCCCGAAGAAAGATAATCGGCTCTAGGAACCAAGTAAACGTACCGAACAGGCGACTGCCTGATGATGGCAATGCGATGGCTAGCAGAGGTTCCATAGGATAGCGCTTAAGTTTCCCTTGCTGTTTTGGTCCGCGTTTTTTCTGTTGCCTATATTTGAACAGCAAATATAGGACTGATAGCATTTCCGCAAGAAGCGTAATACCCATCGCATAAGCGGCACTCAGTGCTGTATTGTCGGCTATCAAAAGATGTGGCAAGAGCCATGTGATTAGCGCAATACGGCATATTTGTTCGATGATTTGTGACCACGCTGTTTCTTCGATTCGTGCGATACCTTGGAAATATCCACGGATCAAGCCTCCAATGGCGGCGATTGGCACAATTGCGATTCCGACGTACAATGTAGTGGACGAAGCTGAATTGCCAAGAAGCGTTTCAGCTAAGTAGGGAACGAACAAGATAGAAGCTGGGATAAAAACGACTGCTGTCAAAATGGTGATGAAGGAAGCTGTCTTCATGAGGGAAGGGATTCTTACGGATTGCCCTTTCGCTTCGAGTTCGGCAATCACTTTTGCTATGGCGATTGGTACACCAAGCTGGACAAGTGACAGGAAAAAGATAAAGGCGGGATAAGCAGTCATGTAGATGCCGACCGCCTCTTCGCCTGCAATCCGCATGAATTGAATCCGGAAGACGAATCCTAAAAGCTTGGTTAGGAAGACGGCAACCATCAGGACGACAGTTCCGCGGATGAATGAAGACAATTTAAACAACTCCTTCTCAATTCCGGTCATTTCATATACACTAAACCTATGCAGAAATATCCGTACTTACGACTGTCCAGGAAAGGGATGGGAAATATGCCAAGACGATACGGACAACTATTCACCCATATGCTGCCTGCAATTGAAAGCAAAAAGACTGAATTTCATCTGTACGGTTATACAACAGTAACCGAAGAGGATATTTGGACATTTTGTGTCCAGAAGAAATGGCGTAAAAGAAATATCGAGGAAATGGGGATGCATGAAATTGCAAATGGAATCCTCAAAATCTCACCAGCAGAATATATGACGTTTACACAGATTGAAGAACAACGAGGTGCAAACTGGTTTTCCGACTTGAACAGCGAAGAACTACAAATCTTACTGACACCACAAAAATCGAAAAGTGAGTTATGATTGGGTAAAACACGGTCATTTGACACATGAATGACTGTGTTTCATAATAGACTTATTGTGTTTTTATAATTGTGTAGTATTCAGCGCCAATTTTCACGGGGGCGCTGTCGCTATTCTAGGAGTATGTACATAGATAAATGCCGTACAGTTGCGCTCCATATTTAGAGGGGGAAATTGGATTATGAAAAGAAGAGGACGGATCGTAGCGTTTCTATTATTAATCGTCGTGTTTGGCTTGACGATTGGAACGACTGCAAATCCGATAGTGAAAGATGTAAAACTAGGTCTAGATTTACAGGGCGGCTTTGAAGTCCTTTATCAAGTTAAGCCTTTGAAAGAAGGCGGCCCAAAAATAACAGAAGAAATGGTTAAAGATACAGCTAATGCGCTGACAAGCCGGATTGACGTACTTGGAGTAAGTGAACCAAGTATCCAAATCGAGTCAGGTAACCGGATTCGCGTGCAACTTGCGGGAGTAGAGGACCAAGAATCAGCTAGGGAGCTACTTTCTACTCAGGCAAACCTGACATTTAGGGATGCTGATGACAATCTTCTTCTAGACGGAAACGACCTGAAAGAAGGAAAAGCGAAAGCGAACTTCGGCGAAAATGGTAACCCCGTCGTTACGCTTGAAATGAAATCGCCGACTAAATTTGGCGAAGTTACAACATTGATCTCACAAAAAGCACCAGAGAACGTAATGGTCATCTGGCTAGACTTTGTAGAAGGTGAAGATTCTTTTAGGGCGGAAGTAACGAAAGAGAAACCTAAATTCGTTTCTGCTCCTTATGTGAAAAACCCAATTAACTCATCGAACGTTGAAATCTCAGGGTCATTTTCATTAGAAGAGACGAAGAGCCTCGCGGGAATTTTGAACGCAGGAGCACTACCTGTTCACCTTGAAGAAGTTTATTCGACATCTGTCGGCGCGCAGTTCGGTGAACAAGCGCTTAACAAAACAATCTTTGCGGGGATTATTGGTATCTCGCTTATCTTCTTATTCATGCTTGTGTATTATCGCTTGCCAGGTTTTGTGGCAGTTATTACATTGTCGGTCTATATTTTTATTATATTGCTAGTCTTCACACTTATTAACGGTGTGTTGACGCTACCAGGTATTGCGGCACTTATGCTCGGGGTCGGTATGGCCGTCGATGCGAATATCTTGATGTATGAACGGATACGAGAAGAATTGCGTGTCGGTAAATCTGTTAAGACATCGTTTATGGCTGGAGCGAAATCATCGTTCACTGCCATTCTTGATGCCAATATCACGACACTTCTTGCGGCAGTTGTTTTGTTCAGTTTCGGGACAAGCTCAGTTAAAGGGTTCGCGACGATACTGATCATCAGTATTCTAGCCAGCTTCTTGACGGCTGTATGGGGGTCACGCATACTCTTGGGACTCCTTGTCAATAGTGGTGTGTTTGATGGGAAAACAGCATTATTCGGTGTTTCGAAAAGTAGGATTCATCCAGCTGAAGAACAAATTGAAACGCTGGAGCTAACTACGAAATTTGACCGTTTCGATTTCGTAGGAGCGCGTAAAAAGTTCTATGTCATTTCGGCAGTGTTACTAATTAGTGGTGTCGCTATGCTTGGTGTATTCAAGTTAAATCTTGGCATAGACTTCTCACAAGGAACGCGTGTTGAGGTGCTTGCTGACCATTCATTGACGAAAGATGAACTTTCTACTTATCTTGATAAAATTGGGCACCCGACAGACGATATCGTCATCTCTGGCGATACGAAAAATATCGGTGTCATACGCTTTAAAGAAGACTTCAAACAAGAGGAAGTCAATAAATTTAAAACGGATCTTGCTGCCGAATATGGTTCGGATCCGAATATCTCAACAGTTTCACCAACGGTCGGTAAGGAATTGGCGAAAAATGCAATTTATGCCCTTCTTATCGCAGCGCTTGGAATCATCATATACGTTGCATTCCGTTTCGAATGGCGAATGGGTGTTGCCTCGATTATTGGGCTCTTCCACGACGCATTCTTCATGGTCGCGATATTCAGTATTCTGCGTTTAGAGGTTGATATCACGTTTATTGCGGCTGTCTTGACCATTGTTGGTTACTCCATCAATGACACAATTGTTACATTTGACCGTATACGGGAAAATATTAACCATCGAGGCCGGATTGACGATGAAGCAGAATTGGCAGACATCGTCAACAGATCATTACGTCAGACACTTGGTCGCTCTGTAAATACGGTGCTTACAGTAATATTTGTTGTAGTAGCGTTAATGCTATTCGGAGCAGAATCGATTCAAACCTTCTCAATCGCCCTTCTGATTGGATTGTTTGCAGGTACTTATTCTTCGATTTTCATATCAGCTCAAATTTGGTTTGATCTGAAAAAACGTGAAATGAAGAAAAAAGGCGCGATTAAAGTAGAAGATACGAAGAAGCAGTGGGGCTCAGACGAACCTATCGTTTAAGAACCTATATGATAAGTTTCGGTTATTCATGGAACGGGGTATACTTTATGTATACTCTGTTCTATTTTTTTCTTAAGGAAAGGGGAAAGCTATATGAAATTTCAATGGAATTTGCTGTTAGGTCTTTTATTCGCTATTATTATCGCTATCTTCGCTGTCGTTAATGTTGATGCGGTACAAGTCAATTATGTGTTTGGACAAGCACAGTGGCCACTTATTCTTATTATTTTAGGTGCAGCTCTTCTTGGTGCGATGGTCAGTGGGTTTGTCGCAATGTTCCTGTCCTTTCAATCAAACCGTCGCATTAAAGAGCTTCAAAAAGAAATGACTCTCAAAGAGCAAACAATTGCTGCACAACAGAATGAAATTGCAGAACTGCAAAAGTACACCGCCTTACCATCCAATGACGAAGTATTTATCGAAAACAAAAATGTATAAGCGAAGAGCATCTTCCGGCTACTAATACCGGGGAAGATGCTCTTTTTTGTTAGCGAAATCAGTTTGGTCTTCTACTTCGTGGAATTAAAACAGTCTTTTCTTTTAGAGTCGTAGCCCATCCGCTATAATGAACGTAAGGATGTGAAGGAATTTGATCGAATCAATGAAAAGATGGAAAGTGGATCGACCGGATGAAGAACTTGTAGCGATGTTGTCAAAGGATCTCGGTATTTCATCTGTCCAGGCAAAAATACTTGCTTCAAGGGGAATAATAGATTCCGAAGTGGCAAAAGATTTTTTACATATGGATGCATCAAGTATGCATGACCCTTTTTTACTATATGATATGGACAAAGCAGTGTCACTCATAACAACGGCAATCGCAACAGATAAGAAAATTGCTGTTTATGGCGATTATGATGGTGATGGCGTGACGAGTGTAACGGTCCTGACAACGGCCTTGGAGCGAATGGGTGCAGATGTGTTCTATGCGATACCCAATCGGTTCAAGCATGGCTATGGACCGAATAAAGACCTTTTCTTGGAGCTATACGAAAAAGGGGCTTCGCTTATTATTACAGTAGACAATGGCATTTCCGGCGTCGATGAAATTGCATATGCGAAATCACTTGGCATGGACATCATCATTACAGATCACCATGAAATTGGTGAAGTGTTACCAGCAGCAGATGCCATCATCCATCCTCGACATCCAGAAGGGGCTTATCCGTTCGGAGAGCTTGCTGGAGTTGGTGTGGCATTCAAGCTAGCGTGTGCGTTACTTGAGGATGTTCCGGAAGATTTATTTGAACTAGTTGCTATCGGGACAGTTGCGGACTTAGTTCCGCTTCGGGATGAAAACAGATATTTCGTTAAAGAGGGCATTAGACAGATGCGTGTGTCAAAGCGCCCTGCAATCCAGGCGCTCGCACGCATCGCTAGCACCGAACAAGCAACACTCTCAGAGGAGTCAATCGGATTCATGATTGGGCCCCGTCTGAACGCGGCTGGGCGTCTAGGTGATGCTACCCCGGCAGTTCAACTATTGAAGACAGAAGATACAACGCTTGCTATGACGTTGGCAAAAGAACTCGACACGCTGAATAAAGAACGGCAAGCGATTGTAGCTGAAATAGCTAAAGAAGCGGAAGACATGATTTTGCAAATGTACGGTGATACAGTTCCGCTCGTTTTCGTTATCGGAGGAGAAGGCTGGAATTCTGGTGTTGTGGGAATTGTAGCTTCTAGATTAACTGAGAAATATTATCGTCCGTCCATCGTCTTGTCGATTGACAGGGAAACAGGAATTGCGAAAGGGTCTGCAAGAAGTATTGCTGGTTTTGATCTGTTTGCCGAGCTATCTAAAAATGCACAGCTTCTACCTCACTTTGGGGGTCATCAGATGGCGGCAGGTATGTCTCTTGCAGTTACAGACGTTGTCACGCTACGTGAAAATCTTAATAAACAGGCAGTTCAAGTGTTGACAAAAGAAATGCTTACACCTGAAGTTCGTATCGATGTTCCGCTGTCGATTAGTGAAATTGATGTCAGCGTTTTGGAATCGCTAGAACTACTACGTCCATTTGGCATGGCTTTTGAAAAGCCAATTTACATGCTTGAGAACATTACAGCCACAAGTGTGCGGAAAATTGGTGCGGCAAAGAATCATATGAAGCTGGAATTAGCGGATGAGGGCGTTTCACTTGATGCCATCGGATTCGGGCTCGGTCCTATTGCTGACCAACTGACGCCAGGTGTAAAGTTGTCGGTTACGGGAGATTTGCAGGTGAATGAATGGAACGGCAATAAGAAGCCTCAGTTATTAATCAGCGATATTCGTTCTGATGAGTGGCAGCTGTTCGATTTGCGCGGTGTGCGTGAAGCAACCAGATGGCTTCCAACCATTCCGCTAGACGATACGTTATTTGTAGCTTTCCATGAACAAACGGTTGCACATTTCCAATCATCCATGAAGGGAATTGTTATTACTCTATTCGGACAAGAAACAATAACGAGGGCGAGAAATCTCGTGCTTTTGGATATACCGGACGATGTTGCCCAACTTGAAGAACTTGTGAATTCTGTCCAGCCAGACCGCGTCTATGCGCATTTCCACGCATCCGAATCAAGGTATTTTGATGGGATTCCTGACCGCGAACAGTTTGGCTGGTATTACAGTTTCTTGAAAAAACGCGAGAAATTTGACTTCGTTACGAACGGAGCCCAGCTCACAAAACATAAAGCGTGGAAAAAAGATACGGTTTATTTCATGTCAAAGGTGTTTTCTGAGCTTGGATTTGTTAAGATTGAAGATGGTTTTGTTTTCGTTCAGGAAACGGCCGGTAAACGTGATTTGACGGATGCACCCGCTTACAAAGAGCGCGAACGTCAAATTGAGCTTGAGAAAAGACTGCTATATGCGCCTTATATGGAATTGAAACAATGGTTCGATACTGTGCGAAATGGAATTGTCGACAGGGAGGAACACTAATGGATTTGAAAGAATATGTGACGATTGTACCGGATTATCCGAAAAAAGGAATTAGCTTTAAGGATATTTCAACAATCATGGATAACGGCCAAGCTTATAAGTTCGCAACAGACGAAATCGTCAAGTTTGCGAAAGAAGTTAATACGGATATTATTGTAGGCCCTGAAGCCCGTGGATTTATCATTGGCTGCCCAGTTGCCTATGCACTGGAAGTCGGATTTGCTCCTGTCCGTAAACCTGGCAAGTTGCCAAGAGAAACGATTGAGGTCGAATATGATCTTGAATATGGAAAAGATACATTAACAATTCACAAAGATGCCATAAAGCCAGGTCAGCGTGTACTAATTGTCGATGATCTTCTTGCGACAGGCGGTACAGTGGGTGCGACAGTCGAGCTAGTTGAAAAACTAGGCGGAGTTGTTGCAGGCTGTGCGTTTATCATAGAACTGTCGTATTTAAGCGGCCGTGAAAAATTGCAAGGTTATGACATGCGTTCACTGATTACCTATTGAAAAAGGTCCTCCGCCATAATAAGCGGGGGATCTTTTCATATATCTAGAACGAAGGTGTTAACCACATTTCCATATACTAACCCTTTACATGAGCATGTATTTATACATACAATAGGGAATACAATCATTTTTGCGGATAAAGTCGAAAGGGGTAATATTATGGCGAAAAATCGTGACATGACGGCGGAAGAAATATTCACACTTGTTGCCTCTTATATGAATGAAGAACACGTTGCGTTCGTCAAAAAAGCATATGAGGCAGCGAAGACTGCACACGAAGGACAGCACAGAAGTTCAGGTGAAGTGTACATCATTCACCCTGTCCAAGTTGCGGGTATTCTTGCCGAATTGGAAATGGACCCTTCGACAGTTGCAGCCGGGTTCCTTCACGATGTTGTGGAAGATACAGACATCAGCAGGGACGACATCATCCGTGATTTTGGCGAAGAAGTGGCAATGCTTGTCGACGGTGTGACGAAACTTGAGAAATTACAATATAAATCCAAAGAAGAGAAACAGGCAGAAAATCATCGTAAAATGTTCGTGGCGATGGCACAGGATATTCGTGTCATTCTTATTAAATTAGCTGACCGGCTCCATAATATGCGAACATTAAAACATGTCCCAGAGGAAAAGCAACGGCGTGTTGCAGCTGAAACGTTGGAAATTTTTGCACCGCTTGCCCATCGGTTAGGGATATCAGCTATTAAATGGGAGCTTGAAGATACAGCTTTACGTTATTTGAATCCACAGCAATATTATCGAATTGTCAATATGATGAAGCGCAAACGTGTCGAACGAGAAAACTATTTAGTAAATGTTATGGACCAAGTCAAGACGGAAATTGGAGAGATGGAAATTGAGGCTGATCTTTCAGGTCGTCCAAAACATCTTTATTCAATTTATCGCAAGATGGTTATCCAAAAGAAAGAGTTCAATGAAATCTATGACCTTCTGGCTGTTCGAATTATCGTTTCAAGCATTAAAGATTGCTATGCGGTCCTTGGTATTATTCATACACTATGGAAACCGATGCCTGGCAGGTTCAAAGATTATATTGCGATGCCGAAACAGAATCTTTACCAGTCGTTGCACACAACTGTTGTAGGCCCGGCTGGCGATCCGCTTGAAGTGCAAATCCGAACTGAAGAGATGCATAAAATTGCAGAATTCGGAGTTGCAGCACACTGGGCATATAAAGAAGGAAAAACGATAGCCGAAATCCCAAGTAATATAGATTCGAAATTGACTTGGTTTAGGGAAATACTCGAATTCCAGAACGAATCTTCTAACGCTGAAGAATTCATGGAATCACTGAAATTCGACTTGTTCTCGGATATGGTCTATGTCTTTACGCCGGATGGAGACGTTATTGAACTACCGGCAAGTTCGGTCCCAATTGATTTTGCTTACCGTGTCCACTCGGAAATTGGAAATCGGACGATTGGTGCAAAAGTGAATGGCAAGATGGTCCCGCTAGATACTGAATTGTTTACAGGAGATATTATTGAAATTTTGACATCGAAGCAATCGCTTGGACCGAGCCGTGACTGGTTGAAAATTGCCAATACGTCTCAGGCTAAAAATAAAATCCGGCAGTTTTTCAAGAAACAACTTCGGGAAGAAAACATCCTAAAAGGCCGGGAAATGATTGAAAAAGAAATAAAATCACAAGATTTCGATCTGAAAGAAGTCCTTTCACAGGAGAATATTAAACGCACTATCGAAAAATTCAGCTTCACATCTGAAGATGATATGTATGGGGCAGTTGGCTTTAATGGCATAACCGCTCAGCAGGTCGTTAATCGTCTAGCTGAAAAATTGCGAAAAGTACGCGAACAGCAAGATACAATTGATAAAATCGTTTCAGATATGAAATCACCTCAACCGGAAAAAATGACTGAATCGGGTGTTATCGTTAAAGGGATTGACAATCTACTGATCAGGCTATCGAAATGTTGTAATCCAGTTCCGGGAGATGAAATTGTAGGATTCATCACAAAAGGACGAGGTGTTTCCGTCCATCGTACCGACTGCCCTAATATTGTGGTCGGTGATGACGAGAATGAGCGGATTATCGACGTGGAATGGGCGATTGGACCTTCTAGTTCAAGGAAAGAGTTCCTAGTTGATATAGAAGTGTCCGCATTCGATCGTCAAGGGTTGTTGAATGAAGTGATGATGGTTGTCGCGGATACGAAAACGCCAATGGTTGCGGTAAGTGGCAAAGCGGACCGTGACAAAATCGCCCGCATTCATATGACGATTAAAATTACGGATATTGCACATTTGCAAAGAATTGTTGATCGGATTAAACAAATCCGCGATATCTATTCTGTGGAACGTGTCATTAATTGATTGGAAGGTGTAACAGATGAAAGTTGTGTTGCAACGATCGGGTCCAGCTACTGTCCGTATCGAGGGGGAGACAACGGGTTCAATTGACAAGGGCTACGTGCTACTCGTTGGTATAACTCATGCAGATAGCGAAGAAGACGCTGCTTATCTGGCGAAGAAAATCGCGGGTCTCCGTTTATGGGAAGATACTGAGGGCAAGATGAACCACTCAATCCTTGAGGTGGGAGGGGATATTCTTTCAGTATCACAGTTTACTTTGTACGGGGACGTGAAAAAGGGACGTCGCCCAAGTTTCATAGAAGCGGCAAGACCCGAACAGGCAAAACCGCTATGGGAATACTTCAACCGTAAATTGGAGGAAGAAGGATTAAGAGTTCAAACAGGCGTTTTTGGCGCAATGATGGATGTTGAGCTCGTTAACGATGGACCTGTAACGATTATTCTAGACTCAAAATAACATGAAAAAGGACCTCCCTCAATACCTGGGAAGGTCCTTTTTGCTTGTGTAGAGTGTTTGATATGATCTTTTCTATTCTATTCAGTGTGTGGTACCAGCCTGCTGCCACAATGCATTTTTCTCCATGCTACTGTTGATTGGGTTTCTATATACATTGAGCGAAGGCGCCTTACAAGGGGGCATCCCCTAGCGCCGTAGCGGATTCAATGTGGTTCTATATTTCAACATTTCTAGTTAATTAGTGTTGAAGTAGTCGAGAAGCCCTTGATAGATACCATGCGTTGCACGTTCACGGAACATGTCGCTAGTGACTGCCCGTTCCTCAGCAGAATTTGATAGGAAACCAAGTTCAATCAAAATTGCATTTTGCCTGTTCTCACGAAGAACTAAGAAATCGCCGGGCTGTGATCCTCGGTTACGAAGATTTACCGATGAAGCAAGTCCTTCATTGACGGAAGAAGCAAGCGCTTGTTGATGTGCGTGTGAGTAATACGTCGTAAAGCCTGCTACGCTAGAATCGGGATTGGCATCATAATGGAGACTGATGAAGGCATCCGCAGCATGCTGATTACTGATAGCGACTCGTTTTCTTAATGATACATATGTGTCTGTTTCACGAGTTGTAATCACATTCGCGCCTGCAGCTTTTAATTTAGCTACTAACAATTCAGAAGTGAGAATTGTAATATCCTTTTCGTCAGTCCCTCGCGTCCCTGTTGTGCCGCGGTCATTACCGCCATGACCAGGGTCAATCACGATAGTTAGCCCCTTTAACGTGCCGGCAACACGTGGTATCGATTCTTTAATAACGGGTTCTGTCAATACTGATTCATCGCCCGTAGACACGACCCATGTGGCAACAAATGCAGAAGCTCCTGTCGGTAAAGAAATTTCATACCAATCACCATCTTGTTTGACAATTGGAAACTTTTCACCTGCATCGGCAAGGGCAGCGATCTGTGAAGAAGTCGTAGCGGCTTCACGAATATTCGTCCCGTTTGACAGGATGGTAACCGTACCTAAATTGGAGCTTTCGGAAGCCTGTTTGCCATTCGATGACAGCGTACCATGGAATGAGTAGACCCAACCCGATTCGTTATTACCTAATGATATATGGACCCAATTGCCGTTTACTTCTTTAACATCATAGGATTCACCTTGATTAATGAGGCCAATCCGCTTAGAAGAAAGGTCTGCATTCTTTCTGACATTAAGTGCATCAACCGAAACGGTAAATGACTCGGGTGATGTAGCTTGATTGGTTGCCTGTGGTGCAGTTTGATTTGCTACCGCTGTAATATAATCCGTATGTACCCAACCGTTTATGCCGTTAAATGTAATAGAAGTCCATTCACCGTCATTGCCAGTGGCAATTGCTTCATCTCCAGCGGCCATCCGACCGAGTACAGCTGAATTCGTGGAAGGGCTGGATCTTACATTTAGCTGATTGACGCGTGAAACGACTGCAGTGCTTGTCCCAGTAGATTTATCTGCGGAAGTAGTTAGCCAAGAGGCAATCCATCCAGAACTGTTGCCGTGCTGGATTTGGTACCAGTCTCCAGAAACAGCAATAACTTCTACCTGATCACCTTTTTTTAACGATCCTGTTACAGCATAGGTAAGCCCGGCACCAGACCGGATGTGCACTGATGGCGCATCAACGACGACAGATTCCGTATTGGCGTTAGCCGTTGGAATGTCGTGGAATACGCTGAATAAAAGTATAAATACGATCATCCATTTTCTCATTTTCGACAAAATATCATACCCCCTATAATCCATTGTAGAAGTTTTCACCACAAAAAACTACAATTAATCGAAAAAGGTTGACACTATGACGCAGAATCATTAAGATGATGATTAATTAACAATTTAACTCACACAATAATTTTTTTATATTTATGCCAACGACATGGAAAGTAATTGTATAATTGACTGACAAGAGAGGGACGGACGTGGCTGAAATCCATCCTACAGCGGTTTACAATGAATAACACCATCGAGGCTCTGTGCTGAACGATTTCAATTCAGTAAGTACAGACGGAACCGGCCGTTATCCGGTTTTAAAGTGGGCGCAAAACTTTGCGTCAATTTGGGTGGAACCGCGGAAGCTATAAAGGCTCTCGTCCCTTGCGTAGGCAAGGGATGGGGGTCTTTTTTTGTGTCTCGACTAAACGTGTCTAGACTTCGGGCGCCAGAAGCTCGGGGGCTCACAGGATGTAAGTTACGCAGCCGGTGCCGCAGGACGCGGCGCACTTAGGCTGGGTTCCTAGATAGTCAGTCCAGCTATGCGGCAAAGTACGCCGCGTCGCCGGCCCGTCTTATGCCTGTCGCGTCTGGACGGCGCCCTACGCTTGGGCCTACAGGAAGTAGGTTATGCAGTCATTGCCACAGGACGTGGCGTACTTAGACTGCAATCCTTATTTAGAAAGGGGAATTTATATGAATTTTAAAGTGCCAAGAGGAACGCAGGACATTTTGCCAGCTGAAACATGGAAATGGCAACAAGCAGAAAAAATCATTAACGAAGTATGTGATATCTATCGTTATAAAGAAATCCGTACACCGATTTTTGAACAAACGGAATTATTTCAACGTCTTGTAGGTGAGACAACCGATGTCGTTCAAAAAGAGATGTATACCTTTATGGATAAAGGCGATCGTTCAATGACGCTGCGACCAGAAGGAACTGCAGCTGTTGTCCGCTCCTTCGTGGAGAATAAAATGTTCGGTTACCCAGATCAGCCTGTAAAGCTTTTCTACACGGGTCCAATGTTCCGTTATGAGCGTCAGCAAGCAGGACGTTATCGTCAATTCGTTCAATTTGGAGCAGAAGCAATCGGCAGTGCAGATCCTGCGATTGACGCAGAAGTGATTGCCTTGGCACTGGACGTCTATAAACGTGTGGGATTGACAAAGTTGAAACTTGTCATTAACTCACTAGGCGATACGGAGTGCAGAATTGCGCATCGCGAAGCGCTCATTGCACACTTCAACCCACATATTGAAGAATTCTGCTCTGACTGCCAGTCTAGATTAAGAAAGAATCCATTGCGCATACTGGACTGCAAAGTCGATAGCGGTAATCCGCTCATCGCTTCAGCTCCATCATTAGCTGACTATTTGAATGAAGCATCTGCTCAATACTTTGCAGATGTAAAAGGTTATCTCGACGATGCAGGAATTGCTTATGAAGTCGATGCAAATCTTGTGCGCGGTCTTGATTATTATAACCACACTGCTTTTGAAATTATGAGTACATCAGAAGGATTCGGAGCAATTACGACTTTGTGCGGCGGTGGAAGGTACAACGGTCTCGCTGAGGAAATCGGGGGACCTTCTGCACCTGGTATCGGTTTTGCAATGAGTATTGAGCGTTTGCTTCTTGCGATGGCGGCTGAAGGGAAGTCGTTTGAAGCTGAGCCAGTACTTGACGTTTATATCGTCACACTTGGGGAAACAGCACGTCGTCCAGGTTTTAAATTGCTTGGTGCACTTCGAGAAGCTGGCATTCGGTCAGATATGGATTATATGGACCGGAAAATGAAAGCGCAAATGAAATCGGCAGATAGGCTGAATGCTCGGACAGTCGTACTTATTGGTGAAGATGAAGTAGCTGAAGGCGTTGCTTTATTGAAAAATATGGCTGACGGTGTGCAAGTTAAAGTTCCTGTTAATGAATTGGTTCAAAAACTTAAAGAAACATTGATTGGCTAAGAGAGGCGGATGATGGTAATGAAACGTACACATTATAGTGGTGAATTGACAGAAGAGGTAATTGGACAAGCGGTTACATTACAAGGATGGGTTCAAAAAAGAAGAGATCTTGGGGGACTAATTTTCGTCGACGTACGGGACCGTTCAGGAATCGTTCAAGCAGTATTTAACCCAAGTTTTTCAAGCGAAGCAATTGTAACGGCGGACAAACTGCGCAATGAGTTCGTAATTGAGCTTACAGGTTTAGTTGTTGAGCGTGCAGATGGCCAGAAAAACCCGCTTTTGAAAACAGGTTCGATTGAAATTCAAGTTACTGAATTGAACATTGTGAATGAAGCGAAAAACCCGCCGTTCATGATTGAAGATGAGACAGACGTGAATGAAGAAATTAGACTAAAATATAGATATCTTGATTTACGTCGTCCAAAACTTGCCAATACGTTCAAAATGCGTTCAGATATCACTAAAACAGTTCGTAATTTCCTTGACGATGAAGGGTTTTTCGAAGTAGAAACGCCGATTCTAACAAAATCTACACCTGAAGGCGCGCGCGATTATCTTGTACCGAGCCGTGTTCACGAAGGCGAATTTTACGCACTGCCACAATCACCGCAACTATTTAAACAGATGCTGATGGTAGCTGGATTCGACCGTTATTATCAAATTGCACGTTGTTTCCGCGATGAAGACCTTCGTGCTGATCGCCAGCCCGAGTTCACTCAAATCGATATGGAAATGAGTTTCATGTCAATTGAAGAAATTATTGAGTTAAATGAACGAATGATGCAAAAGGTAATGAAAGATGTAAAAGGAATTGATGTTCAAATTCCATTTAAACGTCTGCCTTATGACGAAGCAATGGGACGCTATGGTTCAGATAAACCGGATACGCGATTCGCTTTGGAGCTGACAGATGTTTCTGACGTCGTTAAAGATTCTTCATTCAAAGTATTTACGGCAGCAATTGAGTCAGGTGGGCAAGTTAAGCTCATCAATGTAAAAGGAGTAGCAGATAGCTATTCTCGTAAGGACATCGACGCACTTGGCGAGTTTGCAGCAGTCTACGGTGCAAAAGGACTTGCTTGGTTGAAAGTCGATGCTGAAGGTCTCAAAGGGCCTATCGCGAAGTTCTTCGAAGGAGAAGAGGGCGAAGGATTAAAAGCTGCAGCGGATGCTGAAGTAGGAGATCTATTGCTGTTTGTAGCGGACAAAAATAAAGTTGTCGCAGATACATTAGGAGCACTACGTACTAAGCTCGGAAAAGATCACAACTTAATTGACGAATCGAAGTTCAACTTCCTTTGGGTGACTGAATGGCCTTTGTTCGAATATAACGAAGAAGCCCGTCGCTACCAGGCAGCACACCATCCATTTACAATGCCAGCAGATGTGGAAGAATTAGTAACAAGCCCTGAGACAGTTAAAGCACAAGCCTATGACCTTGTTTTAAATGGTTATGAACTTGGCGGTGGATCACTTCGAATTTACAAACGTGATGTCCAGGAAAAAATGTTTGAGGCTCTTGGATTCAGTAAGGAACAGGCGAACGAACAATTCGGATTCCTTCTTGAAGCATTTGACTATGGGACACCTCCGCATGGCGGGATTGCATTCGGTCTCGACCGTATTGTTATGTTGTTATCTGGTTCAACGAACTTGCGGGATACAATTGCATTTCCGAAAACAGCGAGTGCAAGTTGCTTGTTAACTTCAGCCCCTGACAGCGTTGATGATACTCAACTAGCTGAACTTGGAATCCGTGTGATGCCAAAAAGTAAACGGTAATCAGTTAAGTTAGAAAAGTGTGAAAAACATTTCTGTTAAATCGTTGAACTGACTAAAGATGTATGTTATTATACAAGTAATACGAATCCTGAAGTGTTCGTTATTTGCCAATCAGTTTTGACCGAACATTTTTTCGTCGGGAGTCCGTATTTCGAGTCGGATGACATGCCTTTAGTCGGGACCTCAAAAGGATCGGATAGGACACCCACCTGCTGATAGCGGGTTCAAAGCGATACTACAAAGACGGCACATTTGGGATTCGTTACTTACAATGATCATACACCCCTCTGACTTACGTGCGGAGGGGTTTTTTATTGGGGAAAATTATAGTTTTTTAAAATGAAGGGCGGAGTTTTTCTTGTTACATCAATTTTCACGAAATGAATTAGCCATAGGTACAGAAGGTGTAAATCGTATGCGGGACATGACTGTCGCGATACTTGGTGTTGGAGGAGTCGGCTCATTTGCTGCAGAAGCATGTGCGCGAAGCGGAATTGGCCGTATTATCCTCGTCGATAAGGACGATATTGACATCACAAATATTAATAGACAGCTCATTGCTAATTTGTCGACAGTCGGCCGTTCTAAAGCAGAAGTGATGAAAGAGCGCATTGCTGATATTAATACAGAGTGTGAAGTCATTTCTCTTCATATGTTTTATACGGAAGAGACAGCGGAAGAGTTTTTCAGTTACAAACCTGATTATGTCATCGATGCATCTGATACAATCATCTATAAAATTCATTTAATTAAAGAATGTGTTGCACGTAGCGTTAAAATTATATCGAGTATGGGTGCTGCTAATAAGATGGATCCAACGCGTTTCCAAATTGCAGATATTGCAAAGACGCATACAGATCCGGTTGCGAAAGTAATCCGTCGCAGACTTAAAAAAGAAGGTATTTATAAAGGAGTACCAGTGGTCTTTTCTGATGAAAGCCCGATTGTCGTCAGGCCGGAAGTTGTTTCCACAGTGGGTAAACCTGATGCCTTCATCCGCAAAGCAAAAATGCCACCTGCATCGAACGCATTCGTCCCATCTGTTGCCGGCCTCGTTTGCGCCAGTTGGGTAATGAATGATATCGTTGCGGATATTCCTATCCGGCGAGTGAAAGATAAAGTTATAACGGAAAGCGCCGTAGGGAGGGATTGAACTTCATCCCTCCTTGTTGCGAAACGACGTGGCGAACTTAGGCTGCAGTTCCTTTTTGGTTGTCACCAAAATATTACTAAGGTTATAATAGGGTGATTGCTTATGAAAGTGAACTTGGATTGCTAGAAAGGATGTTTATGTGTGAATAAAGTGTTAAAGGTATTTGTTTTTGGATTAGTTGCCCTCTTATTAACAGCATGCACCAATGTAGAAGCGAAACAGGGTATGACGGCACAAGACGTCTTTGAAAAAGCGAAAGAAGCATCTGCTAAATTGAAAAATGTGCGTACACAAATTTCTTATGATGATTTTTGGAAAACAACAGCACCTGAAGAAAGATATAGCGTGAAATATGAGATGACTTCGGATGCAATGTTACAACCAGAAATAGTTAAGCAAGACATAAAAGTGCGACCGCTACCGATAAATGGGGAACCATGGGATGCAGAAGTATATAAAGTAGATGGCCGTGTTTTCATCAAAGATACGCAAAAGAATGCATGGGAAGAGTTGCAGTCCGGTTCGATTGCCGAATTGTTCGGTTCGATGATTGAAACTGTTCAGCCGACACTGGATTTGGCATTTTTTAACGATTTCAAAAACGATTTTGTGTTAGAGCCGATTGACTACGGTTATAACTTAAGGCTGTCATTATCGAGAGAACAATATAAAGAACTAAAAAAAATACTATTCTTGTCTAACAACGGCAGTGAAACTGATCCGGATATATTGAACGGTGAGTTTCCACTTATTAATAAATCCGAAATTGTTATTGGAATCGATAGCAAAACATTCTATGTAACTGATTTCAAAATGACAATGGATACAACAACGTACTCAATGGTACAAGTTGATGGTAATTCCCACCGAGTTAAACAAACAATCAATGCAGTTTATAGCTACTACGATAATGTGGATGATGTAAAGGTTCCGGCAGAACTATTAGAAGCCGCGGCTAATTAAAAACCACTAAGCAAAAACCCTCCCAAAAGTTTTACTTTTAGGGAGGGTTTTGCACATTCAGTTATTTTGCTAAATAGTGAGTGATTGTCTCTTGGGATTATTTCACTGTTAATTCTGATGGTACGTATGATAGATTAAGACTATCCACTTTTAATTGGAATAAAATTGAACAAATCAACTAGGAGCGTTTATCATGCCGCTAACTTTTGCCCACCCGGCAGCCATACTTCCATTCACAAGAAAAAGTAAGTATATTAACTTTTCTGCACTCGTAATCGGAAGTATGGCTCCCGATTTTGAATATTTTTTGAAAGGTCGACCAATGGGGGAAATTGGACATACCTTTAATGGGTTCGTTTTGTTTAATTTACCCTTGGTGACATTCATTTATTTTATTTACCATATATTTGTACACCAAATTCTATTCAATCATTTACCGAGTTATCTACAAGATCCGTATGTTAAAAAAATAGATTCAACTTTTGGAGTGAAGATTGTTGTATTTTGTTATTCTGCGCTATTCGGTATGTTAACTCATGTTGTATGGGATTCTTTCACTCATATAAATGGATATGTGGTATTGAAATTCCCTGCTTTATTCACTCACGGCTATAGTATGTATGGTTTTACTATATCCTTGTATAAACTTTTGCAACATGGGAGTACATTATTTGGGCTAACAATGATTTTAGTTTACATGTATTATAGGGCTTTATCTCAAAGGAAACATAACGATACTCCTGTATCTTCTAAGCATAAACTTGTTTTTTGGTCTACTATATTCCTTTTAACAGGACTATTTGTATTCATATGGTATTTAATTTCCACTGTTTCGATTATCAGTTACGGGATATTGGTCGTTAGAATTATAGACTCTTTTTTCTTGAGTTTATTCCTAATTTCTATGTTGATAAAATATGTTCGACTTTAATTGTGATTTCCCGGATTTTAGAAAATTGAAGGTAAGTATAGATTCTGCAGAGCTCTATTTATTTAATCATAGGACATAAATAAATCAAAAAGTCGATTTCCTGTTTAGTAAGGAATTCGACTTTTTTGTTGCAATTCACTTTAATTGAACGGCATCATTTTTTAGTAAGCTTCTTCTTTTCGAGATAATCCCAAAGATAGTAAATAACCCAAAAAGTTAATACTACTAAAAATGAATAAGGTGAATACCTTTTTGGTAGATAGGTAATTAAAGCTATACCAAGAATCAAAAAAGGTGGCATAAGAATCCAGTACTTTTTGTTTTAAAACATATAGTCATCTCTTTCCTATTTAGAGTATAGCGCGGAAGTACGGAATTATCAGTAGTTAACACCAATTTTTTGTACAGGTAAACTAAAGTGAAAAGAGTGTTCATTATTAATATATGAAACTATTCAGTCATGATAACCGTACTAGTACTACAAGGATTTAATTAAATGGCGGGGGAAATTAGTTTTAAAAGACACAATGTTAAAAGTGACAGCAGATCTCGGACAAAACTTAAGATTGTTAATTCAGTAATGGGTGGCTTGTAAGATTTCTCCTTAATTCTAGTAACGGGTTTATTTCTACAACAAGTGGATATGCAATTTACTAACAAGTTAGGTTATGGAGGGAAACCAATGACAAGGTTTATTGACGATTTGGCTGGGTCTATCTATGATGTCTTTAAGTTTATTTTCAAGTGTATTTGTTATCTTATCGCAGGCATGTTAATTGTCGGAGTTCCACTTTATCTAATTGCTTTAGTATTTAATATGTTGCACTAACGGGTGTATTTCTATATCAATCGGGGACGCCCTGTAAACGCAGCTTTTAACAACAGGCTACGCATATATTGTAAAAGGGAGGAGATGTGATGCATTGGGTGATGTGGGTTTTCTGGGGTTTCATTGTAACATTACTTATAGGTTGCCATCTTGTGGATTTTTTAACTGGGAGAAAATATGATTTTATAGAACAGGAAAGGTCATTGAATCAGAACTCAGCGGGATCCGATACTTTACGAGAAGTGGCAAGGCATGACCAACAAAATGGACCGTTTTAATAAGTGCTATTCCAGTGTTGTGTAGTTAAGTGAAGTGTTGAAAGGGGGGGGCCTAAATTAAAAGGTTTCTATTATATCTCGTTTCCACTGTAGTTATGGGATTTATTCTTTATCTAGGAATGGGTTACCAAGTCCGATTAAGAGAAGAATCGGCAACAACATATAATTTAATGCCTTTTATACTATTTGCAACTATTTTCCCTGTTTTTATTGGATTTCTGTTACGTTTGCCTAAATTGATTATAGAGATTAAAGAAAAAAAGCAATGGTCGTTCGATTGGATTAAGGTTGCTGCAATTGGAATCCCGTCTCTATATTTAGCAATGATACCAATTCTGGCTATTTATTTCGGGATGAATTTGTTATTCGCAAAAGAATTTATGCAGTTAGGAGATACTACATTCACATCAATAGCCGGAATTGTATTTGGTTATGTTTTGTTAGACAGCTTAAAAAAATAACAAATCCTCAACTAACTATGTGTGTTTCTACAAATAAAGAAGCGTATTTTTACTAACAGGCAGTTGTGATGGAGATGAGTTGGAAGTGCCAATTTCGATTGCATCCCTCCAGTATGCGAGGAATACAGAAATGAGCATGAAGACTTAATTGTGGATATCAAATTCAAGAAAAACTGGCAGCCTATTCTCGATTAGATTATAGAGAACAGGCTGCCTAACTGGTGTTTTATATGCGTTTCATATCGCCAAGTAAATTCATTTAGAGTTGTTTTTACCTAATCACTTCTTTTTCCGAAATTCTTTCAATCGATCATAAATTGCGGCCATCTTTTTTTCCTCGCCTGCCATAACTGGATTGTAAAACTCTGTATTTTTTAATTTATCGGGTAAATATTGCTGGTTAGTCCAGCCTCCGAACGAACCGAGCGGTGTGTCATGCGGGTATTTGTAGCCGACGTGGCCGAGCTTTGCCGCCCCCGCATAATGTGCGTCCCGTAAATGTAATGGAATATCTCCGACTTTTCCCTCGTTGATTGCTTTTACAGCCGCATCGAATGCTTTATAAGCTGAATTCGATTTAGAGGCCAGGCACATTTCAATAACAGCGCTTGCGAGAGGGATACGCGCTTCTGGCATGCCAAGTTTCACCGCAGCTTCTGTAGCTGCCAGTACATGTGGCCCAACCTCTGGTGATGCTAATCCGACATCCTCATAGGCCATCACTAGCAAGCGCCTATTTACAGCTACTAAATCGCCAGTCTCGAGAAGATGTGCAAGATAATAGATAGCGGCATTGACATCACTGCCGCGGACCGATTTTTGAAGAGCAGACAATAAATTATAAAAATGCGAACCTTTTTTATCACCGAATAACCCGATGCGCCCAAGTAAGTTTTCAAGTAGCCAGTCTTCAATGACTATTTTGCCATCGACTTCATCACTTGCAGAAACGGCAGATTCAAGAACAGTTAACGCTTTGCGTGCATCTCCGTTGACGCCTTCTGCAATCAACGTAAGCTGATCAGTGGTTATGTCAATTACCATTTTTCCAAGCCCGCGTTCTTCATCCGACATGGCATTTTTGAGTACTTCCATTAAATCTTCAGGTTCTAATCTGGATAATTGCCGGATTTCACCGCATCTGGAACGTATGGCGGGGTTGACGTCGTGATAAGGATTTTCAGTTGTCGCTCCTATCAAGACGATTGCGCCACTTTCGACGTGTGGCAGTAATGTATCTTGCTGTAATTTATTGAAACGATGAATTTCATCTAAGAATAGTAGAACTTTCCCTGTAATTCGCGATTCTGCTACAACGTCTTCGACATCTTTCTTTCCCGAAACTGTCGCATTCATGGCGATGAAAGGCAGATTGCTAGTACCGGCAATTGCGTGTGCGAGTGACGTTTTACCGATTCCAGGTTCCCCGTATAACAACATAGAAGGAACATGTCCGTTTTTTATCATCCGGTAAAGTGCCGTCTTTTCACCGATAATATCCTTTTGTCCAGCAATTTCATCTATAGTCCTAGGGCGCATTCGAAACGCCAATGGTTCATTATGCAAAGAGCTCACTCCTTAGTACATCCGTCCTTCTATTATACACATTGGACAAACGCAAATCATTTTAAGGAAGCCTACGGGCCGGTTATGCTATAATATTTTGAAGCAATCGTAAAAAGGACGGGATAGATATGAAGATTTCTACAAAAGGTAGATATGGGTTAACAATTGTCGTTGAGCTCGGCTCTAAATTCGGAGAAGGTCCAGTACCGCTACGGAAAATTGCGGAAGAACAGAAATTGTCTGAAGCATATCTTGAGCAACTAATTCCACCGCTACGTAACAGTGGAATCGTGAAGAGTGTTCGCGGTGCTTATGGCGGATATATGCTGGCTAAGCCGCCGACAGAAATAACTGCAGGGGATGTTATCCGGATTCTTGAAGGACCTATCCAAGTTGTAGAGGGGCTAGAGGGATCTGATATTCCACAACAGGAACTTTGGAAACGAATTGGTGAAGCGGTACGCAGTGTCCTCGATACAACAACGATTGAAGATTTGATGAAATCTGGTGAAAAAGATGATCGCGATAGTTATATGTTTTACATTTAAAGGAGTCTTATTATGAAGAAAATTTATCTTGACCACGCGGCGACGACACCGGTTCATCCGGCAGTAATCGCTACTTATATAGAAACGCTTGAATCTACTTTCGGTAACCCTTCCAGCATCCATAGTTTTGGAAGAGAAGCGCGAAAATGTCTTGATGACGCACGTAGAACGCTGGCACTGTCCATTCATGCAGAGCCGTCGGAAATCATTTTCACGTCGGGCGGAACAGAAGCAGACAATACCGCGGTTTTTGGGGCTGTAATGGCGATGAAAGCTAGAGGTAACCATATTATCACGACGAATAGTGAGCATCACGCTGTTTTAAATCCATGTAAACAACTAGAACTGCTAGGTTTCGAAGTAACGTACTTGGAAGTCGATGAAAACGGACAAATAACTGCGGAGCAAGTGAAAAATGCACTGACGGACAAAACGGTTCTCGTCTCGATTATGTATGGCAATAACGAAGTGGGAACCATTCAGCCGATTCGTGAAATTGGGGCATTGCTGAAAGAACACCAAGCCGTTTTCCACACGGACGCTGTTCAAGCTTATGGAATCGTTCCACTTCATGTGGGTGAACTCGGCGTTGATCTGTTATCCGTTTCAGCTCATAAATTAAACGGTCCAAAAGGAATAGGTTTCCTTTATCAGCGTAAAGGACTTGATACAACACCAGTTCTTTTCGGCGGCGAACAGGAACGCAAACGGAGAGCAGGAACCGAAAATATTCCAGCAATTGTTGCTTTTGCTGAAGCGGTATTAATTGCGCAACAGGCGATGGAACAAAACACTGCAAATTATTCTAACTACGCGGCCATTATGATTGACGTGTTTGATCAAACAGATGTCACTTACGAAATGAACGTGAAAACTGCGGAAAAACTTCCGCAAATACTGAACATAAGCTTCCCGGGGACAGATATTGAATCACTTCTAGTGAATCTTGATATGGCAGGTATTGCCGTGTCCAGTGGGTCTGCATGCACTGCGGGTTCACTCGATCCGTCGCATGTTTTGACAGCCATGTTCGGTGAAGGTTCTTCCAAATTACGAAATTCGGTCCGATTTAGTTTTGGCCTCGGTCTTACAGAGGAAACGATTAAGGAAGCAGCCGAACTTACGGCTGAAATCGTCAAACGGTCTGTGAAATGAAACTATAAAGGATGAAAAATAGAATGAAAACAATTAAATCACCAGCAGAAACGCGCGTCGTAGTAGGAATGTCGGGCGGCGTAGATTCGTCCGTTGCAGCACTATTGCTGAAAGAACAAGGCTATGAAGTTATCGGTATTTTTATGAAAAACTGGGATGACACAGACGAATTTGGTGTCTGTACCGCGACTGAAGATTATGAAGATGTTATCAGTGTTTGTAATGATATCGGAATACCGTATTACGCGGTCAATTTCGAAAAACAATATTGGGATAAAGTATTTACGTATTTCCTTGAAGAATATAAAGCGGGGCGTACACCGAATCCTGATGTCATGTGTAATAAAGAAATCAAGTTTAAAGCGTTTCTAGAGCACGCAATGAGTCTTGGTGCAGATTATTTAGCAACGGGTCATTATGCACAAGTCGTAGAAGTAGATGGTGGCGTGTCAATGTTGCGCGGGAAAGATGCAAATAAAGACCAAACTTATTTCTTGAATCAATTAACACAAGATCAGCTACAAAAAGTAATGTTCCCGATTGGTAATATGGAAAAAAGTGCTGTACGTGAAAAAGCGGTTGAAGCAGGACTTTCGACAGCAGCGAAAAAGGATTCCACGGGTATTTGTTTCATAGGAGAACGGAATTTCAAGGAATTCCTTGGTCAATATCTTCCTGCTCAACCAGGAGATATGACGACGATGGAAGGCGAAACTGTAGGCCGTCATGATGGGCTTATGTACTATACAATTGGTCAGCGTCACGGCCTTGGAATTGGCGGAGCCGGAGAACCTTGGTTTGTTATCGGCAAGGACTTGAAAAAAAATGTCCTTCTAGTTGGTCAAAACTTCGATAACGATGCACTTTATTCCGACAGTTTGACAGCAATTGACGTCAGTTTTTCGACTGTACGTGAACTTCCGAAAACGTTCAGTTGTACAGCGAAATTCCGCTACCGTCAACCGGATACAAACGTTACAGTTGAAATGACTGAAGACGGACATGCAATCGTCCACTTTGCACAACCAGTGCGTGCAATTACACCTGGACAAGCCGTCGTTTTCTATGACGGAGACGAATGTCTTGGCGGGGGAACAATCGATACAGTTTTCAAAAACGGCAAACAACTTGACTATGTTGGATAAGGGGAAGTTAACTATGGAATACAATGAAATTGGAATCGCCGCATTACAGAATGGCGAATATGAAAAAGCAGTCGAATCATTTATGCAAGGTGTCGAGAAGGAACCTGAAAATGCAGTCGGTTATATCAATTTAGGGAATGTTTTTGCTTCACTTGGAGATGCTGAAAGGGCAGAACCGTTTTTCCAAAAGGCGATTACGCTTGATGCTGAAGCTGGCACTGCGTTTTACGGTCTTGCCAATCTTTATTACAATAAAGATCGTTTTGAGGAGGCGGCAAAGTTATATGAAAAAGCAATCCGTCAAGGTGTTGAAGAGGCGGACGCATATTTCATGCTCGGGAAGAGTCTCGAACGTTCGAGTAATGAGAAATTAGCGTTGCCTTATTTGCAACGGGCGACAGAACTGGCACCGGATGATCTTGAAATCCGGTTATCATACGGGATTGTTCTCGCTAATTTGGAGTTATTTAAAGAAGCTGGGAATGAATTTAAATTCATCATCGAACAGGACGACGCAAGTGCCGATGCACATTATAACCTAGGTTTTTTATATGCAGTGTCGACAGAACAGAAACAAGATGCGCTTGATCATCTTGAAAAAGCATTCACAATCGATCCAGAGCATATTCAGGCACGCTATATATATGACATGATCAAGCTGGGCGAAGAAGGAAAATAAGAAGGGGTGGCGGTGATGGAAGGGAACAACATGGCGGGAAATGCGGATGAAATCTTTTTGATTGGACGACCAGTCGTGACAATCTTCCATAACCCCGACAGCCTTTTTACAATCGCGAAATTAAAAGTTCGTGAAACCAATAGTGGGAATGAAGATAAAGAAATCATCGTTAAAGGCAGTTTTCCACAGCTAAATCCGGAAGATGACTACAAATTCACAGGTAAGCTCGTTACTCACCCGACATATGGTGCGCAGTTCGATGTGCATACTTTTTCGAAAGAGATGCCTGCAACTGAAACAGGGCTGGTCCATTATTTGTCAGGTGATTTGTTTCCGGGCATCGGGATGAAAACAGCTCAAACAATTGTCAAAAAGCTCGGCAAGGATGCTATTAAAAAGATCCTTGACGATCCATCTGTCCTTGGTACGGTACCAAAGTTATCCGATGAGAGAAAAGAAACGATTGTCTCTGTCCTCGAACAAAATATGGGGCTTGAGCGGACAATTATCCAATTGAATGAATGGGGATTCGGACCGCAAATTGCTATGCGTATTTATCAAAAGTATCGTGAAGAATCGGTTTCATTGCTGACTGAAAATCCGTATCGGCTTATTGAAGAAATCGAAGGGGTAGGCTTCCAGCGTGCGGACGAACTCGGTAAGAATCTAGGTATTACAGGAAACCATCCTTCAAGAATCAAAGCAGCCATTCTTCATTCGATGAACCAGGCCGTGCAATCAGCGGGTCATGTATACGTTGAAGCGGAAGCCGTTATGCCTGATGTCAAACGTCTGCTAGAAATGAGCCAGCGCATTGACATACCATTTGCTGATATTTCCCAGGCAATTATTGTGCTTGTCGAGGAAGGGAAACTATCTGCTGAAGAACGAAGATTATACATACCTTCCCTATACTTTTCAGAAATCGGCATCGCTGCGAAGCTAGAGCGGATTATGGAAAATGACACAGCGGATCAATTTCCTGTGTCTGAAATAAGAAAAGCGGTTGGGGAAGTGGAAGAGCGGCTCGGCGTCAATTATGCGGAGACGCAAGTGGCAGCGATTGAAACTGCGCTTCATTCGCCATTAATGATCTTAACGGGAGGTCCCGGAACCGGGAAAACGACTGTTATTCGTGGTTTTGTCGAAGTCTATGCAGAACTTCATGGATTATCGCTCGATCCTAAAGAGTATGCCAAAAAGAAAGAACCCTTTCCGATTGTGTTAGCCGCGCCGACTGGACGTGCAGCTAAGCGTATGTCGGAATCAACTGGATTACCTGCGATGACAATTCACCGGTTGCTTGGATTCAATGGGCAAGAAAAGGATGAAGAGACAGAGCGGGAAGTTGAAGGTCGCCTCATTATTATCGATGAAATGTCGATGGTCGATACATGGCTCGCTCATCAGCTATTAAAGGCGCTTGCCAATGATGTCCAATTGCTATTTGTTGGGGACCAAGACCAGCTACCGCCTGTAGGACCCGGTCAAGTGCTTCGAGATATGCTAGATTCTGGCAAAGTTCCTGTCATTGAGCTGACTGAAGTATTCCGTCAAAGTGAAGGCTCGTCAATTATTGAGATGGCTCATATGATTAAGAGGTCAGAATGGACAGACGACATTACGAAGAAAACATCGGATCGTTCATTTATCAAAGCGGGCAGCGATCGAATACTCGAAGTTGTCCAGCAAGTTGTGAAAAATGCCATTGCCAAAGGCCACCCTATTAAAGATATCCAAGTTCTTGCACCGATGTATAGGGGGCCGGCGGGAATTGATGGTTTAAACAAAATGATTCAAGAAATGGTCAATCCGCCAGGACCGAAACGCAAAGAAGTTGTTTTTGGTGAAGCGATTTACCGAATTGGTGATAAAGTGCTACAGCTTGTCAATCAACCTGAGAGTAATGTTTTCAACGGTGATATGGGTGAAGTCATTGCGATTATCAAAGCGAAAGAAACCATCGATAAAAAAGAATTGCTAGTGGTTTCGTACGATGGCATTGAAGTCACCTATGAACGCAATGATCTCAACCAGCTGACACTTGCTTATTGCTGTTCGATTCATAAATCCCAGGGCAGTGAGTTCCCGATTGTTATAATGCCGATCGTCCGTGGTCATCGTAAAATGCTACGACGTAATTTGCTGTATACAGGCATCACTCGTGCGAAAAACTTCCTTATCCTCTGCGGTGAGCCTGAAGAGTTCAGGGCGGGTATCGCGCGAACGGACGAATTGGAAAGACAGACGACGCTGAAAGAACGTCTAAATGGCGATGTCGTTGAACCGGTGGCTGCAGAGGCTTCAGAACACAAAAATGCAGAGGTTTCTAATGAGTCGAATGTAAGTTCGATGGATTCGAAATCGATCATTTTTGCACTTACCATGGATACTTTCCTGACAATTGATCCGCTGATTGGCATGAAAGGGGTAACCCCATATGAATTTCTTGAAGCTTCAGATTGACAATAAGGCGGAACTTTTCTATAATCCAATTAGAAATGCTGATTCGAGACAAACCAATCATATGTAATACGTTGACGGAGAAAGTAGGCAAGTTTACTCGTCCAGAAAGGAGCCCCTTGGCTGAAAGGGTTCTCGAGAAAAAATGTTGAAAAGCTACTCCTGAGTGCAGCTCATTCCTGCCGTCCGCCGCGTTAAGGCAACCAGAGATGCCGGATTCAATTAGTCCGGTAATTAGGGTGGTACCGCGAGACTAAAATCTTCGTCCCTTGCATTAGGGGCGGGGATTTTTTTGCGCCCGCAGGACGCGGGTGTGCAGCCTTTGCGACAGGACGTCGCGCACTTAGGCTGCGTTCCTTTGATTGCAATTAGAATTTCGAAGTTGCAATTACGTTTCCCGAGTTGCAATTAGAAATCAAAAGTTGCAATAAGAAGCTACCACCCGAAATCTACACGTTTTCAATTAAAAAGGAGGATTCACTCATGAAAAAACTAACAACGTCACAAATTCGTAACATGTTTTTGGACTACTTCAAGGAACACGGTCACAGTGTTGAACCGTCTGCACCACTTGTACCAATCGATGATGCATCACTTCTTTGGATTAACAGCGGTGTTGCAACGCTAAAAAAATACTTTGATGGACGCGTAGTTCCGACAAATCCACGTATCGTCAATGCACAAAAATCAATCCGTACAAATGATATTGAAAACGTTGGGAAAACAGCACGTCACCATACATTTTTCGAAATGCTAGGCAACTTCTCAATTGGGGATTATTTCAAAGAAGAAGCAATCGTCCATGCGTGGGAATTTCTAACAAATGAAAAGTGGATTGGTTTTGATCCAGAACTCCTATCCATCACAATCCACCCAGAAGATGAAGAAGCATATATGATTTGGCGTGATAAGGTTGGTATTGCAGAAGATCGTATCATCCGTCTTGAAGGAAACTTCTGGGACATCGGGGAAGGTCCTAGTGGTCCGAACTCAGAGATTTTCTACGACCGTGGACCGGCATACGGCGATGATTTCTCTGATCCCGAACTATATCCAGGTGGGGAAAATGAACGTTACCTAGAAATTTGGAACCTAGTATTCTCGGAATTTAACCATAATCCGGATAATACATATACACCTTTGCCGAAAAAGAACATCGATACAGGGATGGGTCTTGAGCGGATGGCATCCGTCATCCAAAACGTTCCGACCAACTTCGATACGGATCTTTTCATCCCAATCATGCATGCCATCGAAAAGTTTTCCGAAGAGAAATATGGTGCAGATGAACAAAAAGATATGGCATTCAAAGTAATTGCTGACCATATTCGTACAGTTGCTTTCGCAATTGGTGACGGAGCACTTCCGTCCAATGAAGGCCGCGGTTATGTGCTTAGAAGATTGCTGCGCAGAGCCGTTCGTTTTGCGAAACAGCTTGGCATCAACAAGCCGTTTATGTTCGAACTTGTACCAGTTGTAGGAGAAATCATGCAAGACTTCTATCCCGAAGTGACTGACAAGAAAGAGTTCATCATGAAAGTTATTAAAAACGAAGAGGAACGCTTCCATGAAACGTTAACGGATGGAATGACAATCCTTTCTGGTGTGATCGACACTGCAAAATCATCTGGAACCCCTATCGTTCCAGGAGCTATCGCATTCCGTCTCTATGACACATATGGCTTCCCGTTCGAGTTGACAGAAGAATTCGCTGAAGAAGCAGGGGTTACTGTTGATCGGGCTGGGTTCGATTCGGAAATGGACAGCCAACGTAAGCGTGCGCGTGCAGCTCGTCAAGACGTCGATTCTATGCATGTTCAGTCGGGCGTGCTTGGTGAAATTCACGATTCAAGCGAATTCATTGGGTACAATCAACTGCAATGCGATGCAACAGTTGTCGCACTTTTACAGGCAGGTACATTAGTTGACACTGCATCGGAAGGTGACGAAATTCAATTCATCTTGGATCGCACTCCATTCTACGCGGAAAGTGGCGGACAAGTAGCGGATAATGGAACAATTAGCGGCGAAACATTTGTTGCAGATATCAAAGACGTACAGAAGGCACCTAACGGTCAAAACTTGCATACGGCAATCATTCGTTCAGGTGAAATGCATAAAGGTGCAGCCGTTCAAGCGGAAGTGAACCAAGAGGCCCGCAAACTAACGGTTCGAAATCACACGGCGACGCATCTTCTTCACAAAGCATTGAAAGAAGTACTTGGGGAACATGTTAACCAGGCAGGTTCTTACGTCGGTCCTGACCGTCTTCGTTTCGACTTCTCGCATTTTGGTCAAGTGACGAAAGAAGAGCTTGAGAAAATCGAACAGATTGTCAATCAAAAAGTCTGGGAAGACATCGCTGTCGATATTGCAGAAAGACCGATTGACGAAGCCAAAAAACTTGGTGCAATGGCGCTCTTCGGTGAAAAATATGGCAAAGTGGTTCGCGTTGTTTCAGTTGGAGATTACTCATTGGAGCTTTGTGGAGGCTGTCACGTCGCTTCAACGTCTGTTATCGGTTTGTTCAAACTTGTATCTGAAAGTGGAATCGGTGCAGGCACACGACGCATTGAAGCACTTACGGGGCAGATGGCCTACCGTTCATTCAAAGATGAAGAGGAAGTACTGGTTAACGCTGCAAGCCTTTTAAAATCGAATCCAAAAGACGTCGTGGCGAAAATTGGGTCAGTGTTAGCTGATATGAAAGAACTTCAACGTGAAAATGAATCACTATCTGCTAAACTTGGAAACAGTCAAGTGGCGGATATCATGGCTTCTGCGCAGCAAATCGATGACGTTACAGTTATCTCTGCACGTGTGGATGTGAAAGATAATAATGGCCTACGCCAGATGATGGACGAAATGAAACAGAAGTTATCAAAAGGAATCATTGTCCTAGGTGCAGCGGCAGACGGCAAAGTTATGCTAGTATCAGGCGTGACAGAAGATTTAAAATCAGGGAACTATCATGCAGGGAAGATCGTCAATCACGTAGCTACACAATGCGATGGAAAAGGCGGAGGTCGCCCAGATATGGCAATGGCAGGTGCAAAAGATGTGTCTAAACTTGATGATGCCCTACAATCCGTGTATGATTATGTCAAATCTGTTTAACTGGTGAATCAAATCGGGTATAATTAGAAATGTAATTATATCCGATTCATAAAACGGATGATCTGAAAGCGGGGTGTCGATTATGGAATCATACGATAAGACGATGAAATTTAACTTTCCTGAAGAGTCAATGGAGCAAGAAGTAAAGCAGGTTATGCTTCATGTGCACAAGGCACTTGACGAAAAGGGCTACAGTCCAATTAATCAGATTGTAGGTTATCTTCTTTCGGGCGATCCAGCTTATATACCACGTCATGACGATGCACGTAATTTGATCCGAAAGTTGGAACGGGACGAGATCCTAGAAGAACTTGTGAAGTTTTACGTTCGTGAAAACGGAGGGAAAACAAAGTGAGAACAATGGGGTTGGATGTTGGATCCAAAACGGTTGGCATCGCGATCAGTGATGCCCTTGGGTGGACTGCTCAGGGCATTGAAACAGTTAAGGTCGATGAAGGTGCTGGCCACTTTGGCATGGAAAGAATCCAGGAACTCGTGAAAGAATACGAAGTAAGCGGATTTGTGGTAGGATTCCCTAAGAACATGAATAATACAGTCGGACCAAGAGGGGTAGCATCTCAAGATTATGCTGAACTTTTGAAACAAACATTCGGCTTTCCTGTTGCGTTGTGGGACGAGCGATTGACGACGATGGCAGCGGAACGTGTGCTAATCGATGCAGATGTCAGTCGTAAGAAAAGAAAGACTGTTATCGATAAGATGGCAGCAATCATGATACTCCAAGGGTATCTTGATTCAAAAAACAGATGAGGTGATCGTAATGGAACACGGACAAGAAACAATGACGATTGTAGATGAAAACGGCGAGGAACACGTATGTGAAGTAATCTTCACATTTGATTCAGAGGAATTTGGTAAGTCATATGTACTTTATCATGTACTTGATGGACAAGAAGAGGATGAAGACGGCGAAGTCGAAATTCATGCATCTGCTTTCGTACCATCTGAAGACAATGAAGACGGCGAATTGATGCCGATCGAAGACGACGCAGAATGGGAAATGATTGAAGAAATGTTGAACACGTTCCTTGCAGAAGAGGACGAAGAAGACGAAGAAGAGTAAATTATATGTGCACGGACGGGACGGTGCGGTACAGGCCGTTCCGTTTTTTCATTGTGAGATAAGAAAGTGTAGGTTTAGAACCTTTAGCGGTGTCTAGACTCCAGGCGCCAGCCGCTCGGGTCATAAGCAATCCAGCTATGTGGCAAAGAGCGCCACGTCGCTGGATCGACTTATGCCCGTCGCGGGCCTA
>NZ_JADPRX010000036.1:0-41495 GCF_017347125.1 Sporosarcina sp. E16_3
GTGTCAGAACTCTCATTATACAGGATTTGGGGAGGTGCTCTTTTTTCTTGCCGTTTTATACTTAGAGCCGCAAGGGCTCAGAGATATGAAATTGATTCAACTGTATTGTATTCACTGAATAGTGCTGTGCACAGGCACCTGAATTTTTTATGTTTAGCTAACTGGTTGAATTGCTTGCCATTGTGCCTTGTATTTCGATAAAAAATGCCTGTGCAAGAGTCCTATTTCCTCTCTTGTACAGGCATTGCAATCAGCTACCCTTTATAAAATATACATCCCCATCACACCGCACAGTATTCCCAGCAATACCACGGATCCTGCTACAAAAAACAAGACTCTTGTAGGGAACGATTTTGCAACTAACAACAGGGATGGCAGACTGATAGAAGGTAATGTGATTAAGAGTGCTGCAGCTGGACCACCGCCGAGCCCAAAGGACATAAACGTTTGGATGATAGGTATTTCCGCAGCTGTCGGAATCACAAATAACATACCAGCAATTGCAAAGATGATAATTGTAAAAATGGTATTGGCAGAGGCTTCACTCACATGCGGGAATAACCATACACGAATTGCCCCCATCAATAGAACGGATAGGATATAGGCCGGAAGAATATACAAAGTCATTTTCCCTAAGCTTTTCATCCATCTCGAAATGAAGGTCCCTGTTTCCACCTCTTCCGCTTTTTCCATGATTTTATCGAGATCCACCTGTTTTACAGCAGGCACAAAACGATTGGCCAGATAGCTGACGCCAAAAGTCAAAATCACACCGAACACCAGTCGGAGTAAAGTGAATTTCCAAGACAAAACAAATGTCATGAAAATTAGCGTGGCAGGGTTCAAGGTCGGGTTGCCGAGCCAAAAAGCAAGGCTAGCCCCTACAGAGACATTTTTCTTGCGTAGTCCGACAGCAACTGGTGCAGCACAACAGGTACACATCATGCCTGGAAGTGAGGAAAGGCCCCCAATTGCGGTGCTGCCAAAAGAAGTTTTTCCAAGTACTCTGAGTAACCAGTTTGCCGGCAATAAAACCTGCACTAAAGAGCCCAATAGAATACCCAGAACAGCCGCTTTCCAAACTGAATTGAAATAGATCAAGGCATAGGACCATGCGCCTTGCCATGAGACAGATCCTGCCTCAGACGGATCCCCCAAAATGGAATCCCCGATTGAATGAGAAGTAATGGCCAAGATGCTTTTGCTATAATACGGAATCCATTTTAAATAGGCCAATCCCACAATGGCAATCAACAAAAATATCAAAATGTAAACAATCGTCCTTTTGGAACGGGACGATTGAGATGGTAATAAATGATTCATCTGTACATCTCCCAAGAAAATAAAATAACTAGCTAATTATAGCACTATATTACGTAAATAATTAACTGTTTTTTCCTTTTCATTTTCTTCATATAGTTGTAGTGGATGTTGTGATTTCAGGTACACAATAGCGTTGTGTAGTATTTTAAAGAGTGAAAAAGGTAGATCATAACACTAATAAAAGGAAAAAATAATAAGTGCAAAGTTATACATTCTATGTAAATCAGATAATTACCACGGGAGAAGTCCACCCAAAACAGCAATCTTCTAAGCTGCAAAATGAAAAAAACATTTCTGTGCCGACGAAAGACGGCAGATTCACGAAATTAGGATCCGTGATAATGAATTCTAGTCAAATTTACGTCTATTCTTACATACGTGAATAATTCAGGTTTAAAATACGTGTAAACGGTAATCGGGGGAAACGATGCATGTCCGAACCTTTTAAACCATAGACATAGATATGGGGGTGGGTGCTTGGCTCAATTATTTCTATTTTTATTCTTAATCGGAATATTTATTTATGGCATGGCATTACTAAGATTAGGGCTTTTCAATTTATCTGCAAACTCCTTAAAATTATGGCTTACTAAATTAACGGATACGCCCTGGAAAGGTTTACTAGCAGGGGTTGGAATTACTTGTATTCTACAAAGTAGTTCGGCAGTCATGGTCATTACGATTGGACTCATTGCCGCTAGATTACTCACATTCCCTCAATCTATAGGAATTATTTTAGGAACAAATATCGGTACGACATTAACAACTGTACTCATCACCTTTGACCTAGAGCGATTCCTTGTACCTCTAGCCATTTGTGGGGCTATTTTATTATTAACTAGAAAAAGAAAGTTACGAAGTATCGGTCTAATACTTCTCGGCATAGCCGCTGTCTTTACTTCCATGAGTGGCTTTGAACTCTTAGCAGGTCCATTGAGCTCAATTGGATTTGTTAGTAATTCACTATTATCTTTGGATGACAGTTATCTTTATAGTATTCTCACCGGTACATTCATAACGGCGATTATTCAATCAAGCACAGCCACTATAGGCATTGTAATGGGATTCCTAACAAATGGCGTTGTACACTTGGACACTGGAATCGCTATTATGCTAGGTTCCAATATCGGTACATGTGTCACTGCTTTTTTGGCTTCTATTGGTGCTGGCAGGGAAGCAAGATTGTCTGCCTATGCCCATATATGGTTGAATATCATCGGGGTTATCGTATTTTATCCCTTTATCGGTTTGCTCACTTCGATTGGATTACAGCTTGCAAGTGAAGCTGACACACAACTCGCTTATATAGGTATTTTGTTTAATGTCCTTTCTTCACTCATTATCCTTCCTTTTGCAACTTCATTTGGAAAACTTATTATGAGAGTTCATGATCGTAAGTGAAATGGCGCCATCGTAGGTTTAAAAGAAGTACAATGCATAATACACAATGAAAAATAATTCACACACCCGAGTGAAAATTCAAATAGGTTCAGAAACTCTTTTGGATAGTTGATTTCATTGTATTAATATACAATTGATGTGTATTTTCAGAATAGCGTCGCGCACAGTGGTACCTGACAATTAAAAACGTAAAAAGATCACTATAGTGAATAAATATGTATAGTCCGTTAATAGTGAGTGAACACAAATAGAGAAGCCCATAAATACTGGCTTCTCTATTTGCGTGGCATATAATCTAAAGGCTATAAGTTCAAAATACCTGACTAATACTAGTTCATTCTGTAATTCACTTCTATTATCATGCATTTTTTTCTTGCAGCTGTTGTGTTAGTAACCCGCCTTCACTTAAGTATTTATTCATTCCTTCAGCCGCACGATAGGCAAAGGCCCCAATCGTTCCAGTAGGATTGTAATTACCAGTGTGTGGAAAAGACGAGCCCCCTACCACAAATAAATTTTCCATATCCCACATTTGCGAATATGTGTTGACTGCAGAATTTGCTGGACTAGCGCCCATAATAACCCCACCTATAAAGTGATCGGTATAAAATTTGTGATCAAATTGTAAATCATCTGCAACCTTGTCAACATCAACAATATCTGCACCCATCTTGTTCATTATTTCTTCACATCGGGCTACACCAGCTTTAGATCGATTAATATCATCCTCCATATATTTAACAGTCACACGCAGTAGTGGATTGCCTAGTGCATCTTTATATGTTGGATCTAAATCCAAATAGCTGTACTTATTTGGTAAAAATGCAGTTTGTGATGTGATAAACAAGTTTCGATTCGTGTAATGCAACGAGTTTTTCTTAAATTCCTTACCCCATGTAGGTGTTCCAACTGGGACTTGGTTATTGGAGATTGGTCTTGCTCCTAACTGACTAAAGTGGATCTCAAAACCATGCAAGTAATTGAGATTTGTATGATCTTCATTATCCCCTGCAAAATCATCAAGGGTGGAACCAAGTGAACCAGTTCCCATATAGAGGTTATACTTCTTATCTTCAAAAAAACCGCGAGCACCAATATAGGTAGAAAGATTTGAGAAATGGCCTGTAAAGTTTTTACCGATTATACCTTTACCCGTTTCTGGATTGTATGGGGTCCCGATTTTTGATAGTAAAAGTAATTTCGTATTTGAAAAGACAAATCCAGCAAGTACAACAATATCAGCAGGTTGTTCGTATTCTTGTCCAGTGCTCGTATCAACATAAATCACGCCAGTCGCACGTTTCCCATTATGGCTGACTCGCGTTACGTTTGCCCCGTTTCGCAGTTCCATGTTCCCGGTCTTCTTAGCAGTTGCAAGTACCGTTCCGATTGGATCAGCTTTCGCACCGAAATTACAACCGTATTCTTCACAAAATGCACAATATACACATCCATTAATGGTTTCTCCATCTGGATTTTGATAAGTTTGTGACACGGTAGCACCCGGCATTCGATAAGGATGATAGCCCAGTTCTGTAGATGCTTTTTGAAATAAATTAATAGCTGGCGTAGTTTTTAGTGGCGGATTAGGATATTTATCGGAGCGTGGTGGTCCGAGTGGGTTTTCTTCTCCCGAAATTCCAGCAGTTTTTTCAAATTTATCGAAATATGGTTCCATTTCATCGTAAGTAACCCCCCAGTCTTGCATTGTTGAATCCTTCGGAATTTTCCCCTTACCATAACGTTCAACTGTTTTGCTGTATATTTCAAAATCATAAGGTAGCCAGCGAAAGGTCCATCCGTTCCAGTGAACGCCAGCCCCACCCGTATTTTCACCCAATCTTGCATTCACATTGTTTCTTACTGGAAGTGCTGTTTCGGATAGATCACCTCTTGATGTTATCGTTTCTTTATGAAGGTTTTGCATCAAATCATAACGTTGCGAGTAACGTAGCTCGTCCTTTGTACCATTAAAGTCTTCGTGCTTCTTATCTTTACCGCGTTCAAGTATGACAACTTTATGACCTGCTTTAGTTAGTTCTGCCGCAACAATACCACCGGCCCATCCTGATCCAACGATGACTGCGTCAACCTTATTGAGTTTTTTGACCATTGCATTTCCTCCTATTGAATATATGATTAGTGTCCCTGATAATTTTCCAAACTAACTGGATCCATTTTTACAAAGTCTTCACTATCAATAACCCCCATATAGGATGCTTGTGCTCCAGGAAACTCCTTCATTCTCCAACCATCCATATTTTTATTACCACCATATAGTGGATCACAGTACGCACCTTCTAGTGTGGATCTATGAAGCAAGAAGAAGAATTCGGATGATAATAAACCATTCATTTTAATTTTTCCATCTTGTAAATCCTGCAAAATTTCACCTTGCTGCGCTTCCGTGGCTTTATCGAAACTAGTATTAAATCGTTTACCACTTTCTTGATTCATTACTCTTAGGCCAAGTAAAAAAATACTTCCTCGATCCAAAATCGATTGTTCACCTCGCTTTTCCTCAGCTCTTTCGCTTGGTTTAGTCTTAGGAACGAATGGACCTTGTCGATAGTCTCTGGCATTTACTCCCCATTGACCGGCTAACTGCTTGTCAATATAATAGGGCACCCCTAATTCAATTGCACCCGGCCCATTCTCATCTTTTGGAAAAATTTGCTCAGTTGCAGCTTGAAGTACCGCAAAGTCTTCCCTACGGGTAAAAAATTGTAAGGCTTCTTGAAAGTCGGTAGCATGTTCCATACCAGTTTTTGTAGCTGTTTCATTTTTTTGAACGAATTTGTTGGTCAGCAATCCTCCAAGAAACGAACCTCCTACAACTCCGCCAGCTACCATTCCTGTGTTTTTTAAAAACCTTCGGCGGCTAGGGTCATATGTTTTATCATCCTTCGTTTGCTTGTCATCATCTGAGTATTTATCTGTCATTTATTACCCTCCTCAAACTACTGTTTAAATTACACATTGATATCGATTTAAATATGATGTTCTAGGACTATTAATATTAAAATCCCTATCATTTTAGTAATCACCCTCCATAAGGACAAATTGAAATTCTTTATCGTCTTTCTCTTGAACAAGACCTCGGAGAATGGATTGAATAGAAAGTACTTCATGCTAAGGAAGATCTAAGCAATTTCTAAAACCAATAAAATTGGAACTACTTGACAATACTTGCCTTTTATAACTATTGCCCATTATTCGCTAAAATATAACACCTACTTGAATTCATCCTTAGATTTTCTCATTCGATAAATAGAGGATTGATGTAATTTGAATAAATAGATGACACTAAACTTTCCGCTTAAAAGCTATTCATATAAAATATATATAAGCATAAAATAACGCCCACCTGTCAAACGGGTGGGCGTTAACGTATTAGTTAAGTATTCTAAATGACAAGGAAGGTTACTGGTAGAACTTTTATCTGCGTATTCTAATTCCTTACTTAACGACTTAGCAACTTTAATTCCTTCGACCGTATACTCGTTCCAGACTTCGGGTATCAATTTTGTTGTACTAGTGCATGATAGATTTATGACATTTCATTAAATTGTTTCGTTATGCGAACTGCAATCCCAATCAATGCCGCATCTAGTATGCATTTTGAATAACCTACACTTATTTAGACAATAAACTTGAGGCCTAGTAAAATAACCACTTACACGTGAGAAGTGTCTGGTTCGCATTAAATGTTAAATTGTTCGGGTAGAAAGTAACTAAAATGAGGCGATTAACAGACAATGGAAAACACGCAAACGTTTGAACTCAAAAAGAATATACCACTGATGGCCGTTTTATTATCCGGTGCATTTATTACAATTTTAAATCAAACCCTTCTTGCAACAGCCTTGCCACCAATCATGAAAGATCTTCAAGTTACAGAAAGTACAGTTCAGTGGCTGCAGTCGATTTTCATGCTCGTCAACGGAATCATGATTCCAATCACAGCATTTTTAATCGGAAAATTTACTACACGGAAATTATTCATTACTGCGATGAGCATATTCGCCTTTGGTACATTCATCGCTGCCATTTCTCCTAACTTTGCCTTCTTGTTACTAGGACGGGTTTTTCAAGGAGCAGGTGCGGGGATAATGATGCCACTTTTGCAAACGATTATGTTCCTCCTCTTCCCTGTTGAACAACGAGGAAAAGCGATGGGTATGTATGGTCTTGTCATTGCATTTGGACCGGCAATTGGACCGAGCCTTTCAGGATATCTTGTGGATCACTATGCATGGAAAAGCGTCTTTTATGTTGTCCTACCGATTGCTCTTATAATTATCATTGCGGCCTTCTTTTTGCTGAAAAACGTCACGGAACTAACCAATCCAAAGATGGATTACTGGTCCATTGTCCTCTCGACACTTGGTTTTGGCGGACTCCTTTACGGTTTTAGTATTGCCGGTAACACGGGGTGGCTTCATGTGAATGTTGGCATAGCATTTGTAGTCGGAGCTATTTCACTCTATTTATTCATTCAACGACAATTGAAGCTGGAAGAGCCCATCCTCGAATTTCGGGTGTTTAACTATTTGGTGTTCACGTTGGCCACTGGACTCGGCATGATTGTATTCGCCTCCATGATTGCAACAACCGTAATTTTACCAATCTTCATGCAGAACCTGCTTGGATTCAACGCCTTTCATTCTGGCCTGATGCTCTTGCCAGGCGCCATCGTAATGGGCATTATGAACCCAGTGACAGGAACACTGTTTGATAAATTTGGAGCAAAGTGGCTGTTGCGAGGTGGATTTTTCATCCTAACAGTGACAACGTTCATGTTTGCAAACCTATCCGAAGAAACAAGTTTCACGTATTTAGCAGTCTTGAATGCGGTTCGGATGCTCGGCATTGCTATGGTCATGATGCCGTCTACAACGCTTGCGTTGAATCAGTTGCCAAATCATCTAATAGCTCACGGAACTGCCATGAACAATACGTTCCGTCAGATTTCTGGTGCAGTTGGGACTGCGGTTCTGGTCGCCATCACGGTAACAGCGGCGATAGGTGACGACTCGGTTGCTGGTGCCATCCACGGGGTCAATGTCGCCTTCCATATGGCAGGATACATTGCAGTCTTCGGACTTTTGTTATCATTTACAATTAGGGATTCGAAGCCGAACCAAAGCTCGACGGAAGCGTAACGCAAATAGGCTTCCGCACCATTTGAGTATGGGCACTGAACAGTATAAAGGGATTTCAAAGCGGGTATGTGAGCGGTAGTTACTCACATATCCGCTTTTCATTTGGAATCCGTTGTTAACCATTCTAGGCGCACGTGTTCCGCTAGTATGGCTTCAGCCGCTTGCGCGAACAGGATGTTGGTCATGCAGATCTGCCTGCGGTGCATTTATGACAATTCAAGGAAGGCAATAAACATACCTAGGGAAGCCCAGCAAAGACTAATATGATTGGACTCCCAGTTCTACTGTTTGCAATTGAGTGCATTATCTGAGTAGTTCCTCACGCAGTGGAACCTAAAACAAAAAGAGCTGTCCAGGTTCATTGGGACAACTCGGGTACTACAATTGTTTCATTTCGTGCCATCACTTTTTCATCATGCAGATGACAGGCGACGAAATGACCGGACTCTTTTTCGAGCCATTTCGGCTTTAATTCCGCACAGACCAGCATAGCGTACGGACAACGCGTACGGAATACACAACCTGACGGCGGATTTATGGGGCTTGGCAGTTCACCTTGCAACAAAATACGTTCACGTAATTCTTCGATGTCTGGATCCGGAATTGGAATGGCCGATAATAACGCTTCCGTATAGGGGTGTAGCGGTTTATCGTAGAGCTGTGCACTCGTGGTCAACTCGACCATATGCCCAAGATACATGACACCAATACGGTCTGAAATATATTTCACCATCGACAGATCATGGGCAATGAATAAATACGTCAAACCTTTCTCCCGCTGTAACCGCTGCAACAGCTTCACGACTTGCGCTTGTACGGATACATCCAGTGCTGAAATCGGTTCATCCGCGATGATGAATTCCGGATCAAGTGCAAGCGAGCGTGCGATGCCGATACGCTGGCGTTGTCCACCAGAAAATTCATGTGGATAACGGTTCGCATGATCCCCGCTTAACCCGACATCCTCCAATAATTCATTGACACGATTGCGCATTTCTTTCTTTGTCTTGTACAAACCGTGGATTTGCATTGGTTCAGCAATAATCTCATAGACCGTGGAACGCGGATTCAATGATGCATATGGATCTTGGAAAATCATTTGCATTCTCTTTAAGAAATGCCGTCTCTCTTTACTCGTCATGTCGTGAACGCTTTGGCCGTTGTACAACACTTCCCCGTCAGTCTTATTGTACAGGCCTAGAATCGTACGGCCTGCCGTCGATTTGCCGCAACCCGACTCACCAACAAGGCCGAACGTCTCTCCTTTGTAAATATCAAAACTAATTCCATCGACTGCTTTCAACTGGTCTCCGCGCCCAACATCAAAATAACGTTTCAATTCTATTACAGACAATAATGCCGGTTGTGTCATATCGTTCCCTCCTTTGTCACACCGTAACGTCGGACAGCACAAAGTTCTTTCTCCAATTTAGTGCCTGCAAGCTTCATCACTTCTACCGATTTCCCCGTGGAATGTGAATGAAGGAGCAACCCGTCACCAAAATAAAACCCGACATGACGGATACTCGCTTTTCCTTCATTATCAGCAAAGAATAGAAGATCTCCTTTTTTCCAGAGCGACTGATTGTCTACTGGAATTTCCACACCCACTCTCGCTTGGTCACCACCATCCCGTGGAATGGAGTGCCCACAAGCTTTCAACATACTGTATGTAAAACCGGAACAATCATAGCCATACGAAGACATGCCTCCCCATATGTAAGGCAGGTCGAGGAAAGCAAGGCCTTTATCAACCGCAACAGAAGGTTGTTCTTTTTTAAATTGATGAACAGATGGCGCCAGTTCCGTATCCCGTTTTAGTAGTAAGGCTTCTCCATCAGGTGCGCACACGCGTAAATGATCACCAGACTCTCCGATATAGGGGAGAATCGAGTTAAAAGGAATAATCACGGAAGGAGAACCGTCCAATTTCCAAAGTTGTGCTTTTCCTGCCGTCACTTTTGCAAATCCAGTCGCATGTATCGGTTGTGCTTCCTTTAACTGTGCAAGAGGGACCCAACCCGGATAACCGCGTTCGTCTTTAGTTGATGATTGCCAGACAGCAATGATTTTCGCCCAATCCCCTTGCACATCTTCAACGATGACCGGTTCACCAAACAGCAACTGCGTCTGAATCCGATTGCCATCGCACAAGTCAAGGCGTGGTTCATACGTTAACTTCCCAAGCCATTCCGTTAACCGGACTGGGTTCGCTGTTCCAGGTTCATCAATTACCCGGACAGATTCAGGTGAAGTCCACACGGTTGCAACCGGGACCACACAATACCAGGTGTTTACAATCGTTTCCATCAACCATCCACTCCTTTATCTATATGCTCCATCTGTTCATAGCCATTGCAAAAGTCATAGAACAGCCCTGACGTTTCCAGTAAACGAATTGTACTTCCTTGTTAGACTATTCCTACTGGGACAATATCCTTCGCCAGCATAAGCGGTGCATCAAAATCGAAGCGAGGTACGTTTGGCTAACACGTCGCATAATGCGGCTGGCAATCCTAAAGTTAGCGGTACAGCATCAACTATTCAAGAAAAAAAGCGGCGCCACAACGGACGCCGCGACTTTCTCCTAGTTCTTATCCGTATATTTCAAATCGATATAACCAACCGGGTGGCGCAAAATTCCGGTAATACTGGGTTTTTCAAGCGTCGTCTGGTTATAATAATAAATCGGGAAGACAGGCATTTCTTCCATTAGAAGCTGGTCCGCCTGTTTCAGCAATTCCCAACGTTTGTTTTCATCTGTTTCATTTTTAATGTCTGTAATAAGCTTGTCATACTCCGCATTCGACCACGTCGTCCGGTTCATAGACGAGTCTGTGATGAAACTTTCAAGTGCATTTACAGGATCTGCATAGTCATGCAAGAAAGAAGAGCGGGACATCTGGTATTTAAACTCTTTTTGTTCAGACGCAAAAACTGCGCTCTCAATATTTTTCAGGCCTACGTCAACGCCAAGAACTTCCTTGAACGTCGCTTGTAGCGCTACCGCGATGTTTTGATGGGATGGGCTTGTTGAATACGTCAGTTCCACTTTTGGTAATTCCGTATAGCCCTCTTCTTTCATACCTTCTTCGAGAAGCTTTTTCGCTTCATCCTTATTAAATTCAACAAGGTTCCCTACAGAGTCACGGAATTCCTTGCCGTCCGGACCGATAAATCCGTATGTGACGAAACCATATGCTGGCTTTTCGCCGTTTTTCGTCACGTAGTCGACGATTTCTTGCTGGTTTACCGCGAGTCCGAATGCTCTTCGGATCTTAGTATTTGTGAAAGGCTCCATCGAGGTATTCAAACGGTAGAAGTAAAGTCCCGCTTGGTCATCGATTCGCAGTTCATCGCTATCTTTTAACTTTTCCGCAAGTTCAGGTGGTACTCCTGATTGATCTAGCTCACCCGATTCGTACATCTGATATTCTGTTGTTGGATCATTGACCATAGCCCACTCTACTTTGTCGAGCTTCACAGCCGCTGCATCCCAATAATTTTCGTTCTTTTCGAAAACGAAACTTACATCATGATCCCACGATGCTAATTTGAATGGACCATTCCCAACAAATGATGCCGCTTCTGTGAACCATTTCGGATCGGCAGTTGCTACTTTTTCATTGATTGGGAAGAAACTTGGGTTTGTAATAATATTTAAGAACGCCTCATTTGGTGCCGTTAATGTTACGACAAAGGTTTTCTCGTCCGGCGCTTTTACTGCAACATCCTCAGCAGTACCTTCACCAGTATTATAGGCTTCCGCTCCTTCGATGAAATACGCTAGGAACGAAGCAGGTGAAGCTGTTTCCGGGTCAAGCATATGACGCCAAGCATAGACAAAGTCCCCCGCTACTACAGGATCTCCATTTGACCATTTCGCAGTATCACGGATGGTAAATGTATATGTCAGGCCATCTTCAGAAACATCAATCTTTTCTGCCGTCGCTTCTACAGCCAGATGATCTTCTGACAGACGCGTCATGCCTTCCATCAAGTTGTTTAATGCACCCCATGAAACAGCATTGAATCCAACTGATGGATCAAACGATGTCGGTTCCTCACCATTATTTAAGTATAGGATTTTTTCCTTTGCCACCGTTTCTTCTTTCTTTTCCTCGCCTTTAGTATCCTTGACCTTCTCTGGTTCTTTCCCAGCATCCTTCGTAGCAGTACAAGCTGCCAGCACGAGTGCAAGCATGGCTACAATGATAAACGTCAACCACTTCTTCATACAAAATCCCCCTTTGTTTGTGATGAATATGGAAGCACTTTCGTGCGTATTGCCAACGTTTAGGTGAAAACCAGTTTCGCGCGTTCATCCTGTAACCAGCAATTGACTGCATGGTCTTTAGTTAGATGTGTTGTTTCAGGATAAACACGGTCGCAGACATCCATTGCAGATGGACATCTCGCTGTGAATGGACAGCCCTTAGGCGGTGCAAACAGATCTGGCGGCGTCCCTTCAATCGGCTGTAGTTCCTCTTCTTTCAAATCAAGCCGCGGAACCGAGTTGAGTAGCCCTTTCGTATACGGGTGTTGCGGCGTATAGAAAATCTTACGCTTCTCTCCTATTTCAATCACCTTGCCCGCATACATGACTGCGATGCGGTCTGCAATCTTGGCGACAACGCCTAAATCGTGCGTAATAAGGATGATGGATACGCCTGTCTTTTCTTGGATTTCATTAAATAGCTCAAGAATTTGTGCTTGGATTGTAACGTCGAGTGCGGTAGTCGGTTCATCCGCAATTAGCAGTTCAGGTTCGCAAATGAGGGCAATCGCAATGACAATTCGTTGCCTCATTCCTCCTGAAAACTGGTGCGGGTATTGTTTCAGCCGCTCTTCGGGATTCGGAATGCCTACTAGTTCCAACATTTCAATCGCTTTCTCCCGCGCATTTGCCTTACTCACCTTGTGATGTGTTCGATATCCTTCAGTCAACTGTTCGCCAATTTGAAGTGTCGGATTTAGGGCGGTCATCGGATCTTGAAAAATCATCGAAATATCAACACCTTGAATCTTCCGCAGACCTGCTTTACTCAACTTCGTCAGATCTTTCCCTTTGAACAGGACTTTTCCATTCTTTATTCTTCCAGGCGGCTGCGGAATCAGCCCCATGATTGTGTTTGCCGTGACACTTTTTCCGCATCCGGATTCTCCTACGATTGCGAGCGTCTCTCCCTTGTACAGCTCAAACGATACACCGCGGAGTGCCTGGACTTCACCGCCAAATGTCTTAAATGATACGTGTAATTCTTCTACAGTTAGCACCTTTTCGGTTGAAACAGTTTTTCGATTCTTGCCCTTCTGTCTGTCTAAATCTTCATGCTGATTACAAACGAGCGTATTCGCATTATCCAATTGATGTTCATTCAAAATCCATCACCCCCTTAGTTTCGGATCGAGTGCATCTTGCATACCGTCACCAAGAACGTTAAATGCAAACATCGTCATTGATATGAAAAATGCTGGGAAGAACAATCGCCACCAGTGTCCAGAAAGGATAACTGGAAGTGCATCATTCGCCATGACACCCCAACTTGCAAACGGTGCCTGTATACCAAGCCCTAGAAAACTAAGAAAAGCTTCTGCGAAAATTGCACTCGGTACAGTCAATGTCATTTGGACGATAATCGGCCCCATCGTATTTGGTAATAAGTTTTTCCGGATAATCCTCGGAGTCTTTGCCCCAAATGATTTAGAGGCGGTAACAAATTCATAGTTTTTAATTTGGAGAACTTGTCCCCTTACGATACGGGCCATTCCGACCCAGCCTGTGATGGTCAGCGCAATGATAATTGTCGTCAAACTTGGCCCCATAACAACCATCAGCAAGATGACAACAAGCAAATGCGGCAATCCATACAGTATTTCGATAATGCGCATCATAAGGGTGTCGGTCCGCCCACCTTTATAACCGCTGATGCCACCATAGATAATTCCGATGAAGAAATCGATTAAAGCCGCCATGACACCTACAAACAATGAGATACGCGCCCCGTACCATGTACGAGTGAAAACATCGCGTCCCATCTCATCTGTCCCAAACCAATGTTCAGCAGAAGGTGCTTGATTCTGATTCGGTAAATTCGTTTGCGTTACAGTATGCGGCGAGAAAATCGGACCGAAGATTGCAAACAGTGTTAATATGATGAGAAAAATAAGTCCGCTAATTGCCAATTTATTCTTCCGCAAGCGGCGCCAGGCGTCTTTCCAGTAGGACAGCGATGGCCTGACGACCGTTTCTATTTTGTCTGAGTTCTTTCCCTTTGGTTTGAACCATTCATCAGGAATAGTTACGCTTTTGTCTTTCTGTACCATTACACATCACCATCCTTCCTGTGCAGTTTAATGCGCGGATCTAGGAAGCCATAAACGATGTCGACGAGGAACAGCATGAAAACGAGAAATGCACTGTAGAAGACGGTGGATCCCATAATTACCGGATAATCCCGGTTATTAATACTTTCAACGAAATATTTTCCCATTCCAGGTATCGCGAAGATTTTCTCAATAACGAATGTCCCTGTCAAAATCCCTGCAAGCATCGTTCCCATTATAGTGACGACGGGCATAAGTGCATTACGAAGGGCATGGCGCACGACAATACGGAACGGTGTAAGCCCTTTCGCACGTGCCATCTTCATATAATCTTGCGTCAACACTTCAAGCATACTTGCCCGCGTAAGCCGTGCGATAATTGCCGTCGGGCCAGTCGCAAGCGCCAATGTCGGCAATATCATATGAAGTGGGCTACTCCACGTTGCAGGTGGTAGCAATTGCCATGTAACGGCGACTTGCTGGATTAACAGCGTCGCAAGCACGAAGTTCGGAACGGATATCCCGACAACAGCGAAGGTCATTGCCATATAATCAATAAATCCGTTATGCCGGAGCGCCGCGAATGTGCCAAGAATAACACCTGATATGACAGCAACAAGAATTGTAATCATCCCAAGTTCGAATGATATCGGAAATCCCCTGGCAAGCAAACTGTTCACGGTCTCATTCGGCTTTTTAATCGATGGCCCAAAATCAAACGTCACAATCGATTTTAAATAATAGACGTATTGCACAGCAACTGGCTGATCAAGTTTATAGTACTTTTCAAGGTTCGCCTGAATCGTCGGATTCGTTGTCCTTTCTTCATCGAACGGCGATCCTGGTATTGAATGCATTAGGAAGAATGTCAATGTTGCGATGATAAGAATCGTAGCAATCATCATGAAAAACCGTTTGACTATGTATACAGCCATGCATCATTCCCCCAAACTCTTTGTCTTTCTCCCTTTATGTATCTAACAATTCAATTAAATGGGTAATTACAACTCTATCAAACTTTTGTGAATATTACAATATCACTACTGAGAAAAAACCGTTACCCGAAGTAATCCAGGTAACGGTTTTCAAGTACTGATTAGTAGAATGTTTTGCAACATTAAGAGTGCCGACAATATGAATCAATTTTATTGTAAAAACCAACGACACCATTCATTATCTGTATCACCATTCAACACACAAGTTCTTTTTAAAACCCATCCAAACTCCTCAACGCCTGCTCCAAAGGTTCCTTTAAAGGTAAGGCTAATGTTTTTGCATACGTTGCCGTAATATGGTTATTGTCCCGATACACCACGATATTCCCAATAACCGGATAGCAAGTTGTTTGATCACAGAAATAATCCGTGAGGTCTGCGAATATCACGTTCGAAGGAATGCCCCCGGTATTCTCCCAAGGTACTTCCTTTGAAACCCCCTTATCCCTTGGAATCGCACAACTTAACGGGTTTTCCTTCTTTTCTAAACAGCTAGGGATATTCTTTTTCATACGGGGGTTATCACGTACAGCGAATACCGTGCTAATCCCCTCCAGTTCTTTCCACTGGTTAATGTAACCTGGTGGGATCGTCTTACGCCTATTCAATGTAGACGTGGTGAAAACCAAGTCTGGCGGATCTTCTTTTAAGTGTTCGATCAAATTCTCATTCCATTTTAAACAAGCTTTGGTTAAGTAATGTTCCGGATCTTCGTTTGTAAATCGGCAGCCATCATGGTTGTAGACGTCAATTTGGAAGTTCAGGTCTTCCGCTAAAACTTCCAATGCGGGAAACCAATGTCCCGAATGAGACCCGCCGACCAGCGCTACCGTATAGCTAGGATTCGTTAACACCCCATACGAACATTTCTTCACTTTGACACTATTTATCGCAAAGCAGTTTGGATTCTCATAAAAGGAAGGAAGATCTGATTGAATATCGATGGATCCCGGAATTGGAACGATGCCTTTCGGGGGCTCGCTATTCTCATAGACAGCCTTCGCACCTGGAAAGGCTTTTTCATCATGATTAACGACCAGAGCATCAGCCTTCACCTTTTCAATATACGTTGTAATGGCAAGTATTGAACTTCCTGTTACCACCAACAGGCCACATAAGACAGCCGCAAGTCTGCCCTTCATTCTTTTTTTATCCAACTTCAGTATGGGTGCTTCTAGTAGTTTTGTTGAGAACAGCGATAACAGAACCGCCGCTATGACGATGACACTCCCCGCAAGAATCGGAACGGTTTCTACGTCCGCAGTAGCCTTATAAAAGATTAAAAGAGGCCAATGCCATAAATAGATCCCATAAGTAAGACCGCCTAAAAACGTCAGTGACTTAACACTTAAAAATCGGTCCACGCCAAATTTCGTACTATTTTCGGAAGCGATTAACACCAATAATGCCCCGCTAATCGGGACAAGTGCTAAATAACCAGGGAACCCCGTTGATACTGGAAGCAAAAAACCTGTAAAACAAATGATGGAGAGCCCGAGCCACCCCAACACCGTGTTTAGCCATTTATTCATCAGTAAGTATGGTAAAACCAATGCTAGCATACCGCCTATGCTAAATTCCCACATGCGTGCAAACGTATCAAAATACGCCCAAGGCTGATTCACTTCTGTTTGATAAATAGAATAACTAATCGAACAGATGAAGACAATAAGCAATGCCAGTAAAAAAGTTTTACGTACCGGTGTTTTCAAGACTTTCCTGGCTATAAAATACACGGAAGTGATTAAAATCGGCCAAAGGATATAAAATTGAACTTGTACACCCAGTGACCAAAAATGTTGAAATGGACTTACCGCATGATCTTGCGCTAAATAATCAACAGCATCCAACGCCAAACGCCAGTTTTCAAAATAGAAGGTGGACGCGGTCATATGTGTAATGGTCGAGCTCCATTCCAACTGAGGTAAAAACAGCAATGCAAGGCTTCCACTCACGATGATGACCAATAAGGCTTGAGGGCAAAGCCTTCTCGCAAGTCCCACCAAAAAGTCTCCAAATTGCACAGTTCCCGTTCTCTCTATTTTCGATAGAAGAGACATGGTAATCAAATAGCCTGATAGAACAAAGAATACATCAATTCCTCCTGATACTCTTCCCAGCCAAATATGATAAATCACGATTAGCAATGTCGTAATCATGCGTAACCCTTCAATCTCCGGGCGATATCTTTTTTGAGGGCTTTTAAAATCTTCCATTCTATTCATTACACTCCCAGTATTATGACAACATCTTGAATGCCTTCATTATGTTAATTTATTACAATTTCCCAGATTGCATATAGGTGGAATATGATTAATCTCTTCAATGATTTACGTCTTTTGTATATTCTAATTGCAAATAAAAAACGCTTCCAAACATCGTCCACTGATTGTTTAAAGAACTTATGCTTTGCTACGTCCTGTGGCAAAGCATAAGTAACCAACAGGGAGGGAGGAACGAACTGCAAATCCTCCTCGTTGGCCCTAACCAGTCGGGCTTTTACGGGCAGTTGATCCCCCAACTTCTCGTATCCTTGAAGTGGGGCTCTTACTGCCCATTAATGCGGGATCAATACCGTTGAGTGGATGGAAAACCAGGTTGGTGTCTCTATATAGTGAGCGGTTGGTTGACGGCTACTTCTTTTGGACAAATAACGACCTGATTTTCCTAATATGATTGGGTGAATACCCTTGGATTGTGTCTTATTCTGGTATCATCCCGCTTTTTGCCCCAATACTATTCCTGTATTAGCCAATGCTCCGAGTCCGCATCCCGCTTCATATAAAACACACGCTCCGCTACCCCTTCTCGCCCATATTGGTAGTGGATTTTAAACTCATTCTCAGAAACAGAAGCCGTTTTTCGATAAGATGCCTCTAAAAACAGTTCGCCCAACCGGCTAATTTCTGTAAACGCAGGCATTTCCGACAAATTTCCGAAGCCCAATAGATCGTCATATAAATACAAATCGAAATATTGCTCCGGTGTATACTCACCAGTAAGCTGTCCGGATAAATAATCAATATAAATCGAATTGGTTCGCTCTTCCGTTGCTACACCTACAACTTGCCCATAAATTTTGTGCACAGGGGTAATCGTTGCCCCCTGCACCGATTTACTTGCCGGGAAATGGTTCAGTAAAAAATATTCCCGCGCATTCAACAACTGGTCGTACCCCCCTGCAATTGTGATTCCCTGTTTTTCATAACGATCCATAATTTCAGATGGCAACGGTTTTCCGTTTATCTCTAGCTGGCCGTTTTTCAGCACGACACGATCACCTGGGACTGCAATCACCTCGTAATAAACATCCATATATGTCGGTAAATGGCTTGTCGTATTTGTCATCGTGCGTACAATATCGCCCGCCTTATAGACAACCTCATCGAATAAATTCGCTTTGCGCTCAATAACCGTATGGAAAGCATCCGAATTCCCGTTTAATGAAAACTTTTCATTATCCACATAATACAGACCGTCGACTTGATCAAAATGCGGAAGTGTCGCAAATTCCTCATAATCAACGGCTGACAGTTTCTTCTTCTTCTGCAGTGCCGAGATTTGCGCCAAATCATCCAGTGGATCATATGGGACGCCAGGTCCCTTATCTGAAGATAGAAAATTCGCCGGGTCAATTGTGAGAATAAGAAACAGTGCTACTATAGGAATCGCCGCCGTGACAAACAGTATTTGCCAAGAAAACTTTTTAGCCTGAGGCCGTAAACGTTCACGTACACGCTGCTTAATCCGCCTTTCCTGCTTCGTTGTATCGCCCATCATTTGATCAAGCTTACGTTTGAAATCGTTCAATTTTTCACTACCTCCTCGTCCTCTCCCTCAAAAAATCCCTTTAGCTGTTGCTTCGCCCTTCGTAGCCGTGTTTTCACGGTATTTTCATTCAGCTGTAGATAGTTTGCTATTTCCGCTATAGATTGCTCGTCATAATAAAACAATAGTAAAGGTTCACGGTATTTTAACGGCAGTTGGAAAAGATTTTTTTCAAGTGTAGCCAGCCGCTCTTGCTCCAACACTACTTCTTCTGCACCTTTTACCGAAACAAAGATTGTATCGAACAGCACATCTTTTTTATGCTTCCACGAGCGCAAATAATCTTTTGCACGATTGGCTGTCATTTTCGTTAAATAGGTCTTCAATGATGCCTCATTGCGAAACTGATCACTCTTTTGAAAATACGTAACAAATACTTCTTGTACAATATCTTCCGCAGTCGACCAATTCTTCACATATAAATAAGCGATGCGTACTAAATAACGCGAATGCTCATCGATTAGTTGATCAATAGTACTCATTTACGAACCCTCGCCCTCTCCTATGGCCACGTCATGTCCCCCTCCACATACGCAACAAATTGCTCAAACGACTTTTTCTCTGTCATTCCGTATCGGCATACTTCATAATTTGAAGTATGCCTATTTGCATACCCCTCGGTCGTCGTAAAGCCAATCAACACCCCTGCCTCTTTAGCTGCCACGATGAAATCCTTATTATAATGCCCATACGGATAGGCTAATGAAACTGCTCCAGGCACTTGCTCGATATTTTGCTGTATATCCAGAAGTATCTCTTCTTTTGAACGTTCTAACGCAATACCTATACCCAAAACCGTATTAAGTGAATGCAGTTCATATGTATGTGCTTCGAACTGGAAAACATCCGCCAGCTCTTCTATATCCGCTGCGGTAAAAAACTGTAGCGGGCCATCCGCATCAAACAGCTGCTCTCCCTGCGCCCGCCCTGTACGCGAGGAAATAATGTGCTGAAGCGCACTAAACCCGTATTGCTTTAAAATGGGATATGCATACTCCTTCGTCGATAATAAACCGTCGTCGAATGTAATGAGCACTGCTTTGCTCGGTACAACAAGGCGCCCCTCCAAATAATCATAAAGCTGATGTGCCGTCAGCGTCTCAAAATGATGATCCGACAAGTACCCCATTTGTTGCTCAAACGCTTCTAAGGAAATCGTACTATCCATCGTTCTCATCATCTCACGCGGCAAAACCTGATGGTATACAAGCACCGGCAGACCCGCATCCATTGCAACAGACTGCTTAGAAATATATCCCGGCCGCTCTCCTATTGTAATGATATACCAATCCTCTTCCTCACGTACGACCGGATAGCGATAGCCTTCTTCCAATTCAAGGATGACGCCACTTTGTAAGTTAGCATCCTCGTAAACTGCGGTCTTTTTCAGCGTATGAACAGCAGCCAACCGCTCCGTATGGACAAGTGTCGAAAGCTTCTTTTTTTCAACCCTCGCCTGCCCCTTACGGACAAAAGTAGTCATATTTCCCAATCGAAGCTCATAATACGCCTCATCCTCACCTGTTACAGCAACAGGCTGATTCGCCTCCAACACGCCAATCTGAGTCACAACATTCCCCTTCATATAAATCGGCTGGCGCTCCTGTAATATAAGCACCCGCTCAAATTCCCTTTTCGTGACAAACCGCTCCCCTTCCTTACCCTGCGCAAAAACTCTTCCTTCCGATTTAACCAAAATCCATATCGAACCAATACTCATAATACATACAATCAAGCACACCAATAACGGCACTTTACTAGAATTCTTCCTCATCCCCTTACCTCCGTTGTCAATTAAGTAACGTACAGACGGAGAATTCCAGAAAAAGTTTCAAAAGTTTCAAAAGTTTTTTTAAAAAGATGCACCAAAAATTGAATCATCTTAATTGAAATTTCTTTCAACTGCATTATGATTGAGGTGAGAAGAGATTAAGAGGAGGATTAATATGGAGAAAAAATCCCTGTTAGACTATCAAGAGTTTGATGAAAAACGATTTACCAAGAAAAATATCTATACAAAAGCGGATAGCGTCGCATTCGTGTTAAACTTCTTTCCGGGTCAAGAAATGCCTGCTCATAAGCATCCTGGTATGAATTTAACAGCTCTCGCGATTCAAGGGAATGGTGTGTTTACGATAGATGACCAAGAAACGACAATCATGAAAGATGAACTCATTCACTGTAATGGAAACTTGATGATTGCTTTCAAAAATACTAGCTCCGAAAAAACGAGTATCTATGTCATTTTGAACAAAGCCGATGAATAACAAGGTATTTTAATTATGTGTGTGCCTGTGCAACAAAAAATTCACCCAATTGTATAAAAAGACAACAGAGATTAGATTATCAGCACCTAATCTAATCTCTAGTTCATAAATATGTATTCACGGAGAATAGTCAAAATATCTTGGTGCACAGCGTACCTAACAATCTTGTATGAACCATCTCCGCTCCATTTTCTTTAAATACGCAAAAAGCAGTATACCTCCTCATTCCAAGGAAGTACACTGCTCTTGTATGTCATCATAGGTGACAGACAAACTATCAATTCAGAAAGGATTCAGTACCTTGTCCGAATTTTGCAGGTAACTGTCAACCTACTAAAGCAACATGCGCAAAAATTGTTCGAAATTCACGCCCGCCTCGCGCGGAACTTGCTCCTTTGACGTTGCTTCAATCGCAGCGGCTAAAAACGCCTCCGCAAGCTTCATTGACTCCACTAAATCCTGTCCCCGCATCATACCACCCATAATGACTGATGCAAACAAATCACCCGTTCCCGAATAGCTCTCGCCGTTATAATCTCTCATACGATAATAGGAATGATTTGCATCTACATACATATTGCCTACATAGCGCTTGTTCGCATCTGCTGAAGGCGGATTCAAACCAGTAATTATCACGTTTGCCCCTGTTACATGTTGTAGCTGATGGCCCGCCTCCTCTAGCACCTGAATATAATCCGACTCATTTTTATAGCTCTGAAGCTTCTCATACGACACCCCTGTAAGCAAGCAACACTCTGTAATATTTGGCGTAATAATGTCAGCGCACTGCACTAAATCCCTCATACGATCAAGCAACTCGCCTGTAAACATTTTATATACCTCGCCCGTGTCGCCCATTACCGGATCAACAAGCAGCTTCGTTTCACTCGAATGAAACACGTGTAAAAACTGAAATATGTTATCAATTTGCTCTTTTCCTGTCACAAAGCCTGTATGAATACCATCAAAGGTTGCACCAAGCTTTCTCCATTCCTCAACAAAATAGTCCATTGTTGGCGTTAAATCCTCACAATAAAAGCTTGGATACCCAGTCTGCGCCGTTAAAATCGCAGTTGGCAATGGCACTGCCTGAACCCCCATCACTGATAGAACAGGTATTGCAGCCGTTAACGAGCATTTCCCAAAGGATGACATATCCTGAATTACAGCAACTTTTTTAATCCTATTCGCCACCTAACTAATCCTACTTATACTCTCTTCATCGTATCATAATAAGGCAATGACGAAAATGCACCAATTAATAGAGATTGAAATAACTATTACTTTACAGACAAAACAATCTGACCCCTTACATTTTAATGAAATTGGCACTTTAACAATAGTCAGCACTTTGCTAAAGTTAAAGCAATTAAAAAATTCATTAAAGTGAGGAAGATGCAGATGCAACATATACAAAATCAAGTCTATACAAAACCACGAACGAAAACATTTGATTTAGTCATTACCGCAATTTTAGCAGCACTTATTTTCACCGCAACAATGATTAATATTAAATTACCATTTGGGCAAGGTGGACTGATTCACTTAGGGACATCTGTGCTTTTCATCGCAGCGATTTTATTCGGTCCTAAAAAAGGGGCACTTGCTGGAGCAATCGGGATGGGCTTATTCGATATCTTAGGTGGCTGGGCAATTTGGGCACCAACGACAATTATTTCCCGCGCAATACAAGGCCTAATCGTCGGTAAAATCGCTTGGTCTAAGGGCCATAGAGGCGACAACATTGGGTTAAACATTTTGGGAGCAGTTGTTTCAATGCCCGTGATGATTGCAGTATACTATATCGGGCAAGCGATTATGTTCAAAAGTTGGATTGCTCCTTTGGCATCAATTCCTGGAGACATCATCCAAAACGTTGTAGGTTTGCTTATCGCGATTCCAGTATGTATCGCGCTGAAAAAAACATCATACTTTAAAAAGAAATTTTAATACGTCCAACAGAAACACGCCATCACCTCTTTCTATATCGTATACAACAAAATCGACTCTCCATTGGAAAGTCGATTTTGTTGTTATTATAATTTATTTTTCGATTGGACCATTGTTAATCATAGATAATGGCACATTAATCTCGAAAATCTTGCCACGAATAGATTGAATCCCGAAAGACGTTAACCGGGCCGAGTGCATTTCTAAATAGGCTTGGGCCGTTTCTTTTGTTTCGAATAAATAGACGCCTCCAGCTTCTTTTGCCGCCGCATCTTCTGTCCAAACTTTCCAGATCATACCTGGCTCATCATTAATGCTTTGAGCCAATTCAGCAAAGCCTTTTGACATTTCTTCTCCAAATGGACCTTCCATTTGGAAATCTACTTGTAATAAATAAGTCATTTCAAGTCTCCTTTTTCATTTTAATACTTACTCGTCTACCACAGTTATTTTACTTGAATGTATTGCTCGCCAAGGATTTCATTTGTTTCATAAACATCTTGTGACAACTGCTTTTGAATAAATGGAGTCACATCTTTTTCCTCAATTGAATAATATTCTTCAATTTCGCGTGAAAATAATAATTTTTCTTTGCCAAGTAATTGAGCTAAATTGGTTAATTGCTTCGGATTTAACGTTTCATTTGGTAGTAATTGTTGGAGTGCATTGGTGTATTCCTCAAAAGTCCGGGCACCCACGATTCGAACCCCTTTTTGCTCTTCATTTACCATGACGATTGTTGGGAATCCGCGGACACCTAACTCACGGACGAGTTGGAAGTCTTCATGTAATGACGTATTTGCTTCTGGAAGCTTTGATTGATTAAGGATTTCTTCTCCATCAAGCCCAACTTGATTGACAAGATTAATTAAAATTTCATCTCGTGCAATGTTTTTATTAAAAGCAAAAACCTCTTCTCGTGCACGTCGTAAAAATGTGTTTGCTAGCTCAGGACTTTTTTCTTGAATTACCTTATACACTCGGGAAGGGATAAAAGACGACTCGATTGGATTATCGTACCAAACAGTTCCATCAATCGGCATGCGGGAGTGTTCACCGACTTCTCTCCAATGACCAGCAACATCTGATGGACTAGAAATGCCATTGCTCGCGTCTGTGAAGCCATCCCAATTTTCAAGCAACCCGCCCATAAGCGTGTGCATATTAAAATAGTGCCCGTACTGATCGACAAACTTTCGAAGGACCGGTTCTAATGCCCAGCAATGCGAACAGATTGGATCCGTTACGTAATAAAGTTCAACCTTTTTTTTCTGTGTCGACAAATCGATAAACTCCATTGTGGCAGTGTCGTCCCCACCTGGCCCACATATGCCAGTTTCTAAATCACAAATCATGTTATTTTTCGTTTCCATTTATATTCCCCTTTTCTTTATGGTGATTGGACAAATCAAGTTCAATATTTTGTTGTGCCCACGCTTGTATTGGCTGTAGGGCAATTGCAAGTTGTTGTCCTTTTTCAGTTAGATGATACGTAATTATAACGGGAGTTCCTGCTGTCACTATTTTTTCCACTAAGTCACATTCAGTAAGCTCGGTCAATTTCAACGAAAGTGACCGAGGGGTAATATCGTTTAAATCGCGCTTCATTTGAGAAAAATGAGCAGTGAAATTGGGACAATTTGATAAGTAATGAATAATAAGCCCATTCCAACGCCTTCCCAAAATCTCGAAGCTGGATTCTAAATAAGGACATACTTTAATAAGTAACACCTCCAACTATTACTTTAAGTATAAACGAGTATAATTAGTATATCAAGTATAAATATTATACATAGGGTGTCTGCCATTCAAACAAACATGTTCGTATCAAAAGATATGGAAGGAACAACCCAAAACTGTTTTTCAGTCTTAAGTATCTAACAAAAGCACCATTTGATACAAAATCGGTGGAGGATAGTTTACTGAGCAGACTTACCTAGTATGCATACTAGCTATTCCCGATTATTGCCGAACTACCCTATCACCAATAAACCTAGACAAATCAAATAAAGAGGTTTTAAAAAGAGGATGAGCCGAAACTAGCAGCAATGGAAGTTGAAAATCGGTTAGGGTACATATAGACAAAAGAAATAGAAAAGCAATCGTCAAATAACGGCCACCTGTTATATGGATGGCCGTTATTTGACAATTACGATTAAAATAGTTAGCAACGATCAAGGAATCTTATTATTGTTTTAAGAAATCTATTTCTATTTCATTTTTTCGTGGTTCACGTCTAAACAGATAGTTACCATTGCGAATTGACGCAATTACTTCTGCACGCTCACGAATTGCTTCATAAGTATCTTGTGCATCTAAAACGATAAAGTTAGCTGGTTTTCCCACTTCAATTCCATACTCATCGTTAACTCTCATAAGGTTTGCACCGTGGTATGTGATCAGGTTGAACGCCTTATTGATTTCATCAATGTGTGTATAATGTGCTAAATGGATACCATTGTCTAAAATATTCATCATATTTCCATTGCCTAATGGATACCAGTAATCCGCAATTGAATCTTGGGCAAATGCTACATTATTTCCATTGTTTAATAACTCTTTTACTCGTGTTAAGCCACGACGTTTAGGATAACTGTCGCCACGTCCTTGTAAATGTGCGTTTTCAGTTGGACAAGAAATAAAGTTGATTTTTGATTCTTTAAATAAACCTAACATTTTATTTGCATAACTGTTATCAACTGAACCGAAGCTACATGTATGACTTGCTGTTGTATATTCACCATAGTTTTTTTCCATAACAAGCGCATTTAACACTTCTAAAAACCGACTATTTGGATCATCGTTTTCATCACAGTGAATATCAATCATCACATTATTTTTTATTGCCATATCGACAATACGCTTCAAAGATTCAACACCATGTTCATAAGATATTTCAAAGTGTGGAATTCCTCCTACTACGTCAGCACCCATTTTAAGTGCTTCTTCCATTAAACGTTCTGCACCTTCGTATCTGAAGAACCCTTCCTGAGGAAATGCTACAAGTTGTAATGTAACGATATCTTTCAATTCTTCGCGCAGTTTAATTAAAGCTTTCATCCCTGTTAAATTAGGATCAGTAATATCTACATGGGTACGAATGAATTGAACGCCTTTACTCAATTCTTTTTGAATTCCTTTAATCGCACGTCCACGCACCATTTCTTCAGTCAATGATTTCTTATTATCACTCCAACGCTGTATCCCTTCAAATAACGTACCCGAAACATTCGCATTTCCTTCTCCTAGCCCTGAAAAGATATAATCTAAGTGTAAATGAGGGTCAACATAAGGGGGCAACACCAAACAACCTTGTAAATCGATCACTTCACCTGCGTGGTTTAAATCATTACCGATTGCTTTAAACTGACCGTTTTCCACTAAAAATTCATGGGATTCTGGATCCCCATAGATATTCGCATTAATAAATTTCTTCATTTATACATCACTCCTTTACTCATTCTAATACGATGCATTGTTATATTGCAATCTTAGCCATCATACCAATGACAACATGAAAGAAGGAGGAATTAGGCTTGTTTATCCTTCGTTATTTTAAATATTATACCTTTGCTAAATGTGCTTAAAAATAGTGAGAGGTACCTGTGCCAGAACCAAAGACGGACAATTCACACATTGGAATTATCATACTAAAAATAAAGAAAAACCGCATAGGAATTGATTTATTTTGTATTATTATACAGTCGTTTTATATTCACAGAATAGTGTCACACACGGGTATAAAAAATTAAACGCACCCGAATAAACAAACAAATGAATTTTATGGTAAAATTGCTATAAATATAAAGACTCTATATTCACTTCTTACACAATAGAGCAGCATTACGCAAGGGGGAAAAGTAAATGGAACTATACTTAATATTTGTAGGTATTATTCTTGTTATTGTATGTCCACACCTTTTTTTTGTAATGAAGAGTCGAACATACTTCTATTCAAAGAAATTGACTGCTCCGCCATGGGCAGACATAGAGACAAAACAATTTTTCCGTCAATTCAATCGAGCCTGGTCAATGAAGATTGAGAAAACTGTAAATGTGCGCGTAAAGAATAAAAAACACACTCTAACAGATGTGGAACTGCGAGAACGGTGGTATGAACTCAAAAAATTTCTTTTGTTAGCAGGCATCTCAAAAAGACTTCCGATGTTTTCCAAAAATGTAGACGATATTTGGCACTTCTTTTTAGAAGAAGAGGAACTGTATAATCAATTCTGTTTAGACTTTATTGGTGAACAGATTGAACATCACCCTCATGAAACGCCAACACTTCTTCCAATTGAACGTGCTTGGTTTGACATGTTATATCTTTCTTTTTTCAACGTTACTTCCCGCTCGCATTTATGGGGGAAATTCATGCAAAAAAAGAAAGAACACGCAAAATGGATAGAGCGTATAGTGAATGATCCAAAAGGAATCATTGAGTCATTTGGGCGTCACTCATCCAATGCCTCCTCGACATATACATTGGCTACCTTTCTCAAATTTGCACGACAACAAGCGATGAAGACAAATGGAAACCAAGGAAAGCGAGTTAAACGAAAAGACGGCTATTGGTATGGTACCTCACTATTCGCCTTATATGACTATGACACAGTTCAATTAAAGAAGAAAAAGGTGGATGGTACTTCCGTAGACGGATCTCCAGGCTTTGCAGCTGACTTCGATTATAAAGAAGAATGGAACGAGATTGTCACCAATGTGAATTCGTTTGAAGTGGGAACAGACGCCGGAGCTACGCCAAGTGCTCCTTCGGACGGAGGGGACTCTGATTCTGGGAGTAGTTGTAGCTCGTGTAGTGGGTGTTCTTCGTAATAATATGAAGAAGTGGTTGATTATGCTGGTAGGAAGTATTCTTATTGTGCAAGGTTGCGTTCCAGGTGGGAAGAGTATGCCCACCGAACAGAAAAAGGAGGAAAATACTTTGAACCAAGAATTACTTAATACGGTTGAACTTAAAGAGACAAATACCGTAAGTAAACTGATTACTAAAGGGGCAAATATTAACGTACAGGATGAAAACGGTCGTACTGCCATTATGTTAGCTACGTATAATAATGACGTTGCCACAGCAGAAGTCTTAATTAAAGCCGGTGCAGACGTCAATATCCAAGATGACATGAAAAACAATCCTTTCTTGTATGCTGGCGCAGAGGGGTACTTAGACATTCTAAAGTTAACAATCGAAGCCGGTGCAGACCCAACTATTACCAACCGATATGGAGGAACTGCTCTCATCCCCGCCTCCGAACATGGCTATCTCGACGTTATCAAAGAACTTCTCGCTTCAACTGATATTGATGTTAATCATGTAAACAATCTCGGTTGGACAGCCTTAATAGAAGCAATCATTTTAAATAATGGCAACAAAGTACAACAGGAAACTGTACAATTACTTATAGATAACGGTGCAGATATAACTATTCCTGATAAAAATAATGTCTCCCCTCTACAACATGCACGAAAAAAAGGGTTCAAAAAGATTGAGCAACTATTATTGGATGCTGGTGCAATGTAACAATACACAACGACCACGTAGATACTCCACGTCAAATCAGGTTAGCGTCTGCAATATCCTTTGCAATTCTTTGTGCTTTTTTTCGAAATACAGCGTACCAAAATGGTGCGCTTATTTTTATAATTCGGGTTTTTCCATGTAATCAAAAATGGTGGTAATTTATTATAAGTTAAGTGTTTTCCAGAAATTCAAGCACAAAACATCCTTCACAAGTTCGCTTTTGGAAACCCTAATTCATACACACGCTGTAACTGAATACTCCCGTCTAAATCCTCATGATATCGTTTTAACCATTTGATAACGTGTCTCGACATTCTCCGGTGAATCCTCCCCCATCCACTCAATCTATCCCCCTGATTTATCCAATTAATGAAGGTTATGCTATGATTAATACAAAGAGTTTAGTTGATGACACAAGATGATGACTTTAATGCCAACCTACAATAGACTAGTTCGCGCTCGCATTCCAGAGAGGTTTTATCCTTCTTTCCTTTGACGAAGGATAAAAATGTAGCTTTCAGCCCGCTACCTAACTGTCCACGCTAAAAGTATAATGTTACCAGTAGCCCTCCAAGTCTCGCTACGAATGTATGGCGAGTTCTTTCTCGACGTGAATCTCGCCAACTATGTGATTAGGCCTATTAATAACCGAGCGACTGGTTCGATAGCCCAAGCAGCGAACGCTAACATTGGACTTTGTGATTATAGTACAGTAGGATAAACAAGCAATGTCAACAAGAAAATATGAAAGTTTAATGCTAGTATTGAAAAGAAAGTTCTTAATTTCATAAGCATAACTTTCAATAAAAAGTAGAGGAAGTACAGTTTAAATGAAAAACCGTAAAATAAAACTAATTTTAGTATTATCTACTGTCTTGTTATTGTTGTTTACAAGTTTAAATGTCTTTACCTCTTACGTGAAGATGAAAAAGACGGTTGAAGAGTCAATCGGCAATCAAAATCTTGTAGCAGCAGAATCCATTGCGACTGCGATAGATAAAGAAACATATCGGAAATTTTTGAATAATCCCGCGAAAAACGACTATTATTGGGAATTAACAAACTACTTAGTTGATGCTAGAGAAAAACTGGGTGCATTATTTGTATATACATTGGAAATCGATAATCCAAAAGTATCGAACGTAATGATAAGCGGATTCAACAAGGGATTAGAAGAAATCTATGATATTGGAGTGCCTTGTACAGTACCCGAAAAGCAGGTCAAAAGAGCCTATGAAGGTAATACATATGTTACAAATGTAATTGAAGATCCCGATCATGGCTCTTATCTTTCTGTTGGAGTACCTATAAAGGATGAGGCAGGAAAGATCATGGGCTACTTAGGTATCGATATTAGTGTTGATACACTTAATGAAATTAAAGGGAAAGTACTGAAAAACAATATCCTTCTCTTCGTCTTTAATGGTGTCTTTATTTTGGTCGCTATCGGATCCTTCTTACTATTGCAAAGATGGTATCAAAAAGAAGTGGCAAAGGAAGTCGGGTATACAGAAGATACATACCAAGCTGAACTTAAAACGCTAATCACTTCCATATCTTCTATAAGACATGATTTTACCAATCATATTCAGGTTTTACACGGACTACTTCAACTAGGGGAATCAAAGCAGGCCCAGCAATACATATCATCTTTGTCTAAAGAAGTTATGCCAATAGAATCTCTAAAGTTAAGTATTGATCATCCTGGACTTTCAATCCTATTGCAAACAAAGAAACTGGCTGCACAAAATTATCATATTGATATGAATTTTACGGTTTCTCATGATTCATTTGATAAAATAAAAACAACAGACTTAATTATAATACTGTCGAATTTGATTGATAATGCAATTGATGCAACAATTGCATTACCTGAAGCTGAACGTAAAATAGCAATTAGCTGTAAAACGGATGTTACGAAGTATGTATTTAAGATTACGAATACTGGGCCTAAAATTATTGAGAATGAACATATTTTAAAACAAGGATATACAACAAAAAAAGCAGAACAAGGAAAAATAAGAGGGCAAGGTTTATTTATTGTGAAGGAAGTTGTGAATAGCTATAACGGGAAATTCTCAATTGATTCAATAAATGAATTAGAGACTATAGCCTTTGTCGAAATCCCTATAAAGTAAATTTGAATGAAAGCGTAAACTCCCTACTGCAAGTTGTGGGGAGTTTCTTCATTTTTCTCGTTATTTGGGTTCTTAATTCGAATGGTTATTTAACTGTTTTCATGTCTAGTAGACATAACACTCGTTCACGTTCATGTAACGCTAGTGGCATATTATCAAAGTATATTTAATGATAAATTTCGACAAAAATATATAATTTCTTAAAACTATTAACGAGACTCCCCCGTCTAACTTTCTATAAACAGTAAAGGAGTTTTTAACTTGAAAAAAACGCATCGTAATCGTCGTTCCTTTTGGATTGACGTTACATTTTCAATTGTTATCATCGCACTAACCGTATCCGCTATCAGTTTAATTTCACTAACTGCCAAGAAGGAGACTGCTTCGCCCCCTGAAAATAAAAAAACTACAACTCAGGCTCCGGTAGTGGTCGATACTACTGACTCAAATTATCCAGCTATTAAAATTAGTACTGAAACTTCGAATGACTTATACACACCATTTTCCATTCAATATCCCCAAAGTTTACATAGTCCTTTCAATAAAGCTATTACTAGTTACATAAAAGATGCAAAGCGAGGTTACTTGAATAAACATGACGGTAGTAAATTGAAAAGAAAAATGAACATTTCTTTAGATATTCTTACCCATCGTTCAGGAAACTATTCTTTTGTTCTGACCGACAGTCGTACAACTGGCAAGCCTAACGAAGAGACTAGGATTCGATCATTCCATTTGAATCCTAAAACAGGAGGAAGTTTAACAATCTCGGATGTACTCGGACACAATTCGGAACACCTTGAGATTCTTTCTCCCCTAGTACGTGAAGCAATATACAATGATCCATTGATCGCAGACTACATTTTCCCAGAAGAAGTTCATATCCAGACGGAACCAACCTGGGCCAACTTCGATAATTTCGCAATCACAGATGAATCACTGATTTTTTATTTTGATAAATATGAATTGGCAGCAGGTAAAGTCGGTCCACCGGTTATTGCAATTCCGTTGAGTGATGTAAACAACATACTAACCGAGGAATTCCAATCGGTAATTGTAGATTCTGCCGAAAATTCAATCACCAAAGAAGAGCATGACAACGGCATTAAGAAAATTGCCCTCACATTCGACGATGGACCCCACCCGAAAGTGACGATGCAAATTCTTGAGACGTTGAATAAATACGATGCAGTAGCAACATTTTTCATGCTTGGCAGCATGGTTGAAAAAAACCCAGATATCGCAAAAAAAGTACAGGAAGCAGGCCACGAGCTTGGAAATCATACATGGAGTCATCTTGATTTGACAAAGTTAGGCGCAGAAAAGGTGCACAATGAAATCTACAAGACATCTGCCATTATTGAAAATATTACTGGTCAGAAAGTAACTGAGTTCAGACCCCCTTATGGCGCAGTAAACGAGGCTGTTCGCAGCCAAACAAACTTACCTGTCATCTTATGGAATGTCGATTCACTTGACTGGAAAGACCGTGATCCAAACCAACTTCTAGCTAAAATTAAAAGTGCGACGAAAGACGGAAGTACCATCCTTATGCATGATATCCATCAATCGACAGCAGACGGCCTCGACGCAGTTTTAGCCTACTTGCAAAGTGAAGGCTATACCTTCGTCAAAGTTTCAGATTTAAAATAATCAGTTACTACGCCCCTGAACTAGATGTTCAGGGGCTTTTATTTTCAGAAGTACAAATTGATACCTGTCCCATCAACATCCGAAACAAATGGATTACTGAACGGGCTTGTTGTAACCGCTATACTAAAAGAGGCACCGCTGTGTCAGAAACAATTATGATCAATATACACATTCAAGAAATTATACAAAAAACTAAGAAAAACCGTATAGATATTGATTTACTTGATATTATTATAGACTTGAGTTTTTTTTTACTGAATAGGTAGCTAAAATTTAAAACAAAAATTTTTTTATATTTTTGGTTTAAAGTGGTTTATCATAATCTCCTACTGGGTATACTTAGATTACAAGGCGGAACTACCGAAGGATGAAACGCGTAAACGCGTAGACGGGTAACCTACGAGCGATTCTGAGGATGAACTGCACAGCCTTGGCGGAAAATTTGCTTTACTGACGAGCGGTACATTTGTTAAGAACCCTGTACTTTGGTTCCAAATCAGTATGTGTTATCAAGCAGTAAATGGTCCATTTTTTGTTATAAGTGCAATTGAATAACTGACTTTAACATACAGATCGCGTACCTAACATCTTGCGACTGTAGGGCCAAAGGGGCTAATCGAGTCAGAAGTAACGAACTGGATAGACGAAAGAACTTCGAATAATCGTCAGAAAGAACAGTTTGCGTAATTTAAAACTATCAAATTTTCCGAGTGCACCCCATTTTTATTGGGGATTGGAAAAAGCATGGTCCTTTAATCCAAGGATCATGCTTTTTCTTTGATTCCCCTACCCCACTTCATTGGTAGACCTATGCTTTGTTCATCCCTGGAAGCACGAAGCTTTTCTTCCCTATCAAGTAGCACATCCATCGACATAGCCCGTAGTTGTCGCAAAGGATAACCCACTATTTATTGAATCTGGTTCCAGTTGCTGCCACTGATAGAACAATTATCAGTGGCTTTTCATTTTTACAGGACTGAAGCCTGTGTAATTACATGGTCAGGCTGCTTAATAGACAAACTAAACTCTCCTTTTATTAAAAGTCCATATTGAGGTGATGATGATGGCTGATTTTAACTTATTTTTTACGATCAATTACCTTTTGTCCTCGAAAGAAAACTTTACTGATTTTTTCAACACTGGTAATTTCCAGACCCGGAATACCTTCTGCCACTAGAAAGTTGGCATCTAATCCTGGTTCTAATCTCCCAAAGTGATCTTTTTTACCTAAAAGTGCTGCTGGGTTTGCAGTCAGTAATGCCAAAATCTCATTTTCATCGTAGTTATTATTCTTTAATAATTTCATTGATGGGTGGGCAATTAACATTAATACGTCCCTCAATCGGATACCATCTAGATCTCGGGGACTTCACCCTAGGATTAGATGCTTGTTTTTTCCATATCATCACCGCCTGCCTTTTTACTAATTTATATGCAAATGCGGAAGTGTGTGTTTGTCTTGATTACAAAAAACGATAGGTACTACTCGTGACATGTTTTTTACCACCTAGTGACAAAGGCTTTACCACCTCATACCTTCTTGATGATCAAGAATAAAAAACACACTTTTCAAAAATGGGAATGTTATACTTGCTATACAAACTTGACTAATTTTAAGCAATATAAATGTTCTGTATACGCGCCATAATGTGGAAGAAGAAAATTCGTCATTATTTTAATAGGTAGCTGACTTAGCGACTTCAGTTTTCACATCCTATTTACTTGGATTAAATTTTTTGGTTTATTAAACAAAGAGGAGGGTCAATATGGAAATAGTATATTTTGCAGGTGGATGTTTATGGGGAGTACAAGCTTTTATAAAAACGTTACCTGGAGTAAAGTTTACAGAAGCAGGAAGAGCTAATGGAACAAGTCATACACTTGAGGGTGATTATGATGGGTACGCCGAATGTGTAAAAACTGGATTTGATCCGACAGTTGTAACAATCAGGGAATTAATGGGGTATTTATTTGAAATCATTGATCCGTACAGTTTGAATAAACAAGGACAGGATGTTGGCGAGAAATACAGAACAGGCGTATATAGTGATAAGCCTGAACACTTAAAAGAGGCGAAGGCGTTTCTTGGTAAGAGAAATGATTATGACCTTATAGTTGTTGAAGTATTACCTCTTACAAACTATGTAAGAAGTGCAGAAGAACATCAAGATAGGTTAGCTAGATGTCCAAATGATTATTGTCATATTCCAGAAGAAATAGTAAATAGGTATAAGTAAGGGAGAATAAAAAGGGACACTTGTGTCAGACCGAAAAGGCGAGTAATTCACACATTCAAAAGAATATACAAATAGTAAAGAAAATCGCATAGGTATTGATTTATTTTGCATTATCATACAATTGTTTAGTATTCACTGAATAGTTCCCCGTAGCTACCTAAAATTATGTTATTTATTATTTATTCATCAAACAAGCATACCCCCATTCTCATTGATGATGGGGGTAAAATAATGTTATTTAACTTTTGAATAATTCTACAATCAACGTATCCAGTGATTCTTTTAAATTGATTTTTCCTTACACTGTTAAAGTTCTATTCAACCAATAACAAATCGAATTCTAGTATTACTCCGCAATTAACTTAATCTTATCTACTATATTTTCTATTACTGGATTTATATCCGCATACCCATAATAACGAACATATATGACAGCTTTTCCTTTCGAAGCAAATACTTCTTTAAAATCATCTTCCTCATGAACGATTAAAAGGTTGAGGTCTGCATGCTTTGTTTCAACAAAATCATCATCGCTATATTCATAATTATATCTTTTTATTAAATCAGCAATTAGATTGTCTGCTAAAGCTGGTACACGTAACTGATAAACCATTGTGTTAATACTCGGTGAATATTCACCACTCCCATCCCCCCACATTTTCCCGGGAACAACACCGTGTTCATCTGATTCATATTTGATTGGCGCTAACGGACTCCAATTATACGTATAGCGGTTGCTCCAATCAACATCGTCTCCCATATAGTAAGCTTCTCCCCGAACCAAAGCAGGATTCTGCTCTACATCTGCTAATCTGACAATCGGTAAGTCAAGATTTGCTTCTGGCAATGTTGCTGTATTACTTTTTATAAGCTGCCCGATTGGAACGATGGCACTAAGTCCAGCAACGATTGTAAATAGGAATGTGATAACCGAATTTAATCGATAGCGCTTCTTCCATGGGGCATGATGATTAATCGATTTTCCTTCAATCAGATCTTTTCGTAAAGCATGAATGGATAAGGCTGCTTGCAGTGAAATATAGGCCGGATATATAAATAGAATAAATAAAAGCGTTTGTTGAATAACTAACCCCTCAACCAAAACAAAGGTCGGTGTTCCATCAAGAAACCAAATTGCAGATAACATGCCAATCGTTAAAAGTAACGCGGCAACAACCATAACAGCATTAAAGACTAATTTTTTGCCCAGTGCCTTTAATGTAAAAGACTGCTCGGCAGGGTCTGTATGTAGCTCTGGTGCACCGCGTTCAACAGGTGATGCGTACACTTGAAAATATTGATGGCCTGTCACATAATCCCATCCACTATCCGCATACATCTCAATCTGTTCTGGTGTAATCCTCTTATTTATTGTTATATCGATTCTATACCTCATTTTTTCCGGTTCACCTTTAACAAAATGAACAAAACGTAACCCCATCTTTTTTAGATGGAATCCCTTTGCAGCCATGTCTTGAAACCAGCTTTCATGTTCACCGATTCGCCAATAATCACTTGGACGAAGTTTACGAACCGTCTTATTCATTCTCATCACCTATCTCTAAAATATTTCCGTCTTGGATTAAGGATTTTAATCGACTATACTCTGTTCTTAATGCATGCTCCCCTTCTGATGTAATTTGATAGGTCTTTCTTCTACCATCATCTTCTGCTAATGAAATAAGGCCATCTTTTTGCATCCGTGAGAGTACTCCGTAAAGTGTCCCCGGGCCCATTTTTAATCTGCCATTCGAAACTTCTGTAATTGCTTGCATCAGCTGATACCCATAGTTGGGATGCATTAATGCTAGCAGCACATAATACATAGCTTCAGTCATCGGTCCCCCATTATATGCCATTACTTACATTCCTTCTTTCACATTTCAAGTTATTATGCCGCGCAGTATTATGTGTAACGATATATCGTTTAGCATAATAGTACTTCATGAAATTTCTATTGTAAATAGTAAATGATGATTAGTTTTGTTCATAGTAAATTTCGGGTTAAAAAGTAGTACCCGTGATACCCACACCACGACACAGTTTTTTTGAAAGAAAGTAGCTTTTCTTATATTATTTCCTTTCTTATAGTACTTAGTAGTTGTTAGCTGTTTGTGAGGGCTTCTTTAGTAAGAGTTACAAATGACAATGGTCATGAACCTATTTTCCCTGGTTGATTCATTTGTTAGAAATTCGTATTTGACGAACCGGCTCAACACAGTCCGGATGTATTGCGCGCTACTATTTCGCCTTGTTTCCTGCCCTATTTTTGTAGAATTCTCGAGGAGTTTTACATTGCACTATACACGGAATAAAATATCTACCGTGCATTTGACAAAGACATTCATAGTGGAACACATCTGCTACACTTCAGGTACCTAAATTTATAAAAATGTAGTTGTATTGAATTGTCGGAATATCGTCGTGCATAGGTGCCTGACGTCTAGTGAAACCTGTCACACTAGTGAATTGTCTGAATTGCGTCATTCATATTGATCCTAAAATAATACTAAATGTGCTTTTAATGCTAGTAATTTAGGGTATACCATTATTAAGGATTTAATAAGGGGCGATTATCTTTGGACAAGAAGTTTTGGAAGAATCCAGTATTTTCAATTTCGGCGTCAGTAATTTTTGTGCTTGTAGTATTAGGTGCGACAATACCAGTTAAGTTCCGATATGTAGCAGATGTATTATACGATTTTACAACGATAAACTTTGGGTGGTTCTACTTACTCACGGTTTTCATCATCGTTGTATTTTTAGCCGGTCTAGCGATTAGTAAATACGGAGCAATTAGGATTGGAGGAGATGAGGAACGTCCAGACTTTCCATTTTTCACGTGGATTGGCATGCTATTCTCAGCCGGATTCGGAGTCGGACTTGTTTTCTGGGGTGTTGCAGAACCGATGAGTCATTTTTTCACTTCTCCAATCCGTGGCATAGCGTCTCAATCTGAACAGGCTGGACGTATTGCAATGGGGTATTCGTTTTTTCACTGGGGCATATCCCAATGGGCGATTTTCGGTATCGTGGGTTTAGTCATTGGTTTTTTACAGTTCCGCAAGAAAAAGGATGGACTCATTTCAACCGCTTTGGAACCGTTACTAGGAAAAAACAAAAAAGTGAAGATTGGAATCGATTCCTTCGCGGTTATTGCGACTGTCATGGGAATTGCCACGTCACTGGGTCTCGGTATCTTGCAAATGAGTGGCGGGCTTGAGTCCGTTTTCAACATAAAGAGCTCGTTTAGAGTTCAGCTAATCATCATTTTAGTCGTCTTCATATCCTATATGCTGTCTTCTTTAAGTGGTTTGAATAAAGGCATTCGATACTTGGGGAACTTTAATTTGGGTCTAGCCATTGCAATGCTAGCATTCTTTTTCATTGTTGGCCCAAAAGTATTCATTTTAGAAAGTTTTACATTGGCGATTGGTGATTATATAACAAACTTTATCCAATATAGCTTTCGATTACAGCCCTATCAAGGAGGCACCTGGATACGGGATTGGACGATATTTTATTGGGCATGGACGATTGCATGGTCCCCTTTCGTAGGTGCATTCGTTGCACGCGTATCGAAAGGAAGAACGATTCGAGAATTTATCATTGGCGTAATGGTTCTTCCGCCAGTGTTTGCATGTATGTGGATTGCTACACTGGGTGGAACTGCGCTTTACAGCGATTTGAATAACGGCACAAAAATTGCTGAAGCTGTCGACGCAGATGTCACATCTGCAATTTTTGAAACGTTTCAACATATGCCATTCACGGGACTCATGTCCGCGTTGGCGATTCTCTTAATATTTACATTCCTAGTGACTTCCGCAGATTCGGCTACATACATCCTTGCCAGCATGACAACAAACGGAAGTCTACTGCCTCCATTAGTTGTTAAAATGGTTTGGGGGTTCCTCATGTCCGCCATTGCGGCAGTATTATTGTATGCAGGTGGTCTGGAAGCGCTGCAATCAGCATCACTTGTGGCAGCATTACCATTCACAGTACTCCTTCTTCTGCTTGTATTCGGAATGAGTAAATTGTTAAAAAACGAACCTATTACAGTTCGACCTGTAGATATAAGAAGTTTTGAACAGGTTGAACGACAAGTAAAGAAAAAAGCTGGAACGGACAGGGCAATACCGCCATCCTCTAAGAGAAGGAACCAGCAGAAGAAGTAATTCACTCCAAACTAAAGTGCCTGCCTCCAATTAGTCTTGGGGGCAGGCATTTTGTTGGGTGCCTGTTCACGGTTGAATTATGACAACTCAAGGTTCTGTATAAGAGACTAGTAAAAAAGAGCAAACCTATAGAAAGTTTCAGCCGCCAAAATTGCATCTTTGGCGGCTTTTACCCTGTTAGATGTCCCTCTATTCTTACGTCTCACAAAGCTTTAGCACTTCGTGTACTGGTCAATAGGATCACTACTTTGCTCTATTCTCATAGGTTTTGCTTATTCCAATAAAGGGTATAGGCACTAGGAATCTACTTACAACGAAAGAGGTGCATAACTTTGAAAGTGAGCGTGAAATTAACTTCATTCATTTTACTAGTTTTAGTCACGCAACTAATTTTTCCGCATTCATCTTCTGCAAATAATCTGGACAGCCCTACATATATGGTCATTTCATTTGACGGAATGCGTCACGATTTCACAGAAAACTACATAGAGGAAGGAGTGCTGCCGAACTTTAAGAAGGTGGAAAATAACGGCCTTGTGGCTGAGGATATTCGAACGATTTACCCTTCTTTAACGGCGGCTTCCCACGCGGCGATCTCCACTGGAGCAAAGCCTGGAATTACGGGCATGATTAGTAATCACCTGCGTATGCCCAACATGGATTTAGCTGATAATAAAAGCGCATTTTTCTCACCAATTGATGCTACACCGATTTGGGCTGAAGCAAGGGAACAAGAAAAAACAACGGCTACTGTTCTCTTTCCAGGTTCGAATCCCACGGAGGGAAATAAAGCCACATACGCCGTTTATTACGGCACAACTTGGGCTGATAGCGCTTTGGATAAACTTAAATTCAAGTTACCTACTGAGTGGACAGAACTTCCCAAAAGTTTTAGTCCTGTAAAAGAAGCAACCCTTACACTGAAACTTAAAGAAACAGTTGATCAGGAAATCTATATTTTAGCCTTAGATTCTACAGACAACAAAAAAACGGATTATGATACTTTTTATTTTTATACGAAGAAAAACGGTCTTTTGATCGATACGATTTCAGAAAACGATTGGGGTTCAATTTCATTTCCCATCAATACGAATCACCTTGCCGGCTTGTCATTCAAGCTAAAAGATGTGGATCCTACGCTTAAAGACGTTAAACTTTATAGGACCGCTGTCACGTCAGCAGTCCTACATGGACCGGAACAATTTCAAAAAAATATTGCATCGAAGTTTGGGTTTCTTCCCGTTGAGTACGACGATAAGGCTCTTGAAAAGGGTTGGATTACACGCCACGAATACGAGGTCATCCATGAACGTTTTGCAAAGTGGACAACCGATGTATCCCTTTATATTAAAGAGCAATACAAACCCGATATACTTTTCTTTTATTATCCCCAAATTGACCATGAAGAGCATAAATACTTATTGGTAGATCCAAGGCAGCCGGGTTATACGAAGAAAAAGTCAGAAAAGTTTATGGCGTACATTACTTGGTCCTATAAGCTCGCCGACCGAACAATTGGCACTGTTTTAGAGACAATGACCGACAACGATCGACTTTTAATCGTTTCGGATCACGGCATGGAACCCGTTCACACGAAGATTTCGCCAAATCATGAACTTGAGCAAGCCGGTCTTTTAAAACTAGATAAAGACGGCAAAGTGGATTCTAAAAAATCCAAAGCATTCGCTGTCGCAAGTGGTGCCATTGCACATATTTACATTAATTTAAAGGATAGAGAACGGAACGGTATCGTTTCTGAAGAGGAGTTCCCCGACGTTCAAAAGGAAATTATGGATATCTTTACAGAATTCAAAGCGACAGAGCCCTCTTTTATCAACAGATTCAAGTATTTATATCATAGGCAGCGTGAAAATAGCCATAATGACGATGAACGATCTTTATTTCAAGTGTTGGTTGGATCGAAAGAGAGCCCCTTTGAAAAAGTAGTTGCAGCAGGGGATCAGGATCAGGACTTGGAAATTCTTCAACACGAACAGGCGGGTGACGTATTGCTTATTGCGAAACAAGGCTATTACATCGGCCAAGATGATGTCGGATCAGCAGTCAAAATAGCAGCGGACCGTGGAAGTCACGGTGGCGATCCGGAGCGGATCGAATTACGCCCTATTTTGTATGTGACAGGCGGTACTTATTCAAAAGTGAAGATTACAGAAAAAGTATCCACACTAGACATCGCCCCTACCTTGTATCAGTTAATGGATATTAAAGCACCTGATTTCATTGATGGGAAGGTTATTGCGGAAATGATTGAGGCTGAAAGGAATTAGTGATTAGTAGTCAAATTCTATACGTTTTGATATCTTTAACTAAAATGCCTGCCCCCAATTAGTGTTGGGAGCAGGCATAATTTTTACGTATGTGAATCAATTTCATAATGCGTACTTTTAAAAAATCATAAAGAAACAGAATTTGAAATGATTTCTTAAAAAAACGAATGAAATAGACGATTACGCTGTTGCGGCTAATTGAAGCT
>NZ_JADPRX010000037.1:0-37487 GCF_017347125.1 Sporosarcina sp. E16_3
GCTTCAACTATCCGCAACTGCGTAATCGTCTATTTCATTCGTTTTTTTAAGAAATCATTTCAAATTCTGTTTCTTTATGATTTTTTAAAAGTACGCATTATGAAATTGATTCACGTAACTCATTATTATGTATATGTGAAATTAATATGTATATGTCGAATTGTTGTAGAAAATGCTATTTTTTTTTTGGAAACCAGTTTTCACACTATGAAATAAAGATCCAGCTCCTATAGGAAAACAAAATAAAAAACGTTCTAGACGCAAAAGTGTCCAGAACGTTTTTTTGAATTTCTTGAACCTTACACTGATGCTTGTATTTATCAGATAAAACGCTGTGAAAACGGGTCTTTAATGACTAAAGTCGCAATTGGATAATTATTGGTCTAAAGACTTCATTAAATTATACTGAAGAAGTACCTTTTAAAAAAATGTCATTAATGTTAGAATAGTTACAATTATCTAAATTATTACAAATTGAACTTATGAATAAATGTCTAAATTGTACGTAACCATCCAAAAGCATCGGTGCTAATTGAAGGAAATCTTTATTTCAATTTAAATAGCTCGATTTTAAAATTTAAGGAGGCGAAACATGTCCATTAAACGACTTGAAAAATATCTGAATTTTAATGTGGATCTTGTGGATTCGCAACAACAACAAGCATTAAAGCGTTACATCACGCGTTTTAGTGAACGTGAACGTATGGCTAGCGAACTGCAAACTAAAAATCCTTTGGAAGTAGATACGCCTGAACGAGTCGCGTGTCGCAAATCGATGATTGATCCACGTGATGGACTTGCAATTGAACGTATTATTGGCCAAGATGATCTGCTTCCTATTTCTTATCTTGCAGCGGGGCTTCAAGCAGCCAATCCAGTTTGTAGAATCGAGATCCGCGATCGTATAGGCAAAGTTCTCGGACATGCTACTGGGTTTCTTGTCTCACCCTCATTATTACTTACAAATAATCATGTTTTGGAGAACCACAATACAGCTCAGGTCAGTGTAGCGCAATTCAATTATGAAATGGATCTTAACTTAAAGGAACGCCCGATGAAAAGCTTCCGTTTTACACCTGAGCGTTTCTTTATAACGGATCAAAAGCTTGATTTCACATTAGTCGCGATCGAGGAAGTGTCTTCTGATGGCTCCCAAATAAGTGATTTCGGGTTCTTGCCTCTTCTACCTCAAACGGGCAAAGGGCTAGTTGGTGAATGTGTATCAATTATTCAACATCCACTAGGTGCACCCAAAGCTGTAGCAATCAGAGAGAATCAAATTATGGATGTATTTGACGATTACATGCACTACTCAGCAGATACCATGCCAGGATCGTCTGGTTCACCTGTATATAATGACGAATGGATTGTAATCTCCCTCCACCATGCTGGCGTTCCTGATCCAAAGAACCAGACTGAATTTATAGCCAATGAAGGGATTCGTATAAGCAGTATTATACGGTTTGTCGTGGAGCAAGGTGCCAACTTGAGTGATGATCAAAAGTTGTTAATGAAGGATATTGTCAAGGAATGGGAAATTCCTGGTCATAGCCATCAAGAGGTGCTAGTTGAGGAGCTAAGCGAGTCATGGTATGAAGGTTTGACCGGTTATGACACTCAATTTCTAGGTAATAATTATGAAGTTCCTCATCCGATTTTCCGGTCTGATCTTGAGCAGGATATTGCCCAGTTAAAAGACGGGAGCAATGTGCTTCATTATACGCATTTTTCAATTGTCATGAGCAAGTCGCGCCGTTTAGCCTATTATACGGTGGTGAATATTGACGGCAATCAATTGATGAAGATTGGCCGTAATGACAAATGGTATCTGGATTCCCGTATTAAAACAGCGTACCAGTGCGGTCCTGAATTATATAAAAATAATTCGCTTGATAGGGGACATCTTGTCCGTCGACGTGATCCTGTTTGGGGAGATGCAGCAAAAAAGGCAAATGAGGATACGTTCCATTTTACAAATTGTGCTCCCCAGGAAAGTAAGCTGAATCAAAAAAGTTGGCTAGATTTGGAGAATTACATTTTAGACAATGCCGAAAACTTGAATCTTAAAGTGACAGTGTTTACTGGACCCGTTTTTCGGATGGATGATATTATTTATAGGGGAGTTCAGATACCGGCAGAGTTTTGGAAAATAGCCGTCATCGTTAAGAAAGATGGGAATTTATCTGCAACTGCTTATTTACAGACTCAAAAAAGTCTTATTGAGGATTTAGAATTTGCTTACGGCGAGTATAAAACGTATCAAGTACCCATTTCGAAAATTGAAGCGATTACAGGGCTTGATTTTGAAGACTTACGCAATTATGATCCACTCAATCAATTGGAATCGACAATAGGATATGTCATTGATGCATCCGGGGATATAAAAATCTGAAGTCAGGTATAATAGTTCGCTGGAAAATTAGTGAAAATGAAAACCACTTAGGGCAAAATAGCCTAAGTGGTTTTCCAAGAATTTTAGGTGCCTTACTTAATTGCATTCAACTTTCATTTCACTATTTTTGAGGCGAAATCAGCCTGATAATCACGGAACATTGGATTTTCTCCACAGACCATCAAGCCTTGCCCCCAGTTCACGTGTACATCGGCAGTCGGTTTATCCGACGGATCACGATATTGGAATAATACGTTTCTACGCGGCCGGTCACTGCGATTACTATCCGAGCCGTGTATCGTTAAATAATTAAAAAACAGAACATCGCCTGCTTCGGCAGGGCACGGAGTCCCTATGGAAATCGGATATTCTTTATGATTTAAGTAGTGACGCCCTACATGGGGGATTGTTCCTTCTTTATGCGATTTTGGTATAACTCTTAGACATCCGTTTTCCAAATCTGCATCATCAAGATGAACACTAGCTGCCAACATGGTATGATTTTCATGTGGAAAATACGGATGATCCTGGTGCATTGGAAAAGCTGCTCCATTTTCGGGTGGTTTAACCAGCATTTTGGAGTGATGTAGTTGGACATTTGGTCCGATAAGCTTTTGCAAAACCGACACCATATTTGGATGAATGATGGCTTTAGAGAACGATGCATCATGATAATGAACGTCATGAAACCCTTTTAAAACAAGTTTTTTCAACTCATTTTGTGGGATGTTCTCCCCTTGCCATGCATGATTTCGATCATGTTTTGCATTTGCTGCACGTTGAATAATGTCTTCAACCGCATTTTTCATTTGCTCTACTTCATCTTTAGTAAAAACCCCTTTAACAAGCAAGTATCCATTTTCTTTGTAAAAATCAGCATCTCTTAACGTAATCATAATTTTCCCTCCAATTAGATTGATAGTATACTTCTTATATATTAAGATACTTATAGAATTTAGTATTTATCAGAATAGGCTACTTTTTTGTCTTATGAAGACATTGGAGGGATGTTTTGTTAATCCAATCATGTAAACTCAGTGAAGGGATTTTGACTCAATATGCAATGGAACTACTTGGAGAAGAAATTGCCTTTAAGGTGCATTATTGGGGAGTCACCCCGAAGCATTTTAACACCCCGTTACATAGGCATTCATTTTTTGAAGTTTGTTATGTACTAAGTGGAGAAGGACTTTATAAAGACATGGATGGACGATATTCGTTAAAGAAAGGGACAGTATTTTTATCCCGTCCGAACGTTCAGCACCAAATTTTAAGTGAAAAAGGACTTTTTCTAGTATTTGTTGCTTTCGAGATTTTACATGAAAAATCAAAGGATGAAGCCATTAGCAAGTTTAATCGGCTGGTGAAAACAAATAAGATTTGTGTCAATGTTGCTGATGATTCCCCAACTGCTTTACTATGGAGGGCATTGGTAGATTATACGGCAAATGGTGGTGTCAATGATTTTAATTTAATTACTACTATGGCACACACACTCATACTGTCCTTTAATTCTATGTTTTCCGAAGCTATTCAGAGAAGTCGAAGTCAAGAAAAAATATTTAGTTCTCCAACACATCTCTATCAAGCAAAGTTGTTCATTCGTGATAATTTATCAGAACCATTGAAGTTAGAACATGTCGCCAACTATCTTCACATTTCTAGTCGTCATTTATCAAGGCTCTTTTCTAATGAACTGCGTGATAGTTTCTCCAACTATATTCGCAAGGAAAGGGTAAAGGAGGCGGCCCGCCTTCTAGAAACAACAAGCATTCCTATTAAAGAGATAGCTGATGGTACCGGCTTCGGATCAGTGCATTACTTTACGCGCGTATTTACTGCGATGATGAACGTTTCACCTGCTAAGTATCGCTATGATTACGAAAAAAATTGTTCAATAGAGGGGGATTATGATTAATATCTAAAACATGATTTATTCAGTGAATATGTACGATTGAACGCTCCGTATTTCGTTTTCGAACTTCTGGTGAATATTCTGTTAGGCTTTCAGACGGAACTCGAGCGGTAGAAAATCTAAGACTCATCTTGGTGAGTTACACGTCGCTCACGTACGTCTCGATAGCCATTTACGAAAATCAGACACTGCTCGAAATTGGGGCAGTGTCTGATTTTTATATTCAAATCACCTAGATAGAGAAGAGACAACTGTACAAGGTAAAGCAAAGCCAATGGAATTTGGTGAGGCTGGGAGAGTTTCAACAAGTATGCTCATGCGGTATTCATATAACTGTTATAAAGTATGACAGAGAGGATTAGCCTGATGAAACCTTTTGAAAACGTAAAGATAAGCACTTCGGGGATGATAAATCAGCTTCAATCTGAAAGGGAATTGCGGGTTGATCTACCATTTCAATTTAAATTGGATAGTTTAATCTATATTGGAATTGTTGATTTTGAAACGTGGACTGTTAGTAGTCATCATCACGATCATTTTGAATTATGTTTTGTAGCTGAAGGAAAGGGATGGTTTTCTATTGATGACTATTTGTATGATGTACAAAAAGGTGATTTGTTTTTAACGAAACCAGGCCAAATTCATCAAGGAGCAGTAGCTGGTGAAGAGCCCTATCGTTTATATTACTTCGGATTTAGATTAGAAGAAATGCGTAGTTTAGAAACCGCCTTTTACCAATTAGGGATCCACTGTACTGCTGATGATGAAAAAGGAGTGGTAAAAAAACTATGTGATTTGATTTTCCAAGAAATCGGAAGCAGTAATTCCCATGCAGCTGAAATGGCACAGGGATATTTTATGCAGATGTTAGTATCGATTTTAAGAATTTATCAGGAAAAAAGTTCAACATATACACAAGCACCTATTACATTACCTACGCATGTAAAAAGAGTCTTAACGCATTTACATGAGCATGTACAATACCACCAAAACCTAGATGAATTGGCGAAAAGTATGCACATCAGTCGTTCGCATCTTGATCGTGAATTCAAAAAGTTTATGGGTGTATCCCTCGGTCATTATGTGCGGGGATTATGTATTGATCGTGCCAAGTACTGGCTACGGGAATCTACAGAATCGGTAACCTCGATTGCCGAGAAGCTTCAATTTGAATCCATCCATACATTTAGTATATTCTTCAAAAGATTTACCGGTGTTTCCCCTCGAATTTACCGACAACAGTTACAATGATTTTTTTGAAATGATGAAAAGCTTTAAATTAACGATGGGATTCTGTAAATACACTATGGGTTTTCATTTGTAATATAGGAAAGGAGGTTAACAACAAAAGAAGAGGAGTGGAGATATGATTAAAACACAGGTACTACCTACTAAAGAAGATGTTGCATTTTTTGAGGAGAACGGCTATTGGGTGGCCCCGAAAATCATTAGTGATGAACGTCTTGAACTTTTACGTGAGCGAATGGAATCAATCTATGATGGTAAATATGAATCTGGCAAGGAGCCATTCAGCAATTGGAAAAAAGAAGATGGTCCAGGGTTACGAAAGTCTGATAATGTACATTGGGCTGATCATGTCTATCGCGAATTAGCAACAGATGAAATGATTGGGAGCATTGCAGCAGAATTAATGAAATCAAATGCAATCCGCTTATGGCATGATCAACTTCTCTATAAACCAGGACAACTGGGAACGAAAACAGCAAATGTTGGTTGGCATCAAGATTACACATACTGGCAGTGTGCAGACAAACCGAGTCTGTTAACCGCTTGGGTGGCCTTTGATGATGTGGATCTATCCAATGGCTGTATGCAAGTAGTCCCTCGCAGCAATCAATGGGGACTGCTCAATGAAAACAACTTTTTTGAACAAGATATGAAAAGTCAGGAGAAAAATATGAATATCCCTGATGGAGAAACATTTAAACAGGTTCCACTTGTCATGAAAGCAGGTCAAGTTAGCTTTCATCACGCACTTACGTTGCATGGGAGTGGTCCCAATAACACGGACAAACCACGAAGATCTATCGCTATTCATATGATGACAGCTGATACATGTTATAAAAAAGGTGAATTCTCTGATGGACATATGAATGTATCGCTGTTAAATGGCCAAGATGGTGATTTATTTGCAGGAGAATATTTCCCTATTATGTTTCAACATAAGGGTAAAGAATGTTCCTGTTCCCCCTGCATAGAGGGCTATTGTTGAGCAATACAGGTAGAAAATGATTAAACCTTTTTAGCAGTCTACAAATGAATAGAAAAAAATGGCAACCTTATGAACCTGGTTGCCTTTTACTATATCCGGATTTTGTAAAATAATACCACAATGACTCACTATAATTGCATACTAATAAGAGGAATAATAGGTCCGTACTAGCAAACCTAATCCTATGTATTATTATGCAATTATGTGAGAAGTGTATTGATGTTTCACATGTAGATACAATGAAAATCAGGTACGGACTACTTGTAATCCATGCATGGCATCTAACAGACGGTAAGTAGTGTCGCATTTGTATTCCCAGAACATAATTCCACCAAGTTCCTCTTGGCGAACATAGTCGCATTTATGGCGAATTGATTCTTCGTCATCATAGGTAATGAACGTACTGCCATCAAAAAGATAAGGTGCCTTCGCTTCATCATCCCAAAAACGGGTAAATCCATTAACGTCGATATAATTAGCTAAAAGCTGAGAATAATCTGGTCCATATCCTCCTGAACCTGCAGTCATTTGATAGAGACCGTTATTTTTGTCGGGAACTTCCTTCCACATACGTGAATAAAATGCAGCCCCTATCACAAGCTTTTCGCGTGGAACACCAGCCTGAATGAATAAGTTTACAGATTGCTGTACACTGATCCTGAAAAGATCACCCGATGGGGTATATAAATTAGTATGATGTCCTGTTAAAGTTTGGAATCCTCCACGCATATCGTATGTCATCAGCTGAACATAATCTAAATACTTTTGAACCTCAGCCATCTCTGTTCCATCAATGTAATATTGATCAGCACCTGCTGCTATCGTTAGAAGATAATAGTGACCTGTTTCCTTCTCAAGACCATCCAATGCCTGTCTAATTTCTTTCAATAGCAATGTAAAGTTTTCTTTATCAGATGAAGAGGAATGAATGCCTGCTTCACCATAGCAAGGATATTCCCAATCGAGATCAATTCCATCAAAAGGATGTTCTTTTAATAGGTTTACAGCACTTGCTGCCAGAAGCTTCCTACCATCTAAAGTAGAAGCCGCTTCTGAGAATCCTCCAGCACCCCATCCACCAACTGAAAGTAAAAGTTTGAGATTTGGATTTATATTCTTTAATACATCAAGACTTTCTAGGTTTTTTAAATGATCTATCCGAATTTCATCATTTCTAACATGACCAAATGCTACATTTAAATGCGTCAATTTCAAAACATCTTCAGTACGTATACTTGGCAAAGAGCCGTCCCCAGCATACCCCACTATTCTATAACTTTTGTCCATTTAAACCCTTCCTTTCTCATATATTTTCCATTTATACTAAACTATGTTATACCATATAGAAAGCGGATACAAAACAAAGTTTTCCCAAAATACAGATTAAGTAGTTATTACCCATATCCGCTTGGGCATATGAAGTCTTATGTAATGCCGAATGCAAGTACTGTAAAGGAGTGATGAAAATGAAAAACGCGATACCTGAACCAACTATTCCTTCGTATTTACCGAATCGTTATCTGTGCCAAAAAACTACGGATAAGCTAATCCTAGATGGAAGGCTTGATAAGCCATTTTGGGAAAAGGCCCCTTGGAGTGAAAACTTCGTTGATATTGAAGGGGATGCTAAGCCGATACCGTCTAAGCAAACTAGGGTGAAAATGTTATGGGACGATGAGTATTTTTACTTCTGTGCTGAGTTACTAGAAGATGAAATATGGGCGACACTGACAGAAAGGGACTCTGTCATATTCCAAGATAATGATTTTGAAATCTTCATTGATCCCGATGGAGACACGCACAATTATTATGAATTTGAAATAAATGCCTTAAACACAGTTTGGGACTTATTGTTAGTAAAACCGTATCGCGATGGTGGACCTAGTATCAATGGCTGGGATATAAATGGCCTGAAAACAGCCGTATACATTGATGGCAAATTAAATGATCCCTCCACCAAAAAAGATAACCGCAAATGGAGTGTTGAGGTGGCGATGCCCTGGAACATACTGAAGGAATGTGCCAAAGAACAACGCGCTCCAAAACCAGGGGAATTTTGGCGTGTAAACTTCTCGCGTGTACAGTGGCAGGTCGAAGATAAAGAGGACATGTATGTTAAAAAGATTAATCCGGCAACTAATAAGCCGTTTCCTGAAGATAATTGGGTGTGGTCACCAATGGGGATTATTAACATGCATTATCCAGAATTATGGGGCTATGTATTTTTTACGGATAACTCTGCTAAAGAACTTCCGGACATCCCTGAGGATGAATCCAGAAAGTGGCAACTTCGTAAAGTCTATTATTGGCAAAGAAGATATTTTTCAGAGCACGGATCTTTTACCACTGATGTAGGAGAGGAACTGGGGCGAGAGTTACCGGAAGGATTTAAGATAGAAACGACATCCCGCACATTCCTTGCATCTCTACAAAGTTCTGAAGGAAATCGGAGAATTTATATTCGTGAAGACGGGAAAGTATGGGAGGAGTCATAAAATGGTCAACACTACTCGATTTATTTCGCTTGATGAAGCTACTAGATTACTAATTGAAGAGAAGTATCAATTCAAAAGGGAACTTGCACAGGCAAAAGAAGTGGAATTGTTCGGTGTCTTCGATGAAATACTAACAGAAGACGAAGAACTAGCATTAAAATATCTATTTGCTTATATGCCACTTAATGATTTGGCAGATTATGATGGTGCTTTATTTTTAGAACATGTAAGAAAAGCACTATATATTCAAAGCGTTGTAACATGGGGGGCCAGTGTTCCTTCTTCCATTTTTCTTCATTTTGTACTACCTTATCGAGTTAATAATGAGAATATTGAAGACGTAAGGGGGCTTCTTTTCGAAGAAATTTATCCGCGTTTAAAAGATATGTCAATGGAAGAGGCTATCTTGGAGACCAACCACTGGTGTCACGAGAAAGCGAATTATATTGGAAACGACCGCCGAACTGTTTCACCACTAACACTCATTCGAACAGCGCTTGGTAGATGCGGTGAGCAATCAACCCTAGCTGTTTCCGCTTTAAGAAGTATCGGTATTCCAGCTAGACAAGTATATACGCCACTCTGGGCCCATTCCGATTCAAACCATGCTTGGGTAGAAGCATGGGCTGATGGCGAATGGCACTTTTTGGGGGCATGTGAGCCTGAGCCAAGATTAAATCAAGGATGGTTTCAAAAACCAGCTAAACGCGCCATGCTTATCCATACACGTATCAACGCCAAATATAACGGTCCGGAAGAAGTATCAATTTCCCACCCATGGTATTCGGAGCTGAACTTAACAAGTCTCTATGCCGAAACGAAAATGATTAAGGTTCGGATTACGGATTGTGAAGGAAAACCAACCAATGCTAAGGTGGAATTTCAATTATTTAACTTTGGGGCACTAGGGTCCATTTTAACGAAGGAAACGGATGAACAAGGAATAGTCAATGTAACGCTTGGACTAGGCGATATTTATATTTCCGCTGTGGGCTCTTCTGGATGGGGGTTTGCCAAATGTAGTGTAACGGAAACCGGAGACATAACGATTGCGTTAACTACAGAAATTCCTTCTGACACAGAAGTAGAGTTCAAGATGATCCCACCTCCAGACGTTCCCGATAATACGATTATAGAAGTGACAGAAGGGGAAAAAGTACTGCATACCGAACGAGTGAAGCAAGGGGCAGCTATTCGCGCGAACTATGAAGCGTCATTCCTACAAGAACATGATGCAGAAAAATTGGCTCGTGAATGTGCGTTACCTGCTGCAAGAGTATGGGAAGTATTGAAGAAAGCCCGTGGAAACAGCCATGAGATTGCCGCCTTTTTACAAGAATACACCAAAGAATATGGAGAGTGGAGCTTGCGGCTTCTTGAAGTGTTAAATGCTAAAGACCTAACTGACACGTATCGCCCTACGTTAGCTGATCATCTGAAATATGCGATGAAAGTGAAAGAAATTATCCATGGGGAACTGGATCAGGATATATTTGCAAAATATATATTATGCCCTCGTGTTGAATTTGAAATGATTACACCATATCGATCCTATTTTACTAAAGAGTTAGGAGAAAAGAACATTCAGTTGTTCCTGGCTAATCCTATTTCATTAGCAGAAACTTTAGGTGATAAAATGGAAGTCATTCGAGATATGACCTATTATCGGGGCTCAGCTACACCCGCAGGAAGTTTCAAATTGAAAAAGGCTGACCCGCTATCTAGAGACATTTTATTTGTTGCAATAGCAAGAAGTATAGGTATTCCAGCACGCCTTGAGCCAAGTGATAAACGTCCACAGTTTTTCAGTGGCGGAACATGGCAAAATGCACAGTTTAGCGATACTGCAACTAAGGTAGAAACAAACACCTCTGAACTAGTTGATCAAGTAGGCATCGTTTTATGGAAAAAAGATGATACAACAGACGAAGCAATCAGTTATTCGAAGAATTTTACGATTGCCCGCTTTACAAAAGGCACTTACCAAACGTTATTTTACAAATTTGACGAAACAGAAAATGAAAAAATGGAATTACCTATTGGTCATTACCGTATAACAACAAGTACTCGATTAAATGATGGAACAGCCCTTATTTGCCTTCGATTTTTTGAAGTGAAGGCCGAAGAAGAAATGACTGTACCTTTGAAGCTGCCGAGACATGAATCTGACGTCCCTATCTTTGCAAAAGCAAATCTTGCCTGCAAAGTGAAATTAGTGGATGGACAAAGCCAAATGGCTAAAAATCAAACGGGTACAAACGGAACAACATGTGTCTGGATTGAACCGGACCGGGAGCCTTCCAAACATTTACTACGCGAATTCCGAGAAATGAAGGAAGAATGGGAGTCGCTTGAGGTTACTATTAACTGTTTCGTAAGTGAGGAAAAATGGGATACCGTTCAAACCATCAATTCAGCGGGTGATCTACCCAAAAATCTTACATTCTTTAAAGAAAAACCTTCTTATGAGGCACTTTTAACTATTGGAGAAAACATCCCAATTTCTAATGTGTCGGGAATTGAATTTCCCGTCGTATATGTACTTGATGAAAAGGAGCGAATCCGCCACATATCAGAAGGATATAAACTGGGGATTTCCAGGGAAGTCGTTAACGTCTACAAACAAATTTCACTTGTACAAAGTTGAAATTCTTTATGCTATTTCAGGAACTTGATCTTTTGAATGAGTGACTACGGTGTACAAATTGGGCTGAAGGCGCCTAAAAGGGGTGGCCGAAGCCCTTTTTTAGGCGCCAATACCAATGGAACGAACAGAAAAGAAATAGGTTTCTACACAAGCATCATCAAAATAATTCGATTGTATGGCTGTCGTATGAAGGTTAACAGAATCAAAATGATACTAAACACCGGTTATGAATTCATCCCTCTTAGTTGATTGCAGAATCGACTCCCTTTTTTTCCTTTACTATGATACTGTTTACTAGTCCCCATGTTACTTCTACTTCCCTATGTAATGGATATGATGTGTTTACGTTACCTGTCAGGTACGTCTATCTACCTTGAAGCTACTTTGCTTGGAGTGGAAAGCATCTCCAAACGTTGAAGCGGATTCAATGGGATACAATATTTCAACTAATGTAGTTTTATTGTTTCATACACCAGGAACCTAGGAGATTAGTAGGGTGAATGGCTGTAATGGAACAGTTCAGGTTTGTGAACAGTAGATAATTAAGGGGCAATGGCACCCTTATTAAGAAGTAAAGGAGCAGTTCAAAGTATGAGAATGTTACAGCATGTAAGCGAATGGGTCATGAGATTGGTTTGGACAAATCTTTTATGGTTGGGCTTTACTTTAATGGGACTAATCATTTTTGGAATTATGCCGGCAACAATAGCGTTATTTGCGGTTACAAGAAAGTGGACCATGAAGGAATTTGAATTTTCGATATGGAAACTATTTAAAGAAACCTATTTTAAAGAATGGAAACGGAGTAATAAAATCGGTATAGTATTTTGGGTGATTGGTCTGATTTTGTTATTTAACCTTAGGGTTTCCGGACATATGGAAGGTGCTTTCTCGCTTTATCTATACATATTTTTCATTTTTTTACTACTAATTTTTAGTATGACGCTCATTTTCTTTTTTCCACTATATGTGCACTACGATTTCAGTGCAAAACAATATGTAAAGCAATCCTTTATTTATTCTCTTGTCAGTCTAAAGTCAACAATTCTTATTTTACTTGGTTTGTTCATGATTGGATTTTTAATGGTAAAGATGCCGGGACTACTATTATTTTCGATGGGGGTACTTCCAGCATATTGGATTTCGACAATTTGTATGAAACGATTTGGGTATTTAGAGAAAAAGTTTAATGCTAAGGCGTAAATGATCCATTTTTAAAGATAGTAAGAGTGGCAAATAGGTAAAGAATCCAAAAATAAGGGCATAAAAAAGCGTACAGCTTACTTTGAAACAGATGTTATGTAACTCGGTTTAGTGCCGGGAAACGGTTCACCAACTGCTTTTCGGTATTTCCCAATCCGGCGTGATGTGTTGAAGAAAGTTAGGTTATGTACAAAATAAATATAGCCATGAGGAAAGCTCAAACTAGAGCGTTTCTCATGGCTATATTTATTTTATGTAGTCAAATTAGTTTGATTTGTCTAGTTAATGGCAAATTAGTCAACTATGAAAGGGCTTACAACTCTTATATAATAAAAGTATGAATTATTACTTAACCTGTAAGGGAGGTCGCGAAGACAATTGAAAAAAATCGGGAAAGATTTATATGATAACCGGATTTGGTTCCTAATGGTACTTCCGGGAGTAATTTGGTTTTTGCTATTCTCCTACTTGCCAATGTTTGGGACTGTTCTTGCTTTTAAGGACTTTAGGATTTCGCGAGATGGTTTTTTTGCAAGCGTGATGAATAGTGAGTGGGTTGGGTTTGATAACTTTAAGTATTTGTTTAGCACAGATGCGGCATTTGTTATTACAAGAAACACAATCTTGTATAACCTAGTATTTATCATACTCGGCCTAGTATTAGCAGTTGCAGTAGCAATTATATTAAACGAACTGGCTAATAAAAAATTAGCTAAAATATATCAAACGGGAATTCTTTTCCCACATTTTCTATCTTGGGTTATCGTCAGTTATTTCTTGTATACATTCCTGAGTGTGGATCGAGGGTTAGTAAATAATATCCTAGACTGGTTTGGTATAGACGCAATTTCTTGGTATAACGAGCCTAAGTTCTGGCCTGCCATCATCATATTTATGGCAATGTGGAAAGGCATCGGATACGGAAGTATTGTTTACTTAGCTGCCATTATCGGTATTGATAAAACGTATTATGAGGCAGCAATGATTGACGGCGCGACGAAGTGGCAACAAATTCGATTCATAACGATTCCGATGATTAAGCCGTTAATATTCATACTTACAATTTTGAATGTAGGAAAAATCTTTAATTCGGACTTTGGATTATTCTATCAACTACCAAGGGATTCGGGAGCACTATATGCTGTTACAAACACAATTGACACCTTTGTATATCGTGGTTTGATGACGTTGGGCGATATTGGTATGAGTACGGCAGCTGGACTTTACCAAGCGTTTGTCGGCTTGATTCTTGTTCTACTGACAAACTATATTGTTAGGAAAAAAGATGCAGACAATGCGTTGTTTTAAACGTATTCTTTACTCGTGAAAGGAGGGGAAGGTCGCTAAGCGACTGAGACATATGGCTAAAGAAAATGAAAACAATACAATTGTTGACGACAATGTCCCTTTTAAGACGAAGAAAGAAAAGAAGGGTAATCTTAACGGCTATCATCCAGTGACGAACATGGTTATGAATATTTTGTTAGGGCTATTCACATTCATGTGCTTGTTTCCATTTTTCTACGTAATCGTTATTTCATTTACAGATGAAGCATCGATTGCGCAAAAAGGGTTCCAGCTTATCCCTGAAGCTTGGAGTCTTGAGGCTTATAAGTATTTATGGATTATGAAAGGGCAGTTGTTACAGTCATACGGAATTACGATTTTGGTTACCGTTGTGGGAACGATAATCAGTGTTATGATGATTGCATTTTATGCCTATGCGATTTCTAGGCAACAGTTTAAATATAGAAAGTTCTTTACATTCTTTGCATTTTTCACAATGTTATTTAGCGGTGGAATGGTTCCTTTCTATATTGTAAGCACACAGTTGTTAGGTTTAAAGAATACAATATGGGCTTTAATATTGCCCCTTGCGATGAACGCATTCTACATTATAATCATGAGAACATTCTTTATGAGATCTGTTCCAGAAACGATATTAGAATCCGCAAGAATAGATGGCGCGAGCGAGTTAAGGATATTCTTCCAAATTGTTTTTCCGCTATCATTACCAGGAATCGCGACGATTGCCTTATTTAGTACTTTGGGCTACTGGAATGATTGGTTTAATGCCTTGCTGTTCATTGATGTACCTAATCTCGTACCATTACAATCTTTACTTATGAAAATTGAGAGTAATATTGAATTCATGAGACAAAATGTTGAAATAAGTGGGCTACAGGCTGATTTACTTTCAAATATTCCAGCTGATGGTGCAAAAATGGCTATGGTAGTTATTGCCACTTTACCAATTGCTATATCTTATCCATTTTTCCAAAAGTACTTCATTGGTGGATTAACAATAGGCGGAGTTAAAGAATAAAAACAATAGATAAAAGGGAGAGAAAAGAATGGGGAAAAAATTATTATTTTTACTTGTTTTCGTATTAGGAATGAGTAGTATACTGGCTGCTTGCAGTGATGATAAAAAAGAAAGCGCTGATGGCGGCGGGGATAAACCATATGAAATTCTATGGTATACGATTGGTACACCACAAAAAGATACGGCTAAAGTGTTTGAAGAAGTAAATAAATATACGAAAGAAAAAATTAATGCAACAGTGAAGTTAACACAAATTGACTGGGGCGATTATGAACAAAAAATGCAAGTTATTATTGCTTCAGGTGAGCCATTTGACGTAGCTTATACAAGTGGCGGGAAGTATGTACAAGACGCACAAAAGGGTGCTTTTGAGCCATTAGATGAATTGTTAGCTAGTAATGGGAAAGAACTTAAGGAAGTACTTGATCCTAGTCTGATTGAAGGTGCTAAAGTAGACGGCGTATTATACGGTATCCCTTCAAATAAAGAAGTAGGTCGACAAACCGTCTTTACGTTTAATAAACGGTTAGTAGATAAATATAATTTTGATATCTCTACAGTAAAAACGTTGGCAGACTTAGAGCCAATGCTTAAAGAAATTAAAGCAAATGAACCTACCATTAGTCCGATGGCAACATTTAATGCCTACCTACCACTTGACTATATTATGACAGGTGAACTACCATTTGCATTGGATGGTAAAACTGGGAAAGTCTTCAACTTCTACGAATCGGATGAAGCAATGCAAACGTATAAAACGATGCATACTTATTATAAAGCAGGATATATTAAGTCAGATGCAGCAACAAGTAAAGATTCATGGCCAATGGATGTAGAAAATTGGTTCGTTCGCATGGGCGATTCACAGCCATATGCTGATTTACTATGGACTCGCTCTGCGAAATATGAAGTGGTTTCAGTACCAGTTGAAGAGCCGACTACTTTCAATAGTTCAGTGACAGGCGCGATTCAAGCTATTTCAACTACATCAGATAATCCTGAGAAAACAATGGAATTCTTGAATCTTTTGAATACGGATGAATACCTTCGTAATTTAGTGGATAAAGGAATTGAAGGTGTTCACTATGAAAAGAATGAAAATGGAACAATAAAAGACCTTCCAGCACGTGTAGAAAGTTACAATATGCCAACCTATTCTCTTGGAAACCATTTCAATCTTTATCTATACGAAGATGATCCAGCAGATAAATGGGAAGCATTCCAAAAGTTCAATGATGCAGCTACACCGGCAGCATCGCTTGGCTTCCATTTTGACGCTAAGCCAGTTAGAACTGAAATTGCGTCAATCTCAAACGTTTCAGAAGAGTTTTATAAAGCGTTGGCAACAGGTACAGTTAACCCAGAAGAATACTTACCAAAAGCCAACAAAAAGTTCAAAGATGCAGGTTTAGAAAAAGTAATGGATGAAATGCAAAAACAATATGATGCGTGGAAAAAAGAAAATAAGTAAAACAACAAACAAGTCGGAGTAAGCACCCGGCTTGTTTTTTTGCTTTTCCAATTAGGTAGGGGAAATAGTAGATTTTCAAAGATTATTGGAGGCTCTAGCCACTTTAGAAACAGATAGTGATATAATTTCAATATACCTACTATTATGGGTAAATAGATAGTTAGGAGTAATTCGCGTGAAACTACCATTTAAACATAAAGTATTTACTAAATTATTGCTAACCTCCTCGATTACAATCATAGCAACAGTGTCTGTCTTGTTAGTCACAATCACTAACTATTATTCAGATGTCATCATTCAAAGGGAAATCGATTTAAATATTCGAACGTTAGAAAGAGTAGACGATTACTTTTCGGAAAGAGAACTAGACGTTACAAATGTGGTCATGGGGATTTACGGGAAAAGTGAACTAAATGATGAGATGTCTTTCGCTCTTCGAAATGGGTATGAAGATTATTTTAAGTATCGTCTAGATCGATATACAACCAGCACATCATTTACCCCAACCAACATTACAACATTTTTTAATACATACTTTGACCAATATAGTGATGTGAATGCCGTCAGCTTACGTTCAGAAGAAATCCCGTCAATAGAACATTTATTTATATACAATCACAGACGATGGAGTAAATCACTTATTAGTGGAACGGTTGATTATTCAAAGGTCCAACAAAACCATGATAATGTAAATACGTACCATTTAGTTAGACCGGTATCAAGGAACTTTCGGGATACAATTAGCATTAAGCGTACTATTAATAATCCTAGTACACTAAAAAAACAAGGCGAACTAACAGTTTACATTACCAGTAATGAATTGGATAATATCGTTAAAAAAGGCAAGGGGAATACTAATTATTCTTTTTTAATGATGAGTCATGAGGGAGATCTATTATATTCATTCAACGAGGGTGTCACATCTAAAATGCTTAATAATTACCCGGAAATTGCGGATGGGAGCAAAATTAGGTGGGAAGGGGAAACCTATTATATAAACTCGGTTTCTAAACCAGGAAATAATGGTTATACATATATGAGTATCATGCAAGAAAGTGAATTGAATAAATTAACAATTGTTAGGGGGACAATGTGGCTAGTAATCGTCATCTCAACACTGGTTGCTATATTTATTACCTATTCATTTATGAGAAATTACTTATCAAGAATCAAGTATATTGATGGAACGATACGGGAAGTTGAGAAAGGGAATTTGAATGTTCGTATCCGAGAATTCAAACAAAAAGACGAGCTTACTACAATATCAATGAGCTTTAACGCCATGCTCGATGAATTAAATGATTATATAGATCGCTTTTATATACTAAATATTAAACAGCAACAAGCTGAGTTGAAAGCGTTACAATCACAGATTAATCCACACTTTTTATTTAATACATTGGAAGTTATTCGAATGTCAGCCGTAATAGAAGGTTCAAAAACTTCGAGTAAAATGATTTACCATTTGGCAAGATTATTTAGGTATACCCTCGAATCTAAAGAAACAGTTCCATTACATATTGAATTAGAACATACCAATCAATATTTGCATCTTATGAAGTTGCAACATCCTGGCAAGCTAGAAGTCATTATGAATAGTCCAGTTGAGTTTGAGAACTTTCCTATACAAAAGTTAATTCTTCAACCAATCATCGAAAATTATATGCTTCATGGATTCCGCAAAGACCATACGGATAATCAGTTAGAAATTCGAATTTCTAAAGAGGAGGCAAAGATTATGATTTATGTAGTTGATAATGGAGTAGGGATTTCAAATGACAGGTTAATAGAGATTGAAAATCATCTTAACAACGAAGGTGATGTTATTCAATCGATTGGATTAAAGAATGTACATCAACGTTTGAGATTAAAGTACGGACCGGGTTATGGTGTCACGATTCAAAGTGTGGAAGGTGTAGAAACAATCATAAGCCTATGTATTCCTGTAGGAGGAATTGATCATGTTTAAAGTACTTTTAGTGGATGATGAGCCAATCATTACGCAAGGGTTACAAGTTTTTTTGAACTGGGAAGATTACGGTTTTGAAGTTGTTTTTATTGCTCAAAATGGAGCCGAGGCGCTATCTTACATCAAAGAAAATACCGTTGATTTACTTATTTCGGATATTATGATGCCGAAAATGTCTGGTCTTGAGTTAATTGAACACGCTAAAAAGGTACAACCTAAGATGGCATGTATTATTTTATCTGGCTATCAAGAATTTGATTATGTACGGCAAGGGATGCAGCTTGGAATTGAAAACTATTTACTCAAACCTATTGATGAAGAAGAATTAATTAAGACAGTTCAAGGGGTCAGCCTAAAATTATATGCAACTCTTGAGCAACGGTATGATTCGGAATTCACGACCCTTAAGGATAATACGCTTTGGCGTCTTTTAAATGGAGAAATTGAAAAAGTAGAATGGCAGGAAAGACTAGCGTTGTATGATATGCGTTTACTGCAACCTTTTTATAGCGTATCTATTCTTCATTATAAAAATGATTTTAATCCGATTCTGAGTAAAAATCTACGGAATTATATTGAGGAAAATTATCCCGCGACATGTCTTTATAATCCAGATCAAGAGCTAATTATTATTTTTTCTTCTGAGAGTGAAAATGATTTAGCAGCATATAACAGTCAGCTCGTTGACTATCTGAACCAAATAATAGATGAAATCCAGGGCTACTATTTAACGATGGGAAATGCTGTTACATCAATGGAAAAATTGGAAGACAGTTATAACTTAGCAAGGGGGTTAACGTTGTTCCAAGTATATGTAGAGCCCAATATGTTGGTTTTTGACAAAATGAATATTGATACTAAAAGTCTATTAAGAGCCCCGCAAGAGCTTAAAGTGGATATGGCAAAACGTGTGATGAAATCGAAAGAGGATGCTGTAGAAGGGATTAAGCTGTTTTTTGAGCATTTAAACTTGGAAAATGCCTATGTATCTCATGTTGTCGTAAGAACCTATACGATTGATTTGATTTCTTACATACATCATTCGGTCCAAATTGATAAATATTATACTCATACTGCTGCCATTGAAAAGCTGGTCTATGCTTCAGACATCGAGCAAATAGCACTAATTCTAGGAGATTATATTGATGAATTAACTAATAAGATTATGAACAAAAGTAATATTGGGAGTCCGATTATTAGAGATGTATTAGAGTATATGCATGTGAATTACCATCAAGAAATCTCATTAAAAGTATTAAGTGGGCGTTTTCATGTGAGTCCTATTTATCTTGGTAAGTTGTTCCAAGAAGAATTAGGAATTGTATTCTCAGCGTATATTAATCATTACAGACTGGAAAAGGCTAAGGAATTATTGAAAAAAACTCATTTACGAACAGGTGATATTGGTAAACAAGTAGGTTATTCAGATACAACGTACTTTTATAAGCAATTCAAAAAGTATGTTGGAACAACACCTTCTGAATGGAGAAATATATAATAGTATTGTAACCACTTCGAAAGGTTTTTTGCGAGCGATGCTATAGTGGAAATATAATAACATAAATAAAAAGTTGCTTACGCCAATATGTCGTAAGCAACTTTTTGAATTTAGACCTTAAATCGATTAACCGCCAAACTCAATTCCTCACTCAACTCAGTCAGCGTCTTCACTGCATCCGTATTCATTTCACCTGCTTTGGTTGCGATGATGGAAATTTCGGTTTATAAATTCGACGGTAAAAAATAATATATTTCAGATTTCAACAGATCTAGTTAAGTAGCGGGGGGCTTAGTTTGGAATGAATATCATTTTGTGGGCGATTCAATACTTTTTATTGCCAATTTGCTCAACTTCCTTTTGGGCTTGCCGATATTAACCATAACGAATGTTCTTATATACAGGGAGGTTTGGCGAATGGTAAGTCGTGTGGGTGGCGGAGCCGTAGTGAATCAAGCGAATGTATTAGCAGAAAGAACGGTACAGGACAAGGAAATCTCGGTTGTACAAGTGCAAGCGATTCAGGAGAAAGTGCAGCAGAAAGCCGATAATGAACAACAGTTGCCGGCCGATAAGGCAAAGCAAATGACTGACAGCATGAACACGTTTTTGGAAAGTGCGAATACGCAATTGCGATTCAAGTTCCATGAGAAGCTCAAAGAATACTATGTGACAATCGTCGATTCGACAACGGACGAAGTCATACGGGAAATCCCATCCAAAAAACTAATGGACATCCATGCGGCAATGCGCGAATTCGTCGGCTTACTGGTCGATCGGAAAATTTAAGGAAGGCGTGAGATAATATGCGAATTAGTGGACTAGCCTCAGGAATGGATACGGAGTCAATGATTAAAGATATGATGAATGCACATCGTATCCCGCTTAATAAAATTACGCAGAAAAAACAATACGTGGAATGGCAGATGGATAATTACCGTGCGACGAACCGTCAACTTTTTGATTTTAGTAAAAAGACGTTTGATACGATGATTTTGTCAACGTCGTTTGCGGCGAAGACGGTCAATATTTCATCGCCGGATGATGTAGCGATTAGGAATATGGGGTCTACTAGTGATTTTTCGGGATCGATTAAGGTTGATCAATTGGCGAAAAATGCGACTTTGCAAAGCGGTGAATTAAAAGCAGGAAATGTTAAGCTTTCAGATGAACAATTTAAAAACTCTACACTAAAAGAGCTAGGTATTAATGGAACAGAATTGCTAATAAATTCGGTAGACGCAAACGGCAAGATGACAACAGAAAAAAAACCATTAGTGCTTAATGAGACTGATACATTAAAAACAGTTTTAGATAGAATTAATAAAGAAACTGGTGTAAATGCATTTTACGATTCACATACTGGGAAAATTGCGATGACGGCTAAAAATAGCGGAGCAGGGAAAATTGAAGTTAGCGGTGATTTGGGTAAGTCACTAGGATTGACCAACAAAACTATCCAATATGATGGTAAAAAGACGACCTCTACATTAAAAGAGTTTGATATAGTAGAACCAACAAAAATACAGATTAATAGGCCAGGGCAACCTTCTGTACAGCTAGAGTTTGGTCCTGATAACACATTGGGTTATATACTTAAAAAAATAAATGAAAAAGTTGGGGGAAATACATTCCAAATTTCGGCCAATGGGGAAATCACAAAGGTTGCCACAGAAGGAGAAGCAGAGGATATTACATTTAGTGGTGATTTAAGTGCTGCTTTAGGATTGAACAGCAACAGTACAACCGGTCAAAACTCAAAATTCACATTCAACGGCCTTGAGACAGAACGTTCATCAAACACATTCCAAATAAACGGTTTTGAATTCAACTTAAAACAGGTTACTCCCCCAGATGGAGCACCAATTTCATTCAGTTCCGCCCCAGACACCGATAAGATCTTCGACTCCGTCACTAAATTCGTCGACGAGTACAACAAACTTATCGAAGACTTAAACAAACAAATCCGTGAACCTAAATATCGTGATTTCCAGCCGCTATCTGCGGAACAGAAAAAAGATATGAAGGAAGATGAGATTAAGCAATGGGAAGAAAAAGCTAAAAGTGGTACGCTTCGAAGAGACCCCACTATTTCCAGTATGCTGACGCAAATGCGAACAGCTCTTATGGGGACTGTAGGTAGCGATACACTAAAAAGTCTCGGTATTACAACGTCGAATGACTATACAGCCAATGGTAAACTTGTTATTAATGAAACAGAATTAAAAAAAGCAATCAGTGATGATCCGAATAAAGTGCATGAAATGTTCTCAAAAGATGGAGCTACTGTGGCTGAACAAGGATTTGCACGCAAACTGCGAACTATCGTTGATAAAACTCAAACGTCAATAGCACAGCGCGCAGGGAAAACAGGGTCAGTCAATGATACGTTTTCGCTCGGCCGCTCGCTGAAAGAAATGAATAGCCAAATTGAACGTTTCGAAGTACGCCTGCAAAAAATGGAAAGCCGCTACTGGAAACAGTTTACCGCAATGGAAACGGCAATCAATCGTGCAAACGCACAGTCGGCTAGTCTGATGAATGCATTTAGTAATAATTAACAACAGCAATGAACTAAAAGGAGACAGATATAACATGGCTATTAACAACCCATACACAACATACCAGAATAACTCTGTAAATACATCAACGCCAGGCGAGCTGACACTTATGCTCTATAACGGTTGTTTGAAATTTATTCTGCAAGCAAAAAGAGCGATGAATGACAATAATATTGAAGAAAAAAACAAGGCCATCCAAAAAGCACAAGCAATCATATCCGAACTTATGTTGACACTCGATAAGTCGTACCCAGTTTCACAAAATATGCTTGTCCTCTATGAGTTTGCAAACAGCAGACTGGTTGATGGTAATATTAAAAACGACAGTGCTCTGTTCGATGAAGCGTCTGCTATCATTACGGAGTTCCGCGATACGTGGAAGCAGGTTATCCAAATTAACCGGCAGAAACAGTACGCGAACGTAGATGAAATATGATTCGGCCTGCACTGACAGCGTGGCGTGATGTGACGGAAAAGTTAGTGAGGTTGACGCAAGAAACAGCGGAAGATAGGCGGGATGAGACGATTGCAGGCATCGAGGCACTTCTTGATGATCGTGATAAGTTGCAACCGCATATCGCCGCCCCTTTCACGCCAGAAGAAGAGGCATTCGGTAAAATTCTTGTGGTTACGGAAGCGGATGTCCAAAAGAAACTTGCTCAATTTACAAAACTGATTCGTACAGACATCGCGGAATCACAAGCGAAGAAAGACAATATGAAAAACTACGTCAATCCTTACAGCAATGTGGCTCGGGATGGTACATTCTACGATACAAAGCAATAATTACTTCCCGGCTGGAGATTATTTTTCTAGTCGGTTTTTTCTATTCTACATTCATATGGTCACTAGCTCCCATATGAATGATTATTCATTAATGGTATATTTTACACATAAAAGGAATTTGAGGGGGGATTAGGAATGCACAATGTGGACACGATTCGGCAAAAGGAATTTGCCAATAAGAACTTCATTCTATTTGTGACGCTTGGCGGTTCGAGTTTCATCGGCTTGATTTTTTATTTTGTTACGGGACAAGGGATGCTGAAGACGGTGAGTATGGCAATACCGGTTGTGGTTACGCTATTGTTTTATGCGTTAGCGAAAAAGGTTGCAACTATTGAAAACATGTTTCCGTGGATTGTCCTTGGTTTAACGGGATTTGCGGCGATATTGAATGGGGTTATAGGGGAACCGTCTGTAGCGACAGCTGGAATTGCCTTTTTCATAGCGGGTATTGCAAGTGTTCATTTATCTATGTGGATTATGACCTATGGTTTTGCACTGTCGCTTGCTGTGTTGGGCGTATTTTTAACGAACTATCCGTATCAAGAACAAATTGCAGCAAGTAAAGGCAGTTTGGCGCTTGTTTTGATTTTGATGGCAGTGGGGCTGTTCATCCAAATAAAACAGACGAAAAAGCTGGAAATGCAAGTCGATCTGTTTTCGACTGAACAGGCAGCACACAGGCTTCTAGAAGAGGGTAAGCACCGTTCGCTAAATGAAGGGATTGAACAGGTTGCAGCCGATTTGACGGCGATTGGTGAGACGGCTGGACGTCATTTGGAAGCACAGAAAGAACTGCTGACAATTATGGACAGCGTTTCAGCAAGTGTTGAACAGGAAGCATCGCAAATTGCAAAAATCGCAGAAAATGCACAGCGCACACAAGATGATGTAGCTGATATGCATAAGGAAACACATCTTATGAATGAAGACACGGCTTGTCTGCGCGCAGAATCTGCTGACATGGTAGAACTGATGCAAAATTTGCATAGGGGTATGCAAGAAGTGGAAACCTATCTCACTGATTTGAATGGATCATTTGATGCGCTTACTGAGAATATCGTGAAGACGAATGCGCTTGCCAAGTCGATTGAGACGATTACGGGACAGACGAATCTTCTTGCATTGAACGCGTCGATTGAAGCAGCTCGGGCAGGTGAGCACGGCAAAGGTTTCGCGGTTGTTGCGGATGAAATCAGGAAACTTGCTAGACTGACAGCAGTAACATTGGTTGAGATAAATGGCAATTTAGAAGATGTCAATACGATGAATGATCGCTCGCGTGCGAATTTGACGAGCAGTACAGGGAAACTTATTACACAGGCGGCTTTGTCGGTGGACGCTGAAATGAAGATTGGAATCATGCACAATACATTGAGTGAGCTTCACTTGAAGTTTGGTATGTTTGGCGACAAGATGGCTTCGATTACAAAGGAAACGACGGACATCGGGCGTATGACAAGCTCATTTGCGGACTTACTAACCGAATCGAGTGCTTCACTAGAAGAAGTGAATGCAACAATTCATGAAACGGTTGCAGATAATGAGCAAATTGTAACGACGCTGGACGGAACAATGCGACGAACGAAAAGCTTGGCTGAAGTTCGTTGAAAAATAAGTAGTCTGTTATAATGGTGGAAACAAAATTTGGTGGAACGGAGTGGCCATGATGCTTTATAAACGGACTGAATATTTTAGGTATACATTTGGAGATCCGCTTGCAGCTGAATTTCGGATTGTCGTTGAGAATGGAACGGAAGTAGAATCTAGCCCGGGTGAATGTCATTTCATGGACATCAGTCCAGGCGGTGCAAAGCTTTTTGCTAAGTTCGATATTCCTGTTGAACGTGAATCTGTCCGTTTGCATATCAAATTCACACTTTATGAAAAATTAATCGACCTGCAAGGCGTAATTGTGTGGAAGAAGCCATATAGTGGGGGATACATGTACGGCTATGAATTTGATGACAACCTAGAAATTGAAAATTTAATCGTCGAAGAGCTTAAACTTCGTAGACGTTCCGAAATCGCTTCAGAACGCGCTTAGAAGGACGAAAAAAAGTAGTTTTTGAACGGATTCGTCACAAATCGACAATATATTTAATTTTCTAAATGTTTTTAGAAGGACTTTATGGGGAACATGTAGAAGTGTACTGTATAGGTTAATTAAAGGAGGAGTTCATATGTTAGACTTTAATATCCGCGGTGAAAATCTTGAGGTAACTCCATCAATTCGGGAACACGTCGAGAAGAAATTGCAAAAAATCGAAAGATACTTCGATGAAAGTGCGAACGCAACTGCAAATGTCAATATGAAAGTGTACAATGACAAACAAACTAAAGTTGAAGTAACAATTCCTATGAAAAACCTGACACTTCGTGCAGAGGAACGCCATAACGATTTATATGCAGCGATTGACTTAATAATTGACAAGTTAGAGCGTCAAATTCGAAAATATAAAACAAAAGTAAACCGTAAGTTCCGTGAGCGTGAAGGCGTTGCAGCATTCTTCGCATCCGTGAACAAAAGCGAAGAGAAAAACAGCGATACAGCCCTTGAAGAAGATCAGGCATTCGCAATCGTCCGTACAAAGAATTTCGATCTAAAACCGATGGATCAAGAAGAAGCAATTCTTCAAATGAACATGCTTGGCCACGAATTCTTTGTCTTCACAGATGCAGATTCTGACGGCACAAACATCGTTTATAAACGTAGCGATGGTAAATACGGTTTAATCGAAACAAGCTAACTAGAAGATTGAGTTTGGAAGCCCCCTAAGCGGTAATACTGCATAGGGGGTTTGTTTTGTTATTAAACAGAAGAGCAGTGCACAAAGTCGCATAAATCTAGGCGACTGAAGCCCTGGGCAAGCGGCAATGCTACACGCCTAACAGCACTCCCGATGCGCAAAAAAAAAAATCCATTACAAGTTTTGGCTAGACCATTTGCACCGTGCAATTCACAGTGTTAAAATGAAGGGTGAACCTAATGAGGATGTGACCTAAATGCTTAGCGTATTGAATAAAATGTTTGATATGAATAAACGGGATTTGAAGCGTCTTGAAAAGATTGCGGACAAGGTCGAAGCGCTTGCAACACAGATGGAACAGCTTACGGATGAACAGCTGACAGCGAAAACAGCCGAATTCAAAGAACGTTTCTTAAAAGGAGAAACGCTTGATGACCTTCAAGCTGAGGCTTTTGCAGTCGTTCGCGAAGCGTCGAAACGTGTTCTAGGTATGTATCCATTCCGTGTGCAAATTATTGGGGCTGCGGCTTTACACGAAGGTAATATCGCGGAGATGAAAACAGGTGAAGGGAAGACGCTGACGTCAACGCTTTCAGTTTATTTGAATGCGCTTGCTGGCCAAGGCGTACACGTTGTAACCGTAAACGAATACCTTGCGAGCCGTGATGCAACGGAAATGGCGCAACTTTATGAGTTTCTTGGATTCTCAGTCGGTCTGAACTTAAATAGTTTATCGAAAGAAGAGAAACGAGAAGCGTACAGTGCAGATATTACGTACAGCACGAACAACGAACTCGGTTTCGACTACTTGCGTGATAATATGGTGCTTTATAATGAACATAAAGTGCAGCGTCCGCTATTCTACGCAGTTATAGATGAGGTTGACTCAATCTTAATTGACGAAGCGCGTACACCACTAATCATTTCTGGGCAAGCTGCAAAAGCGGCCGAATTGTATCGCTTGGCGAATAAATTTACACAATCACTCAAAAAAGAAGAAGATTATTCATATGATGAGTCGACGAAGGGTGTCGTGTTGACGGAAAGCGGTATCGAGAAGTCGGAAGCAGCGTTCAGCATCGATAACTTATTCGATTTGCAGCACGTAACGCTTAACCATGCGATTAACCAATCGTTGAAAGCACATGCGAGCATGCATATCGATGTCGATTATGTTGTTCAAGAAGGCGAAGTCGTTATCGTCGATTCATTTACAGGACGTCTTATGAAAGGGCGTCGTTACAGTGACGGACTTCACCAGGCGATTGAAGCAAAAGAAGGCCTAGAAGTTCAGAATGAAACGATGACTCTTGCGACAATTACGTTCCAAAACTACTTCCGTATGTACGACAAACTGTCCGGTATGACGGGTACGGCAAAAACGGAAGAAGAAGAATTCCGGAATATTTACAACATGAACGTCATTGCAATTCCGACGAATCGTCCGCTAATCCGTGATGACCGTGCAGATCTTATTTACTCTTCAATGGAAGGTAAGTACAAGGCGGTTGCGGAAGACATCAAAGAACGCAATGAAAAAGGGCAGCCTGTCCTTGTTGGTACGGTAGCGATTGAAACGTCTGAGATCATTTCAAAGCATTTGACAAAATACGGTGTGAAGCATAATGTTTTAAATGCGAAAAACCACAGTCGTGAAGCGGAAATTATTTTGGAAGCAGGTCATAAAGGCGCTGTTACAATCGCGACGAATATGGCGGGTCGTGGTACGGATATTAAACTTGAAGAAGGCGTGCAGGAACTTGGCGGTCTCGCGGTTCTTGGTACAGAGCGACATGAGTCGCGTCGAATCGATAACCAGTTACGCGGACGTTCCGGTCGTCAAGGAGATCCCGGTATCACGCAGTTTTATTTATCGCTTGAAGATGAATTGATGCGCCGATTCGGTTCGGATCAAATGAAGTCGATGATGACGAAACTGGGTATGGACGACACGACGCCAATCCAGTCGAAAATGGTGTCACGTTCGGTTGAATCTGCTCAGAAACGGGTAGAGGGAAATAACTTTGATGCACGGAAACGTTTGCTGCAGTATGATGATGTATTACGCCTGCAGCGCGAAATCATCTACAAAGAACGGAATGAAATTCTGGAAACGGAAAATATCCGTGAAGTGCTAGAGAAAATGCTGTCAAATGTTGTCGCAAATGCAGTGGCAATTCATACAACAGAAGAAAAGGAATCTGATTGGAACTTAAAAGGACTTGAAGATTTCTTGGCTGCTAATCTGCTTCCTGACGGTCGTCTGTCGATTGCAGATATGGAAGGCAAATCTGTTGAACCATTAACGTCGCTTATTCAGAATGCAGTCACGGAACGTTATGATGAGAAGGAAGCGGAAATGACGGCAGAGCGCATGCGCGAATTCGAAAAAGTAGTCTTGCTTCGTGCGATTGATTCGAAATGGACAGATCATATCGATGCTATGGACCAATTGCGTAATGGTATTCATTTACGTGCCTATGGTCAAATAGATCCGCTCCGTGAATACCAGGCGGAAGGATTTACAATGTTTGAGGAAATGGTCGCATCGATTGAAGCCGATTCAGCAAAATATGTGATGAAAGCAGAAATCCGTAACAACCTCGAACGTGAAGAAGTTGTCAAAGCGCAGGCTGTTAATCCGAAAGAGGATGGCGAGCCTGTGCGCAAGAAACCAGTGCGTCGCGCAGTTAACATCGGTCGTAACGATCCATGCCCATGCGGCAGCGGGAAAAAGTATAAAAACTGCCACGGAACAGCTTAAGCTACCGGGCAACCCAAATTCAGGAGGAAACAATTATGATGGAATTATCCGATGTACGCAACGAGCTTGACAAATCAGCTAAGAAATTAGCGGACTTTAGGGGGTCTCTTTGACTTAGAAAACAAAGAGGCACGAATCCAAGAGTTAGATGAAACAATGCTGGAGCCAGGTTTCTGGGATAGCCAGGAAGGCGCGCAAAAAGTAATCTCCGAGTCAAATGCGTTGAAAGACGTTGTTGGCGAGTACACGGAGTTGACTGATGAACAAGAAAACCTAGAAATGACTCTTGAATTATTACGCGAAGAAAACGATGCAGAAATGCAAGAAGATCTTGGCGTTGAGTTGAAGGGCTTCAAGAAGAAGCTGGATGCATTCGAATTGCAAATGCTTCTAAGTGATGAATTCGATAGTAATAGTGCGGTTCTTGAACTTCATTCGGGTGCAGGCGGTACGGAATCCCAGGACTGGGCTTCTATGCTACTTCGCATGTACACACGCTGGGCTGAACATCGCGGCTTCAAAGTCGAAACACTCGACTACCAAGCTGGGGATGAAGCTGGCGTGAAATCCGTCACACTGTCGATTAAAGGCCATAACGCATATGGTTATTTAAAAGCAGAAAAAGGCGTTCACCGCCTCGTTCGGATTTCTCCGTTTGACTCATCAGGTCGACGTCATACGTCATTTTCTTCGATTGAAGTAATGCCGGAATTTGAAGGCGAAGTTGACATTGACCTTAAAATGGAAGATGTTAAAATCGATACGTACCGTTCAAGTGGTGCGGGCGGACAGCACGTCAATACGACAGATTCAGCAGTTCGTATGACGCATATTCCAACTGGCGCAATTGTTACTTGTCAGACAGAACGTTCACAAATTAAAAACCGTGATCGCGCAATCAATTTATTGAAAGCGAAAATTTACCAGATCAGAGTCGAAGAAGAGGAAGCACGCCTTCTTGAAATTCGGGGAGATCAAAAAGAAATCGGTTGGGGAAGCCAGATCCGTTCATACGTTTTCCACCCGTATTCCATGGTAAAAGATCACCGGACGAGTGCAGAAACAGGAAACGTCAGTGCAGTAATGGACGGCGATATCGACCTGTTCATTAATGCTTACTTACGTTCACGTATTTCTTAATAGAATGAAATGAAGAGGAGTGCACTTCGGTGTGCTTTTTCTTTTGCCTGATTTTTTTATGAAAAAATTGGATAGTCCGATAAAGAGGTTTTGGAAGCATGGATTATGTGTATATTAAGTAATGCAGACCTAATTTAATTCGATTAGTCGTCTGGTGCGTTTATTAACGGAGTTCACAAAGTTGAAACAAACTGTGGTGGAGGTTGATAGGACGGTATTTGTCGCCGGTTTGATGAATTTAGGGGAATCCCTAGGTGATTTAAATGCATGTTGTTTTGGTATACTTAGGTAGTTAGTACAATAATTCATAAATGGAGGTAAGAAAATGAAAATCAAGTTATTAGCAATTATGTTCGCAGCTGTTCTTGTTCTTGGGGCATGTGGCGGCAACAAAGCAAAAGAAGTAGACAAAGGTACGACAGGTACTAGTACTGAGACAGCATCCGTTGACGTTGAAAAAGTGGTTAGCACGAGCTGTATCGCTTGTCACGGTGGTAACCTTGAACTTAAAGGCGGCGTGGGTCCAGCTTTATCAAATGTCGGCGACCACATGACTGAAACTGAAATCCATGACGTAATCGTCAACGGCCGCGGAAGTATGCCAGGTGGTCTTATCGAAGGTGCCGAAGCAACTGCAGTTGCAAAATGGCTTTCTGAGAAAAAATAACTTTTACGATGAAACCGCTACTGGGCTATATGCCTGGTGCGGTTTTTTGTTTTGTTAGCGCGACAGTTAGCTGAAATGCCATGACAATTTGGCGTTGCCATTAGAGTTAGTCGAAATGCCATGACAGTAGAGGTGTTAGTCCCCACAGTTAGCTGAATTGCCATGACAGTTCGACGTTGCCATCAGAGTTAATCGATTAGCCATGACAGTAGAGGTGTTAGTCCTCACAGTTAGCTGAAATGCCATGACAGTTTGGCGTTGCCATTAGAGTTAGTCGAATTGCCATGCCAGTTCGGTTGTTAGTCCTCACAGTTAGCTAAAATGCCGCGACAGTTCGACGTTCCCATTAAATTTTGTCGATTAGCCATGACAATCGCACAGTTAGCCCTCATAGTCCGCAACTTCCCTTCACAGTTCGACGGCACTCCTCGGCGTTTGATAAAATTAACGACTAATCCAAAAATTATTGTCAATAATAGAGGAATTCGCTCCTAAAGGTCGAATACAGACTAGTGAGACGGTCTTTTGGTCTAGAGGTTTTGTCGTATAATAGAACTATTGTCTACGTATATCTACGTTATATTCAAAAATTATTTGAAACACAACTGTAATACTTAGAAAGTCGAATCATGTTATAATGGGGCTGTTGGAAAAAAAGAGAGACAAAAATATTCAGGTGGTTTTAGAATGATTGTGATGAAAAATGTCTACAAAAAATATCCGAACGGCGTCGTTGCCGCAAATGGCATTAACATCGAAATCGACCGGGGAGAGTTTGTTTATGTGGTCGGTCCGAGTGGCGCAGGTAAATCGACATTCATTAAAATGATGTATCGTGAGGAAAGACCTACAAGTGGAGAGATTATTATTAATGGCATAAATCTTGCGACATTGCGTAACAAACGTGTACCGCAATTGCGCAGGCAGATTGGCGTCGTTTTTCAAGACTTTAAATTATTACCTAAATTGAATGTTTACGAGAATGTGGCGTTTGCGCTTGAAGTAATCGAAGCGCCGCCAGCAGAGATTCGGAAAAAAGTGAATGATGTTCTTGCTCTTGTCGGACTTACGCAAAAAGCGCGCATGTTCCCGAACGAATTATCAGGTGGAGAAGAGCAACGAGTATCCATCGCAAGGTCAATCGTCAATGTACCCAAAGTTGTCATTGCAGATGAACCGACAGGAAATCTTGACCCTGAAACATCATGGGAGATCATGAGGATCTTCGAACAGATTAATGCTCGTGGAACGACGATTGTCATGGCCACCCATAATAGGGAGATTGTTAATACAATAAAACACCGTGTTATCGCTATAGAAGGCGGACTCATTACCCGTGACGAATACGGAGGTGAGTACTATGAAGGCTAGAACTCTCGGTCGGCATGTACGCGAAAGTTTCAAAAGCATTCGCCGTAACAGCTGGATGACGTTTGCGTCAGTCAGTGCTGTTACTGTCACCCTCCTGCTTGTCGGTGTATTTATCGTGATTATGATGAATTTAAACCAACTAGCGCAAAGTATCGAAAATGACGTGGAAATCAAAGTTGTTGCTGATCCAGCAGCAGACAAAACGACAATTAAAGAGCTAGTAGAAAAGGTCCGTTCGACAGAGGGTGTTCTCGAAGTGGTCTTTTCGTCACGAGATGCTGAGCTGGACAAGATGATTAAATCATTTGGTGACGAACTTAGTTTATATAAACAGAGCAATCCGCTTGGTGATGCACTGTATGTAAAAGCGAAGGACCCACAACAGACTGCTACTATTGCAAAGAAAATTGATACATACGACTACACTTATGACGTCGTGTATGGCGAAGAAAAAGTGGAAAAACTTTTCGGAATACTAAATATGAGCCGAAACGTCGGTCTGGTTCTGATAGTGGCACTATTATTTACGGCGATGTTCCTTATTTCGAACACAATTCGTATAACAATCGTTGCTAGACGAACTGAAATTGAAATTATGAAATTAGTCGGAGCGACGAATAATTTCGTGCGTATTCCGTTTTTATTGGAAGGAATGTGGCTTGGCATTTTGGGGGCAATCGCTCCAATGCTCATCATTTCAATATCCTACTACAAGCTATTTGAACTTTTGGAACCGAAACTGCAAGGAGAACTGTTCCAATTACTTAGCACGACACCATTCATTTTCCAGCTGAATGGACTGATTCTATTTATGGGGATCTTTATTGGTGTTTGGGGTAGTTTTATGTCTGTGCGTAAATTTCTTAAAGTCTAAATGAGAGATAGAGTGTGAGAGGGGAACTGGGAAATTGAATAGATACAAAAAGCTATTGTCAGGTCTAATTGCAATTGTTTTCCTGTCTACTATTATTAGTGGAGCGGGCGTTTTAGCAAGTCCTTTGGATGACATGAAAAAAGAACAGAAACAACTAGATATGAAGAAAAGTGAATTGAAAACGGGAATTAATAAAAAGGTTTCCCAAATTCAAATCAAAAAAACGACAATCGAAAAAATTACGGATCAAATTTTAGCACTTAACGCTAAAATAAACGAATCCAATGAACAAATTAACCGTGTTATCGGACAAATAAATCAAACAACTAATGAAATTGATGCGTTGCGCATTTCAATTGCTGATCTTGAAAAGAAAATTGAAGAACGTGATGTCGTATTGCGTGATCGTGTTCGTACTATGCAAGTAAAAGGCGGACAAGTTAACTATCTGGACGTTCTTCTTGGAGCAAATAGTTTTGCGGATTTCATAGACCGTTTTTCTGCAGTCAATTCTTTGATGGATGCAGATCGAAGTATTATGGAGCAGCAAGCGAGTGATATTGCGCAGCTTGAAGAAGAAAAAGCACTTGTCGAATCAAAACTAGCTAAGCAGGAAGCCGCTAAAGAAGAACTTCAAAACTTGAGAGCGTCTCTTTTAGCACAGAAAAAAGATAAGAATAAGTTAATCGATCAACTAGAAGCTGAACAACAGAAATTAGCCAACGAAAAAGAAAAGCTAGAAGTTGATTTGCATGAAACGTACGAAGTTAGCAAAGATCTTGAAGCGAAGATTGTAACGGAACAAAAGCGTATTGCTGAAATTGCACGTCAAGCTGAAATTGCGCGTAAAGCAGCTGCAGCTCAAGCAGCGAAAGACAATCAAAATAGTGGTGGTTCATCATCTTATCTTCCACCCGTATCAAACGGTACTTGGACGAAACCAGCATCAGGAACGTACACGTCGTCATTCGGTTGGAGAACGCATCCAATCTACGGTACTCAGAGGCAACACCGTGGAGCCGACATTGCAAATAGCACTGGAACGTCCGTTGTCTCTGCAGGAGATGGTGTTGTTTCCCATGCAGGTCCAATGGGGACTTATGGCAATGTTATCATGGTGACACATTCAATTGATGGGCAGATTTTCACAACTGTCTATGCACATCTATCTAGCATTAATACAAGCGCGGGTCAGCAAGTTGCAAAAGGCCAATTCATTGGGAAAATCGGAACTACAGGCGCATCGACCGGGCCTCACCTCCATTTTGAAATGCATATTGGTAACTGGTCAGCATCTGGACCAAGTGCAGTGAATCCGTTACGTTATGTATCATTTTAACTAATTGTGTCCGTCCCAAGACTGGGGCGGATTTTTTTTGTTTCTTTAAACTTGAATGATGGCTTTCGAGGCTATTATTGGATACGATTATGGTATAAATTGTCGAAGGGGTTTTATGCGAATGCCAGTCACTTCATTTTTTACAATAGGAAGCCTCAGCGTTCCCGCGTCTTGGATTGCACTCATGGCGGCATTTGTTGTTGCATATAGTGCAGTTCGGTTCCGATATGGGAAGAAGCATGCGGAGATCATAGGTGATGCATTCTTTTATTTGGTGATTGTTTGGAAATTGAGTATCGTACTCACTGATTACGAATCGGTTCTTCGGTCACCTCTTGCGATTATTTATTTCCACGGTGGGGTCGTTGGTTTTTACTTAGGACTGCTATTTATTGCCGGGAAGATCTTATGGGATATAAATAAGGGGCGGCTTGGTGCTGAGGGATTTCGGGCACTCTTTACGGGTGCGATTTTAGTTCAAATTGTGTATCAGGTGATGATGGTTTTATTGAATGAAGGCGAACTGTTTGCGCAAGCAGTGACGATTATCGTTTTCGGGTTATTCGCGGTGTTTTTCTGGATGAATAGTGGGAAATCCGGTAATTGGCCGGTTCAACTTGCGCTTGTGTTTGTGGCGGTTCATGTTTTTGTATCTGCTGTTCAACCGGATGAATTTATTCAGACGCCGTTACTATCGACTGTAGTCATGGGATTATTTTTTGTGATTGTGTTTAAACGGAAGTTAGATTGGAGGAACAACTATGAATAAGAAAACACTTGGATTCATCGTAGCTGCATTGCTAGTTGGGTCGATGGTGGTGATTATGGTGAAATCGAATTTGGATAAACCGAAAGAGATTGATGAATTTCTGATTGGTGCAGATTTTAGTGCATTAGATGAAGAGCCTGGTTTGGAAAAAGGTTCGATTCCACCTGACTTTGAACTGTCTACGCTTTCTGGAGATGTGGTGAAGCTATCGGATTTGAAGGGTAAGAAAGTAGTTTTAAATTTCTGGGCGTCGTGGTGTGGTCCGTGTAAGGCGGAAATGCCGCATATGCAGAAATACTATAAGAAATACAAGGATGCCGATAATGTTGAAATTGTTGCGGTCAATTTAACGACGGCGGAAAGGCGGGGCATTAAGGGCGTTGAGGAATTCATCGATATTTATGGATTGACGTTCCCGATTCCGCTGGATAAAGAAGGTACAGTTATGGATGACTATCGGATTATCCCGATTCCAACTACGTTTATGATTGGTACAGACGGTAAAATTAGTCAGAAGATCGTCGGGCCGATGGATGAAAAGACATTGAGGGGCCTTGTTAAGAATTTAGATTGAAGAAAGCCGATTATCTGCTGTCGTAATGTTCCTTTGTCGTTCATATAGTGGACGGAGGAGGGGACATTGCATTATGCAAAGAAGCCGGTTTATGTTATTCGTCGTATTGGCCGCTTTGGCGACGGTCGTCTTTCTTCTGTTGGATGGTTGTGCAGGAGAAGGAAGTGCCAAAAAGGAAGAAGGGACGCTAAGTGCGTCGTTTCCAGTCATTGATGAAGCGTTCAACGTCATCAAGAAGCAAGGCGTATACCCAGTGGATAAGGACATGTTGATTGAAGGGGCGCTCCGTGGAATGGCGGATGTCATCGGCGATCCGTATTCGACGTATCTGTCGCAGGAAGAGGCGGCCGCCCATAAGGAATCGCTGGCAGGAGAGCGAATCGGGATCGGCGCTGAAATTACGCGCTCGAATGGGAAATACATCATCGTGGCCCCAGTGAAAGGTTCTCCAGCTGATAAAGCGGGCTTGCAACCGTATGACGAAATCGTTCGTATTGACGGTGAGCGAATTGAAGGGGAATCACTGCAAGACGTAGTTAAACGAATCCGCGGCAAGAAAGGGACAGCGGTTTCCATGACGATTTTTAGGCCGGATTTGGATAAGCATATCGAAGTGTCGGTCGTGCGAGACAGTATTCCTGTAAAAACTGTATCCGCTGAAATAATTGAAGAGCGTGGACAGAAGATCGGTTACATATCGATTACGATGTTCGGCAATGAAAGCCGTCAAGAGTGGCTGGACGCAACCAATAAGCTTGTTAAGGACGGGGCGCAATCACTAATTATCGATGTGCGCGGCAATCCAGGCGGTTACTTGCATACTGTTGGCGGTATCGTGGGCAGTCTGGTGAAGAAAGATACGGTTTTTGCTTATATGCAAGATGCGGCAGGAACATTGGATCCGCTCGTTACGGAAAAGCTCGAGAAATTTCCGTATGATGAAAAGCTGAAGAAAATGCCGGTCGTTTTGCTGCAGGATAAAGGCAGTGCCTCTGCAAGTGAAGTAATGAGTGCTGCATTGAAAGATTTAAAAAGAGGCTATATCATCGGTGCAACAAGTTTCGGAAAAGGAACGGTTCAAGAAACATTGGACTTGTCAAACGGCGGAGAAATGAAATTGTCAACGCATAAATGGCTTACACCAAAGGAAAAGTGGATTCACGGAAAAGGTGTGAAAGAAGACCTTGAAGTTGTCCAAAGTGAATTGTTTGGTGAGCATATTCGACTCGTCACAGAGGTCTATACGGAAGGCGATTACCATGATGATATCGCTTATGGGCAAAAGTTGCTGACTGGACTAGGATATAGCGTTGCTCGTGTAGACGGATTTTTTGACGAATCAACTTCCCGCGCAGTTAGTGCTTTTCGTGAAGACGCCAAAGTAGAAATGGGGCCGACCATGGATCGATTATTTTACTCAACTTTGAAACTTAAAGTGGAAGAGTTCCGAAATGACCGTAAAAATGACGATCAGCTGCAAATGGCAATTGGCTATATTCATCATATAGTGGCTGGAAGGTAAAAGGGGACTCCTGACGTTAGCCGTCGGGAGTTTTTTTGGTTTATTGGGTTATGGTGGGGGCGGCCGTGACTTCGCCGGGGACGGCCATGACTTCGGAGAGAGTAGCCATGACAAAGTCGGTGTTTGCCCTTACTAACTTAGGTAGCCATGACTTCGCCAGGGACGGCCATGACTTCGGAGAGAGTAGCCATGACAAAGTCGGTGTTTGCCCTTACTAACTT
>NZ_JADPRX010000038.1:0-37467 GCF_017347125.1 Sporosarcina sp. E16_3
CAACTGCGTAATCGTCTATTTCATTCGTTTTTTTAAGAAATCATTTCAAATTCTGTTTCTTTATGATTTTTTAAAAGTACGCATTATGAAATTGATTCATATATGTTGAAATAAAAAATCCATTGAATTGTGACAGCAACTGATACCGAATAGCGCCTTCGCTCCGTGTATATAGATATTCATTTGTTCGTCTTATCTATCAATTAAAATAGCAACACACTATGAATAATGGTATGTTCTAGTTACTATTCGATTTTATCCAAGGGGGATTTTAATATGGAAGCAATCCATTATGAACAAAAAGGGAATCTCGCTTTCGTGACGCTCGATCGTCCGGGAACGATGAATGCATTTAACTACGATATGTTGGTTGAACTAGGGCAGATTACAGAGTCAATCCGCATCAATCCCGATATCCGCGTTATCATTTTCACGGGATCCGGTGATCGTGCTTTCAGCGTTGGGGCTGATCTAAAGGAACGAAAAACACTTACGGACCTGCAAGTGAAGCGCAATCTTTACAAAATTGGTGAGGTGTTCTCGGCGATTGAAAACTTGCCACAACCAACGATTGCGATGATGAACGGCTTTGCATTCGGGGGTGGAATGGAGCTTGCGCTAGCTTGTGATTTCCGAATTGCGGCTGATACTGCGCTTATGGGATTGACAGAAACAGGACTTGCTATTATTCCAGGGGCTGGTGGAACGCAGCGTCTTCCACGGTTAATTGGCGAAGCAAAAGCGCTTGAACTGATTTTGACGGCACGCAGAATGTCAGCGGCCGAAGCCCTTAGCTATGGTGTTCTGACGAAGATCACTACGCCAGAAAACCTAAGCAAAGAAACAGCCGACTTTGCAGATTCAATCCTTGCGAATGGTCCAATTGCTTTACAGCAGGCGAAATTTGCGATTAAACACGGCATGAATGTGGACTTGCAGACGGGGCTTGCGATTGAACGGAAAGCGTATGAACTTACGATTCCGACTGAAGATCGAATTGAAGCGTTGAATGCGTTTGCGGAGAAGCGCAAGCCTGTTTTTAGAGGGAAGTAAGTAAAGCGTGTTTGCGCAGTACGAAAGTATTTGCTATGCAATACCTTCGATGACGATTAAATTCACTTTCATAACTATTTACACGATGATTAAAAGCCTGTCGCTCCTATTGGAACGACAGGCTTTTGGTTGTTATTCAGTTGCTTCCGGAGTAACAGGTTTCATCGCCGGGCAACGTGGGTTGCCTGAAACAAATGTTGCTGCTTTTGTGACGATCAGTATAATATTCGTAGCACCTTGACGATCCGCTTCATGTGACGCCCTGACATAGGGTCCATATTCCTCGTTAGCAATATAACGTGGTGGCAATTCATTGAGCGCGATTGCCATGATATCGTTAAAGCATCGCTCACACTGACAAACCAGTTGCAGCTGGTCTTTATATTGCATCAATACGTCGCGAACGACTTCTTCCATAACATTGTAAAGGGCCATTTTTTCACGCTCCAGTTGTTGGTAAATATGTTTCACAAACGCTTTTATATCCATCATTTCCCACCCAGTATATCATTTTTTTAATGGATCATCCTCAGCTAAACGACCTACTGAATTCCTTATGTGTTTGTATCCATTTACGTTTTACTGAGTCCAAGTACATGGTTGGAAAACGCATATATAATCACTACTTTTCTAGGGGGATAATAGTAAAAGGAGAAGGCTTGGATGCCTTCTCCTTTTCTATTTGATGAAAAATGCAAGTATTGCACCCATGATTGTTAACGAAACGATATGGTAACCTGCGCTAATGAAAAAGAGTGTATACTTTCGCCCCTCGAAAAAGGTAGGCGATAATTCGCGCGCGCTTGCAATTCCAGCACCCGCTAAAAATCCAATTAACGCCCCCCCACCAATTGTCACTGAGTCTAGCATTGTGATGACTAACGATAAAATGATTGCTGTGACAATGCCGGCAAGTGTCGTAAGTCCGTATCCGATATTCGGGTTGCTCGTATGCAGTTCTTCGCGTGTCTTTCCAAGGCTTTTCATCCAAATGTTGGCGAAGAGTAGTGGTGAATACCAGAGTGCCCCAATAATCATGTTTGCAAAGACAGCAAGTATAATTGCTAAAATACTAATTTGTGATAAGTCCATTTGTCATTTTCCTCCTATGGGCGATGTAGTAGATTGATTGTACCATTATGAAAACACCTTCAAATAAAAAGAGAGAGCATACACACTCCCCTTTTCACTCCGGCGCCAATCCTTTCATCAAAAACCGAACTGTCGAGTCTACCTCCGCTTCGTCATCCCAATCCGCATCAGGTAAAATACCATATCGAGTCACGAAATAGCCGATAATTGTCGAGCCCGTTAAGCGAATGACGGTATCAATAGGCAGTTTGATGATTTGCCCTTTTTCCTGGTAATGTTCAATAATCTGCCTAAGGCGTGTAAAAACTTTGCTGCCGACATGCTCCATGAATTGCTCTTTTAGTTCTGGATGAAAAGGGATTTCCTGAATGAAGATTTTAATGATTTTCACATTGTTCTTTAAGAACTTTCTACGATTGTCAATCATCGCTCTTACGAATTCTTCGAATGTATCATGGTCATGATTCAGGACCTTATTGATATCCTTTATTATAATCGGCGCCATCAACTTGATCATCATTGGTGTGACGATGGACATTAGTAACTCTTTTTTCGTTTTATAATGTCTGAAAATCGTCCCTTCAGCAACTCCGGCTTTTTGCGCAATTTCCTTTGTGGACGTGGCAGAATAACCTTTTTCAGCGAATGATTCAATCGCGGCAGCTAGTATTTTCTTTTGCCGCTCTGTTAAATCACCTTCTATATTAAACATTTCTTCTATCATTTGATCCTCTTTTATCATACTGAGCTCCCTTTTCGCCAATCATTTCGATTAGATTTTACGGTATTTTCGCAGGGCCAGGATGTTAACGGCGATAAACAGTAAAGAAAAACCTGCTAACGCGAAAATATCCATGTAAATTGCACCCCATCCATAGCCTCTGACCATTATATCGCGCAATGCATCCGCTGCGTAATACAAAGGCGTGAATGGGCCAACCCAGCTCAGCCACTTCGAGATGGTATCCAAATTAAATAAGCCCGAAAAAAAGATTTGTGGGACGACAATGATTGGGATGAACTGCATCATTTGAAGTTCATTATTAGCAAATGATGATAGTAAAATACCAAGCGTCAGCGCTGTTAAAGCGAGCAATAAGGTAATCAGTAATACATAGCCGAATGCTCCTTCCATCATCATTCCGAGCACATAAATCGCATAAGCGGCAATAATTGCCGATTGAATCATCGTAAAAATCCCGAAGCCAACTACATACCCCATCACAATTTCCCATTTCCGTAAGGGGCTCGCGAGTAAACGTTCAAGCGTGCCTGTTGTCCGTTCCCGTAAGAATGATACGCCCGCAATTAAAAAGACGAAGAAGAAGACGAAAAATCCAAGAAGAACGGGTCCGAAATAGTCAAACGTCCCCATGTCGCTAGAGCCGTGTAAGTAATCGATTGTTAACTTCGGACTATGACCGATTTCCTGTCCAGTCGGCATTGCTTGTTGAAGCCATTTCATCGTAGCTCCTGCAACGCTCGGGTCACTTCCCTCCAAAACCACGGCGGGTGCGTTGTTTGCAATTGTTAAGTAGCCATCTATTATTCGCTCGGCTAAATCAGCCTTCGCGCTTTTTTCGTCACTATATGTTGTGATATCCGCCCCGTCTACGTTCATCTGTTCCACAACTGCATTTGGGACATCAACGAATCCAATTTTCGGGGTATAATCGCCTCCGTTAAACACGAGATGGAGCATCGTCAAGACAAGGATTGGTGCTACTATGAGTAGTCCCATTGTTCGTTTGTCTCGCACAATTTGTCGCAAGATTCGTTGTGTCAATGCGAAAACTCTCATTTGTTTGCACCCCCGTAGACCAGGAAAGCGTCCTCAATCGTTGTTGTATTGGTCATTTCTTTTAATTCATCGGGCGTTCCGACTGCAATTAGACCACCGTCACGAATCAATCCAAGTCGATCACATTTACCGGCCTCATCCATTACATGCGTCGTCACAATGATTGTCGTTCCATTTTGTTTTAATTTGTAAAAAGCTTCCCAAATACTTTTACGTAAAACGGGATCAATGCCAACAGTGGGCTCATCAAGAATTAAAATTTTTGGTTCATGAAGTAATGCTATTGCTAATGAGAGTCTGCGCTTCATTCCACCTGAAAAGTTGGAAACTAACCTTTTTAAGTCGCCAGAAAGTACAACAAGCTCCATCACTTCTGCGATTCTACGTGTTTGTTTCTCACCTTTTAGACCATATAGACTTGAGAAAAATTGCAAGTTTTCTTTTGCTGAAAGATCTTCATACAGCGCATCCGATTGCGCCATATAACCGATGCTAGTAATTATTTTTAATGAAGGCATTTTCGTTTGAAATACATAACTTTCCCCTGAAGTTGGTGTATCCAAGCCTGTTAATTGTTTAACTAACGTTGTTTTCCCCGCACCAGAAGGACCGAGGAGACCAAAAATTTCCCCCTCGAAAATATCTAAGTTGATATCCTCTAACACATGGTGTTTCTTATAGCTTTTTGATACGTGACGAATCGATACACACGTCTTTGGTTGTTCCATCCTTAACACCCCTCTCGCGGTAGTGAGTGAGTACTCACTTTTATTGTATGTAAAGAATTGGATTTTGTACAGTGAGTAATTACTCATTATGGTCTTGGTCGATTGTGAAATTTTGGGGACCGATCATATATCCCCTCATATCCCTCGCTAAATCCTAAAATACATGAAATATAAACAGCCATCCAGATTTTTCTGGAATGGCTGTTTGATATTCTATAGAACCAGCTACTATGCTATGCTTGTAAGTCTGCTTGCTTCCTGATAAGTGCAAACTTCTTGTAAAAACCGCTTTCTTGCTCAGTATCGATTTCTGCGAGTCTTCTCTTGCCAAACCGCTTATCGAATAAGCTAATTGCTCTTACAAACGGATGCTCATGCACGATTGCTTCTTCAAACGGCATATGGACGTAATCGAATAATAGTACTCTCACAGCCCATGCAGGGAAAACTTCGTCAGCAATCATTGCCGTTTCAGTATCCTCATACGCACAATGATAGGCTTTGTAGTCTTCAGATTGTTCCCATTCCCGCCAATGGAGATGCCACGGGAACGGATTCAATTCCCGCTCGTCCCGCAAATTCCCACTGCGTCGAGTCAACTCCAATGCGTATGGAATATCCGATGCCCACCCAATCTCTTTACCGTCAAAGGTCATACGGAAGCTGCTTGTCTGGTCATGGCTTTTCCGATGAACGATTGCCTGATAATGTACCCGACCTTTCAGTGACTCACATAGTAAACCTTCCGCCATCTGTTTCAGCTTCGACCACCTCATGAAAGCCCGGATTCCCATTCTTCGCGGAGAATACCCATCCGGATAGAATCGTAGTAAGTCCCGTTCCAATAACGGACTTTCCGCAACCGTGCTTCTATTGTCATGCCCAGTTTTTCGCCGACTTTAATCATCCGCGCATTACCTGACCACGTCGTATAACCGACACGAACCAACGGCATTTCTTGGAATAAATGATCAATCCACATCGTGAGCGCTTTCGTTCCGTAGCCGCCGCTCCAATACTGTGGCTCGTAAATGACAATCCCCATCTCAAGCCAAAGGGACGACTTATGTTCCCAGTAATAACTAACCATGCCGATCAATTCGCCAGCCACTTCAATGCCCCAATAATCATCCTGTGCAACAATTTTATCGCTTCTTTCCAGAAACGCTTCGTACGTCATTGTCTGATGCTCATAATAGGGGGCATCCCATTTTTTCCATTCAGGATTTTCATCTTTAAAACTCAATTCCCACATTCGGTGTAAGTCCTGTTCTTTGATTGGACGAATTGTTACGCCTTCATTTGTATAACTCAATCATTTTCCTCCGAATCGTTTATATAGCTCAACTTCAATCAGTGGTTTTTTTCACTGATTGTTAGTTGAACTTATCGGGCATTTACGGGCAGTTGCCCCTCAACTGATATTCCTTGTAATGCCAATTGTCCTTATATGAGGGGCTTACTGCGCGTTAATGCGGGGCTTACTGCGCGTTAATGCGGGGCAGATATTTCGCGAACCAGCCCGTTATCTCGTCCAATCTTGCAATGCGCAAGTTCGGTGTACCTGTGCGTGATAAGTTATGATTTGCATCAGGGAAACGTACAAATTCCGTTTCTTTCCCCATACTTTTCAATGTAATGTACAACTGCTCTGCTTGTTCAATCGGGCAGCGGAAGTCTTTTTCTGAGTGTAAAATTAATAAAGGCGTCTCAACGTTTTTCGCATATTTCAGCGGTGAATGTTCCCAAAGCTTATCAACGTCGTCCATGCCCGCTCCGATTTGCCAATCGCTAAAGTAGTACCCAATATCGGATACGCCGAAGAAACTAATCCAGTTTGAAATCGAACGTTGCGTGACAGCTGCTTTGAAACGATTCGAATGACCAACGATCCAGTTTGTCATGAAACCGCCGTAGCTGCCGCCTGTTACGCCCAGACGGTCCGTGTCGATCCAGCTGTTTTCTTTAATAGCGTAATCAAGTCCAGCCATTATATCTTCATAATCTCCGCCGCCATAGTCACCGCGAACTGCATCTACAAACTCCTGGCTATAACCATGGCTACCGCGTGGATTGACGTACAATACGCCATATCCTTGTGCTGCCAATAGCTGTAACTCATGGAAAAACGTATTCGCATACATAGCGTGTGGCCCGCCGTGAATTTCGACGATTAGCGGATACTTTTCCCCTTCGACGTAGCCCACCGGTTTCATTAACCAACCATGCACGTCCCAATTTGTCGCGCCTTTATAGACGATTGCTTGCGGTTCGACTAGTTCAACTTCCTCCAAATACGCCGCGTTATATGAAGTAAGGGCTTGTCGTTCGCCGGTTGCGATTGTCTGCTTATATAGTTCGCCCGGATTGACTGCACTACTAACTGCAACAAGTGCGAACTCGCCATTAGACGATAGATCATAGCCATATACATGTTCATTTTCAGCTGTTGCTGGGTATAACTCACCTTCAAGTGACGCAAAGTACAGACGGATATCGCCCATTGTCGACAACTGGAAATACAAATAGTTGTCCTTTGTCCAAACTGTAGATGGCGCCCCCGCTCCTTGCTGATGATCCGCAACTGCTGCATCGCCGACCGGTGCATCAAGACTCTCGGTTAAATTCATACGCGTACCATCTTCCATGTCATAAACGTACACATTGCTATGCGTCGCGTTTTCGAATATCCGCTCTGAACCAACGTATGCGATGTATTGGTCATCAAATGAAAATTGTGCGCCGCCGAAATAGCCCTCTTCATCGACAAGAACGGTTTCCTCTTTCGTTTCAACGTCGACAATAACTAGCGGTTGGCGGAATTCGAAATCCAAACTATCCTTTCGGTTGACGCCAACGACTAGTTTCTTGCCGTCATGCGATATCGCTTGCAATCCATGCTGGAAATTCCCCTCTGTAAACTGCGTTACCTCTCCCGTTTCGATATCGACAACGCCGATTTGCCTGAATGCATCTTGCGGCAACAAGCCCGCCCCGTCCATCTGGTATTTCATTGTTGTGACACGGTATGGTTCCGGCTTTTTCTTGTCGTCCTTTTCCTCTTTATCTGTGAACGTCTTGCCTTCTTTCACGACTGCGTCCACCCAAACTTTCTTGCCACACGGCGACCAAAGGAAACTCGAAACGCCTTGTTCGAATGACGTCACTTTCTGCGCTTCCCCGCCTCTTGCCTGTAGGATGAACAACTGGTTCTTCTCTTCGCGGTCCGATAAAAAGGCTATCTGCTTCCCATCAGCAGACCATGCGGGGGATGAAATCGCCCCTTTGCCATGCGTCCACTGCGTCACTTCGTTCGATTCCAAATCTATGTGAAATAAATTCGCTACATACTTATTATCTTCCTCGTTAATATGTGTCTTCACAAACACCGCTTCCTTACCATTCGGCGCTAACTTCGGATCCGTCACAGACTGTAACTTGAATAGGTCATCTACTTGCAGTTTACGTTTTCCCATTGCTAATTCCCCCTTATTTCTTCTCTATCTACTTGTTTCGACATTCGTGATAGTTTCCCTTTTTTATTGGGGATGAAAAATGATCTGGTTGTATAGTGGGGGTAACCTGGTATGGGATTTCGAAACAGTAGGCGCTACAAAAAAATCATTCAGCATGCACTAATTGAAAGCAGGCCCTTCAATATCCAATTTTGATATACTAAGAAGAGCAGAAACATTGAAATGGGGTGAGGTTATGATGAATGATATTATTTCAAATAAAATTAGTGTCATTGAACGATGCCTTGTTCGAATCAATGTTGTATACGATAACAACAGAGATAACTTAACTGATTACACAAAGCAAGACTCCATCGTGCTGAATATCCAACGTGCTTGCCAGGCCTGCATTGACTTAGCCATGCATGTATCCGCGTTACATCAATTCGGTTTGCCCCATTTAAGTAAGGAAGCTTTCGATTTTTTACATGAACACCAGATTATCACGGCAGAAACTGTTTCTAACATGAAAGCAATGATCGACTTCCGTGATAATGCTATCCCCGATGCCCAAACAATCAATACAAACATCTTAAATGAAATTATTAAGAACCACTTAGGAGACTTTACTTTTTTCACAAAACAAATTCTTGCATACTAATTCAGCCAAAAACCCTCTCCTCCATGGAAAGGGTTTTTCAAATTTTCACCTAATGTAATCCATCTAATTGGCTTCTTATATAGTTTCCTCGCGCCTCGATATACGCACAGATGAAATCCGGTTCTTCATCGAATACGTCGAGATTGTCCTTTTCATAGGGATCCTTTTGAACATAAGGCCTTATTAACTTATGCATGGCTTGTATTTTAGGTTTCATATAGTCCACATTAAATTTGCTAGTTAAAATCTCCTCTAATAGATTCTTGTATTGCGTTCGAAATGTTTTCACATCCAGAATTCTTGCGGTAAGCGTATTAAATCCTTCGATCCTCAAATAATCTGCCCGCATGCTTTCTCCATTAACATCTCTTCCCCATGTCGCATCGTAATCCCAAGGGATAATTTCAAACAGACCCGTGTCGCCATTCTGGTACAATGCATAGTTATGAACAAATCCGTCAAAATTTTGAGTGAAAACAACCCCTGCAAGCCACCGGAGAAACTTATCCACATTTACATACTTTACGATTTCATGCTCAAATTCCTCTCTAGGAATGGTATTAATATTTATGATTAAGTGCTGTAATTGTTCATCAGCTTGTGCTGGTCCATACTTTTGTTCATAGCCCAATATGAGCGATTTCTTTACTTCTTTATCAAGATCACTCATTAACGAAAAGTTAGCATCCCCATCAACTGCATAATAGAGCGGTCCTTCCGGCAACTGTCGATTCGCCAAAAAATGTTCATCCACTGATTCTAGTTCTAAATAAAGCCCTTCATCTTTTCCATTCAGTTTCAAAAATACGAAACGTGAGTTGGGCGCCAGGCATCCGATTTCATTAAAAAAATCAAAAGATAATTTATTTCTTAACAATGAAGGATCTTTAAATTCCGCATTCAAATGAACCTCTTTTGCATTTCTATACGTGCTTGGTTTGTAAAACGAGAGTTGATACGATTTCTTTGGTAAATCTCGAATATGAGAGCCGCGATATGCAAGATCTATCGTATATTTCTTTTTATTAATCGCCAGTTTTGCGGCAACCGGATCGTCCATCCAACTATCTTTTCGCAGTTCATTTAAAGCGCTAGGATGAATAAATAGTTGGTATTCAGGTAGTTCAATGACAGCACCCATTTGCATTCTACCCCTTCCCTTTTATCCTATTCGTATGTATTCAACTGCTCAACGTTACTCCAAACAGCTAATTATTTTTAACGTGTATGCATTTGTCTCTAATGCGATGGGTACAACCGCGTACTTTAAGGAGAGAGGAAGGATTACAAAGTTCTTTTCTCCCAATAAGCGAAAAAGGAGGGCGGACATGTCACTATTTTTTGAGGATGAAATCCAAAAAGTAAAGAATAGAACTGATCGCTTAGGATTAGATAACTTAATGTCACAGGATCCCCGTGATACCCAGACGCAAGCGAACAGATACAGACGTGCTTCACAAACCCAAACATTCTCGAACAAAAATCAACATGATTCCGGAAAACGACCAAATAGAAGGAGAAATAGCAAGTAGTAATAGTAATGCAGGGCTCTACTACAATTGTATGAGGGATGGATCCACTTGTTGTTATTTCCAAAACTTGTGCGTTTGCCCCTTACACTTTCCATGCAGTTACGTACATTAAGAGGAGAGTAAGGAGTTGTAGAAACTCTGCATTTATTCTGCATAGAGGTATAGTAGTAAATCTCCATTCCCTACCTACAAAGAAAGGAGGTTTTAACATGTCACTATTGTTTAATGATGACATTCAAAAAGCGATTAATAAGGTTGTTAGCTTAGGAATAGACAATTTCATGTTCCAGGAGCCTTCCAGTACAAAAAAACACTCGGATGACGACCGCCGAACAGCTAGACATGAACGGCGGACAAGCAGCGATCGATGTCCTTGCTGTAAGAAACGGCATACTAGCGACAAAAAACGCACATGCCAAAAACGACGTACTTGTAGTAAAAGTGAATCGTCAAGGAACCATCACGCTCCTTGCATTGGTCCACAACTCCCAAGCCACAAGCGACGAGATTGCAGTGAACAAAAGCAATCAATTCACAAGGGACGCCCTTGCTGTGGTCGCTATAAGTAATCACCTTAGCAATTCTTGCAACTAAATGTATTCAAACGAAAACCCCTTTCCAACGGAGAGGGGTTTTCGTCATCGTCACATTTAATAGGCTACAGCATGATTTATTTTTTACTTGTAAACGTTTGTCCACTTCATGTGTGGGACAGCCACATAGTTTAAGAGAAGGGAAAGATTAGTAACGATCAGCGATACAATTCTTATATAGTGTATAGTTATCTACTTTCTTTCTCTTAATCAAGATGAAAGGAGGTTAGAGTATGTCTTCTTTTCCAATGAATAATAACCAAAATGCCGGTAAACATGGTAATGATTGCAGATGTGGATGTGGTTCACACAGACCGCAGCGCAGTCATTCACAATGCTGTTCACAGAGCAGACCGCAAAATACGTGCACAATCACATTCAGACATACTGGAGAAAGTCGTGTTTGGAGACCTGATACTGGTTGCAACCAGTGTCGGAATTCCGATCATCAACATTGCCACCGCAAGCACCATTCTTGCGAGTGTAACTTCGGGTTTTAACAGGATTATGGGCTACCCTGTAAGACGCAATTGCGCGGCTTGCTTGGACTAGCCCTTTTTCTATTTCTAATCAACAGTAGTCTTCAGAATTGTCATGGTCTGAGCAATTACTTTTGCACCTCATTGATGACCAGTAAACAACGCTTTCGACGTACTAGACAACGTCCGCACAAGTAAACAACACTTTTGAAGAACTAGACAACGTTGTCATGAAACTTAACAACGTTCGCTGGATACTAAACAACGTCCTCACAAGTAAACAACACTTTCAACGAACTAGACAACGTTGTCATGAAACTTAGCAACGTTCGCCGGATACTAAACAACGCCCGCACGAAACTTAGCAACGTTTCCCGGAAACTGAACAACGTTCACACATTCCCCGTCAACAACTTGGAAAGGCTTATCCAGTTAGACTTTCACTTGGTCTTTCAATGACCGTCTTAATATTTTACCAGTCGTATTTTTCGGCAATTCATCTAAAAACTCGATTTGTTTCGGTACCTTGTATTTCGCCAAACGAGTCGCACAGTATGCGATTAGTGCTTCTTTGTCCTCTTTGACACCCTCTTTTAAGACAACAAATGCATGGACTGCTTCGCCGAAATCTAGATCAGGCAAGCCAATGACTGCCGCTTCGACGATATCACGATGTGTGAATAATACTTCTTCAACTTCACGTGGATAAACATTATAGCCCCCGACGATAACGAGGTCTTTTTTACGGTCAACGATGTAGAAGTAGCCATTTTCATCGCGTTTGGCCATATCCCCCGTGTATAACCAGCCATCCCGTATAGCGGACTCTGTTTCTTCAGGCATTTTATAATAGCCTTTCATGACATTCGGTCCACGTACGACTAATTCGCCGACTTCCCCGACTGGTACTTCATTGCCCAATTCATCAACGACTTTATTTTCGACATTGATGATATTCGTCCCGATTGAACCAGGGATACGCTCACGATCAGTCGGATTGAAGCATGTTACAGGTGATGCTTCAGAAAGACCATATCCTTCCGAAATCTGTACATTGAATTTCTCTTCGAAATTATGCAGCAATGCAACCGGCAGTGATGAGCCACCCGAAATAGTTCTCCGAACAGTTTTGAAATCGCTCGGATCAGCGTCTGGGAACTGGTATAAGAAATTGTACATTGTCGGTACAGCTGCGAAAATAGTCGCCTGCTGTTCCTTGATGACTTTAAATACCTCTGCTGGACTGAAGCGCGGTACTAGTAAAATCGTTGCACCTTTCACTAGTGGCGCATTGACAACAACTGTAAGCGCGAAGACATGGAATACTGGTAACGTCGCTACAACGCGGTCATTTTCCGTGAAATCCAGGTAATCCGCAACATCGCGCGCATTTGAATACAGATTGCCATGTGTCAGCATCGCACCCTTTGGCTGTCCTGTCGTGCCTGATGTATACAGAATGATAGCGGTTTCATTTTCATCAACAGCAACGGGTTCCTGATTAGGTCTTCCTGTAGCAATAAGTTGTGTAAATGAACGAACTTTCGACCTCACAGCTGCTGGAAGTGCGGCGATTTTCTCTGGTGTTTCCGGAACGGTTTCGCAAATCACATAATGCTCAACAGTCGGAAATGCACCCGCCGCCTGCTCAACTAGTGGTAGCAATAGATCCAGCGCGATAACAGCCTTCGCATCACTGTTATGTATGATGTACGAAATTTCGTCTGGTGTATAAATTGGATTAACCGGAATTGCTGTTGCACCAATACGCATTGTCGCATAAAGCGATACCAGGAAATGTGGTGTATTGCCTAGCAGAAATGCGACGTGATCCCCTTTACCAACGCCTAGATCTTGCAGTGCAGATGCGAACATGGATACCGATCGATCGAATTCTGCATAAGATGTATCTTTCCCCATAAAGTGATAAGCCGCTTTTTCAGGCTGTGTCATTGCCATTTCGTGTACTCGCGTAACTAAATTCATACGTTCATCCCCTTTTGATTAAATGAATGATCATTCATTGTTCACCATAATCATTATATAAGAAAAGTTCTGAAAAATCAATAGACTAGTAAAGTACATGAAGCACTTGTAAGAAAGGTGTGAAAGTATGCATTTCCACTTGTTCGTTTTCGGCTCGCTTTGGATAAAATCATCACGACAACTTTACAGAGGGTTACTTATGGCTGGTAATGACTCCTTCACTTCCAGCCACACTTTTTTCAGTAATCTTGTTGCGAATATTTGTCCACCGCATACCTACAACTTTCAAGTGAAAAATGCAATTTCTTTGGACAATGAAAGAATGGCTACCTTTCTATAGTGATTGCAAGTGCCCGAAGATGAAATTTCGGGCACACTTTCACTTTTAATAAAGCATCAGAAACATCACCCCGCTGCTTTAATATGCGCAAGATAGCGCCAGCGTATCAAATAGAAATAGAAGATCTGCATCAGCGTAAATCCGGCAAGAACGAGGACTAGTTCTTTTACAATCGAAATTTCCGCTAGTGCATCCCAAATTACTTGTAAAGACAGAAATGCGAACGAACTATGGAAAAATGCAACTCCCCATGGGAAGAAAAATTGCGGGATTAATTGCCGGTTGACAATTTTCTTGAACTCGCGATCCGTGATACCCATGCGCCGCAAGACGTCGAACTGTTTACGATCACTTTCAAGCGATGTATACAGTCTGAAGTAAATGAAACTTCCTGCCGCCAGGAAAAATACAGCTGCCAGAAGTAAGCCAATGAACAATAACAATGAAAATGTCGTTCGGATGACCGAATAATTCAAGCCCGGATTTTCAAATGAATATGGTAATTTATCGGATTCTCCTCCAAGAAATGATTCTGAAACCCTTGCATCGATGGATAAGCCGATTTCCTTTGTTTTTTGCCAATCGGGCACATTGAATGCGTAGTAGGTAAATGACTTCCCTCCTTGCGTGAATCCTTTTTCGGAGACCAACTCATAATCTGCATCATTCAAAACGATAGCGTTCGATGCAATCGAATACGCTGAAAATAAATGATAGGGATACGCCCCATCTATCGTAACGTGGATGTTACTTTCCTCGAGTAGCGTTTTCACGTTACGATTCTTCAGCTGGTCATAGGATGAAGCGGAAGGTGGTAGGAAAACGGCTTCGCCTTTTTCCATGTCAATAACTTGATAACCAAACGACTGAGCAAGGAGATTCACATGGGATAGCTTCAGTATCGCAACGGGGTTCTTGGTAAACGTCGAAGTCTGTTCCAACACCTGGAACCGAACAAGTGAATAATCAATCCGCTCTGCCTTCAGTTCGTCCACGAGCTGTGTGATATGCTTCCTTTCAAGTTCATTTTTGGACTCGCTTTTGTAAACAAGACCTAGCGGATGCATTTCATGGTACTGGGAAGCAAACGAAGTAAGCGATGCAAGTATGCCAACTGACATGAACGCTACAGTAGATACGATTGTCACGATGAAAAACATTCGCGCATTTTCACGCAATCGCACGACACCTTCAGAAATCGACAGCAACCAAAAATGATGCCAATACAATCGTTTTCGATTGCGAAGCTTATGTAGGAGCATGGGTAAGGAATCCGTGAAAAAATAATAAGTCCCTACCGTTGCAAGCGGCGGCAGGAAAAAGATTAGGCCAATAACAACTGAATTCGTTGTCGACGCAGCCATTGCATATGACAAAGCAAGGAACAGTAATCCAAGATAGCCACGTGTCTTTGAATAGCCGTATGCGCCCCGATTTCCCGCATCTCCTAGTATAAGATCGGCCACTTCTCCGGTACGAATGAACACTGGCGCGACATATGAAATAATGATAAATAAGCTTAGAAAAGCCCCAATCGTCAGTGCAAATGGTTCCCATGATAAATAGAGTGGCAAAGCTGGCAACAGAACGATTTCCCGTATAATCATAAAAAAGAATTTTGAAAACATAAATCCAAGAATAGTGCCCGCCACAATAGATGCAGTTCCTATAATCATCGTCTCAATGAATATAAGGCGGTTTAATTGTCGCTTCGCCATCCCTAAATGCAGCAAGATGCCAAATTCCTTCGATCTCGCCTGAAGAAATGCCCGCATCGAATAAAACAGGAAAAACACAGTGAAAATATATAAAATAATTTCTGCGATAACCATGCCCATGAAGGCAATTTCTTGAACAAACCGATTTTCTATGGATGGATGAAATAACAACATGGAATAAAGGAAAAATACCATAACGGAGAAAACGCTAGCCATGAAAAATGCAGTATAAACACGTCTATTTCGAATGACATTACGGTAAGCGAACTGACGAAAGGTCATTGACATTCCCCCCGAGAAGAGACAAGACGTTCAAAATACGTTGGAAAAATGTTTGACGTCTTTCATCTTTATAGATTTCATTGAAAAATTCGCCGTCCTTGATGAATAGCACACGGTCACAATAACTGGCGGCAATCGGATCATGCGTCACCATAACGACAGTTGTTTTTTCACTTTTATTAATATGGCTTAGCAATTCGAGCACATCTTTCGCGGACTTTGAATCGAGATTACCAGTTGGTTCATCAGCAAGAATGATTTTGGGTTTATGAATAAGTGCGCGCCCAATCGCCGTTCGTTGTGCTTGTCCCCCCGATAATTCGTCGGGCCTACGTTTCAGAATTTCTGTCAAATCAAGACGTGCTGCAGTTTCTGCAATGCGTCTTTCCATTTCAGGAACTGATAAGCCATCAAGGGTCAGCGGTAAAACGAGATTCTCTTCTACTGTCAGCATTTGAAGCAGGTTAATATCTTGAAAAACGAAGCCGAGATTGCGTCGTCGAAATAACGCCAGGTCGTTTTGCTTGAGCGCTTCTGGCTCAATTCCATTTATCATCAGACGTCCATATGTCGGTAATGTAATCGTCGAAATCAAGTTCAGCAAAGTTGTTTTTCCGCTTCCGGAAGGGCCCATTACTGCGACGAACTCGCCTTCCTCCACTTCAAAATCAAGACGGTTCAATGCCCGGTGCATTACTTTTCCTTCATAAATTTTCGTCACTTCCGTCAGTTCCACGATTGTGTTCCGGTTCACCCGCCTCACCTGCCTCTCCATTTTCAAAAAGTACTGTCACCGTTGTCCCGATTCCTTTTTCAGACTCAATTGATAGAGGATGACCTAACCGATTGCATACTTCTGACGCTATATAAAGTCCCATTCCTGTTGATTCCCCAGTTAGTCGACCATTTTCACCAGTGAAGAAAGCCTTGGTAACTCGCTTCAGATCCGAAGATGCAATGCCGATCCCTTCATCGCGAATTGTCAATTCCAGTCCATGCCCTGTACAAGTCGCGGTTAAATGGACTTTCTTCCCTTCATCGAATGTATATTTTACCGAATTAGTTATGAACTGTCCGATGACGATTTTCATCCACTTCACATCTGTGGCAACAAGAAAGTTGTCATCGATTGAAATAACTGGGAATACGCCATTGGTGATGAACAGCCGCTTATGCTCCGTCACGATTTCTTGTACAAGTTTTTTCAAACCAATGCGCTCGATTTGCATATCTTGTTCAAACGTTTCAAGCCGTGCATTGACAAGAACCGAATCGAGCCCACGCCGTATTTTCTCTACCTCTTCAGTGATACTTTCACGGTCGAGATCATCTTTTTCCTGCAGTAAAAGTCTCATAACGGAAATTGGTGTTTTCATCTGATGGACCCACTGATTCATGAAGTGGAGTTGGCGATGTTGAGCTGCATACAAGCGCTGCACTTCATTTTGATACAACCGGTACAATTCACGTGTAAACTCAGTCGTTTGCCGATGCTCTGGTCCTTGTGCAAATCGAATAAGTGCATCTTCCATCTTTCTTGGCTTACGCGTAATAGTGTCGTAAAATGAACGCCTCATAATAAATTTCCCCAATAAATAGCCGCTGGTCAACAACATGCTCATACTGATTGAATAGACGGCTGTGTTGAAATTGCGGAAACCATCCAACCAATACAGCAGCAGAATGAACACGATAAGAATTAGTTGAAAAACGAGGAATGACAGATGTTCTCTTAGAAAAAGGCTAAGCTTTTTCATGATTCTTCCGGCGCTAATAAAAACCGATACCCCGCGCCACGCACGGTTTCAATCGTAGATTTAATGTCATAATCAGCAAGCTTCTTACGCACCCTCGTCATATTAACGTTTAATGTATTTTCATCGACAAATGACTGATCATCCCATAGTTCTTCAAGCAGTTTTTCCCGCGATACAATTTTCGGTGCCGCGTCTATCAACAACTCAAGGATGACACATTCTTTTTTCTGAAGGGGTACATTATTTTCACGAATATGCAGTTCCATCCGTTCGATATATAACTGAAGTGCACCGATTTTCACGGTCCGCTCTGATTGGCTGGGAGCATATTCGCCAAACGTTCTACGTAAATGGCTTCTTATCTTAGCAAGGACGATTTCATAATGAAATGGTTTCGTGATGAAATCATCTCCACCATTTTCTAGCGCAAATACTTGGTCCATGTCACCAGAACGCGCAGAAATAAATAGTATAGGACACATTGTATGTTGACGAAGCTGGCGGCACCAATAATAGCCGTCATAAGAAGGTAAATTGATATCAAGCAAAATAAGATGCGGATTAAATGCGAGGCTTTCCTCGGTAACTCGGTCGAAATCTTCGACGATTGCAACGTCATATTGGTATTTCCGAAGCGTGTCTGCTAACAGTTGTGCGATTTTCTTATCGTCTTCAACTATGAATATACGATGGTTTTCCATAGGTTAATCCCCTTTCACACTTCCCTTTATTATAGCGTAAAAATGGGTCCGGCGGTTGGAAGGTTTTTGGAAGTATTGTTTGTTTCAACAAAAAAAGCCCGACAGATAGCCAGGCTTTTAATCACGCCAGTAGATTAACAACTATATTACATGGGTTAAATGGAATGAAAGCAAGAGAAAACCTATTTCACTTTTATCTATTCGGTTCGCTTTGGACATAATGGTCACGTCAACTTTACCGGGTATTAAATGCGGCTGAAAGTGACTCCGTCACTTCCAGCCGCATTCTTTTCGGTAATCCTGTTGTGACTATCTGTCCGTCGCGTCCCTACAATGTTCAAGTGAAAAATGCAACTACTTTAAGAAATGATAGAATTACTACCTTTCCATAGGGGTTGCAAGTGCCCGAAGATGAAATTTCGGGCACTCTATCACTTTTAATAAAGTCTTCCTTGCCAATTTCTGCAAAGATTATATAAGTAACAGTGTGACGCTATATAGAATGTCTGCTGTTTCATTACAAAAGTAAGCAGTATTTTACTGGTTACTTTGGTTTGGTTAATCAACACATGTGACTCCTAATTTCATCAATAAATCAATTGAAGGAACTCTTCTTTCGTAATGCCGCCCAGGTACGTTGGAATATCAATCGATGCAAGTGCATCGCTTATTGCCTGCCTTTCATACTGGACGCCTTTCAAGCTTTCCTCGATAACTGCCACTTCGCCGACGCCGAAAAAGTCTCCGAAAATGTGGATGTCTTCCATAATCCCTTTTTTCACTTGGATATGAACATCAATGCCGCCAACTGGGAATCTGTGCGTGTGCTGCATATTGAACTTCGGTGATTTACCGTAGTTCCAATCCCAGTTGCCATACCGCTCCGCAGACAGCTCATGAATGTTTGTCCAATCTTCATCCGTCAACTCTAGATACTGAATTTTTTCTTCCCCGCCGAAAATCGACTTCAGAATTTCCATTCGGAACTGTTCAATTGTCATTGGGTCATTCAGGAATTCGGAAATATTCGCAACACGACTACGAATTGATTTAATGCCTTTTGACTCAATTTTATCTTTGCGTACTTTTAGTGCCGAAACTACGCGCTCGATTTCAGTGTCAAACATCAGCGTTCCATGGCTGAACATACGGCCATTCGTTGAAAACTGTGCGTTACCAGAAACTTTACGCCCTTCAACGAGAATGTCATTGCGTCCTAGTAACTCTGCTTTGACGCCCATTTCTGCCAGCGCCTGAACGACAGGCTCTGTCACTTTTTTAAAGTTGCGGAACGATTCGCCATCGTCTTTTGTTAGGAAACTGTAATTCAAGTTACCTAAATCATGGTAGACCGCGCCCCCGCCGGACAGACGTCGAACAACATGAATGCCGTTTGCTTCCACATATTCTGTATCAATCTCTTCAATCGTGTTCTGATTTTTACCGATGATGATAGAAGGTTCGTTGATATAGAACAGCAAAAATGAATCTTTGTCGATATCCATATTCTTGAGGACATATTCCTCTATCGCCAAGTTGATATGCGGATCCGTAATTCCTTTATTATCAATGAAATACATAGTTTATCGCTCCTCATTAATAGCTTCTCACCTATTTTATCATTTTTAAGGAGAGATGACCTCACTTCGCAACTTTCAGAATAAATAATTAAATGTATTGACATTTAACACACTGTTATAATACACTACTAATAACAGATTTAGTTGTAGTACAAAAAACCAAAAGCGCAAGCGCCTGTTCAGGGGCGACAGGCATAAGACGGGCTGGCGAAGCGGCGTTCTTTGCCGCACAGCCGGACCGACTTATGACCCAAGCCCCTAGGCGCTGAAGTCTGGACGTGTAATCTCTATGTTGCAACTTATCCACAGTTCGTGATTCTATAGTTTCCAAGCAACTATAAAGGGAGGTAAACAATATGATCGCAAATGTCATCGAGTTTTTCAAAAATCTACCTGCTAAAATTTGTACTTCATGCGGGAATCAAATCGACGAGCAACATGAATGCTACGGTAACAAATGTGACAACTGCAATATCTTGTGATTTTTTTTACAAACTCTGTACTATTACACTTATATAAATTTTTACAAAACTAATACAATTGAAAAGGGGAAATTAGCTATGATTGAAAATGTCATTGAGTTTTTTAAAAACCTGCCCGCTAAAGTTTGTGCGTCGTGTGGTAATGAAATCGAAGAACAACATGAGTGTTACGGCAATAAATGCGATGCCTGCAATATCGTATAACTATTTGCATATACTGTACTACCACAACGATAATAATTGACTTAGTACTAACACAAATAGGGAAGGGGAGAATGAGATATGCTTGAAAATGTCCTTGAGTTTTTCAAAAATTTACCTGCTAAAATTTGTACGGTATGCGGGAAAGAAATCGAAGAGCAGCATGAATGCTACGGCAACAAATGCGACGATTGCAATATCCTATAAAATAACAAAAACAGCCGCGGAGATAAACTCCTGCGGCTGTTTTTATCATTTCAATCAATTTCGCCTCGGCGTAATTGCGTCCAAATTTTGAATTACGCTTGCGTAATTAACTCCTTTCAAAATTTGTGACATCCGCCGGAGGCATAACTTGAATCAGCAGGAACTTCTGCTGATTCAAGTTAAAATAAATCTTCCAATACTTCTTTCACTGCCGCTCTCCCCTGATCAATACAATCGGGTAATCCGACACCATTATAAGATGCACCGGCGAGTTTTACTTGTGGGAACTTCGACTTAAGTTCCGCGCGGGCTGCTGCAATCCGCTGTTTGTGACCAACCCGGTATTGCGGCCGGTCTTTTTTAAAACGGGTAATAACCGTGAAATCTGGTTTCCCTGTTATATCCATGACTTTGCTTAGGTCAGCAAGAACAATTTTCTCAATTTCTGCATCGGGTAAGTCAACAATTGCTTCATCGCCTACGCGACCTACGAAAGCACGGATAAGCACTTTTCCATCCGGCGTTGTCGTGGGCCATTTTCGGTGCGTCCACGTGCACGCAGTAATCGAGTAATCGCTGCTTCTTGAGACAAGAAAACCTGTTCCTTCTTTGTCCTGAACAACATGTTCTTCCGGAAAAGCAAGTGCCACTGTTGCAACAGAAGTTGTCGGTATTTCTCTTAAGTCTTGCAATAATCCGTGTGGAGCGAACAAGCGACCCGCCATCTCATGCCCAGTTGTGAGTATAACTGCATCGGCTTCGATTTTACGGCCGTCATTCATTTCAAGTATCGTCTTTTCACCGGCCATTCCTGGCGCCTCGATTGCATCAATCCGGACACCTTTCATAACGGTACCTGGATCAAGTTGCTGCTCAATTGCTTCAACAACTGTTTCAAGCCCGTTACGGAACGTGTGGAAAACGCCTTCTTTCTTAGCGCCGTGTCCGTCTTTCTGTGGTACTTGTTTCGGTGTCGTTTTTTTCATCCCAAGAATCAGGCTTCGGTGTTTCTTTTCCACTGCGTAGAATTGTGGGAATGTCGACTCCAAACTCATGTGGTCAATATCACCTGCGTAAACGCCTGATAACAGCGGTTCAATCAGGTTCTCAACAACTTCCCCGCCAAAACGTCTGCGGAAAAACCCACCGAGTGACTGATCCCCCTTGATGTTTGAGCGCGGGAGGACGAAATCGCCTGCCGCACGCAATTTTCCAGCCAACGAAAACAGTCCCGTTTTCAGGAATGGACCAATTTCCGTTGGGATACCCATGACAGAACCGCCTGGAATCGGATGCAACTCGCCGCCGACAAGTACATATGCCTGCCCTGTCGCGTTTTTTTCAAGTTCTCCTTCGATTCCAAGGTCTTCCGCAAGAATTCCCATGCTTTTTTTCCGTATGAGAAATGAATCCGGACCACGCTCAATAATAAAACCGTTACGCCGGACTGTCTGGATTTTGCCCCCAAGTCGATTTGATGCCTCGACAAGGATGACGTCTAGAGGTAAACCTTTTTCACGCGCTTCCTTCTGCATATAAAATGCCGCGGAGAGGCCCGTTATCCCTCCGCCGACAATAACGACTTTCTTGTTTTGTCCGTTCATGTCCATCATCACTTTCTTTCAACCATATTAAGCTTCTTTCATCTTAGCAAATACCGCGTCCACCATCGCATCTACAAATAGCGGATCGATGTTCGGCATTGCCGGACGGTAGTAGGATGCGCCGATTTCATCACACACAACTTTGCACTCATAATCATTGTCAAATAACACTTCAAGATGATCGGAAACGAATCCGACTGGTGTATAGACAAATGTCTTATAGCCTTTGTCGTTATGCAAGTCGCGTGTCAAATCCTGAACATCGGGACCAAGCCATGGTTCAGGCGTTTGCCCTGCACTTTGCCAGCCTAGTTCATAGTTTTTTACGCCCGCAGCTGTTGCAATCAATTCAGCTGTTTCTTTCAACTGGTCTGGATATGGATCGCCACTCGCGATGATTTTTTCCGGCAATGAATGCGCTGAAACAATCAAACACGCTGTTGCTCTCTCTTCTTCGCTCATACTAGCGAATGTACCGCGTACTTTATCCGTCCAGTATTCAATAAACTTCGGCTGTTTGTACCAGCTTTCCACAGAAGTAACTGTGATACCATGCTTCTCCGCTTCTTCTTTTGCCCGTCCGTTATACGACTTAACAGAAAACGTTGAGAAATGTGGTGCAAGTACGATAGAGACTGCTTCTGTAATACCATCTTGATGCATTTTTTCTACTGCCTCTTCGATGAATGGCGTAATATGTTTTAATCCGATATAGACGGTGAATTCAATGTCGTCCTGCACTTCATTCAGACGGTTGCACAGTGCATTTGCCTGGTCTTCAGTTATTCTCGCAAGTGGAGAAATTCCGCCAATCGCCTCGTAGCGATTACGAAGGTCTTCCAATTGTTCGGGTGCTGGCGGACGACCGCGGCGGATATGCGTGTAATACGATTCAATATCCTCTTCCTTATTCGGAGTCCCGTAGGCCATCACTAAAAGTCCCATTTGTTTCTTTGTCATAACATTCACCTCTTTGTTTGGATCAGCACGTTATTTACGCAGCTGTGCACTATACTCATGTATAAATTCAGTTAGTTTTTTCAATGTTGCTGGTTTCACATCAGGGAACACACCATGGCCAAGGTTGAAGATATGATTGCCATGCTCTACGCCTTGCTCGATGATTACTTTCGCACGCTCTTTGATAATGCTCCAATCTGCAAGTAGCAATGCCGGGTCCAGATTCCCTTGGAGTGGCTTCGTTAGACCGCGTTCTCCTGCTTCCTTGATAGACAGGCGCCAGTCAAGACCAACAACGTCTACAGGCAGGTCATGCCATTCGTTTGCCAAGTGGCTTGCGCCGACACCGAATGTGATTAGTGGAACGTTCAATTTACGCAGTTCTGTGAAAATACGTGTCATAACTGGTTTGATGAAAATTCGGTAATCAGATACATTTAATGCCCCTACCCACGAATCAAAGATTTGAATTGCTTTCGCACCCGCATTAACTTGTGCAGTAATATACGTAATCGTCATATCTGCAAGTTTGTCCATAAGTGCGAACCATGCTTCAGGCTCAGATACCATGAATGATTTCGTCAAGTTGTAGCTTTTCGAAGGACCGCCTTCAATCATATAGCTCGCCAATGTGAACGGCGCTCCCGCAAAACCGATAAGCGGAACATTTAATTGTTCCTTCGTCAGAATTTTAATCGTTTCAAGAACGAAAGGAATATCGTCTTGTGGTGATAAATCGCCAAGATTATAGACATCTTGAACTGTACGGATTGGATTTGAGATAACAGGACCAATGCCCGCTTTTATTTTCACATCAATACCAATTCCCGGTAATGGTGTAACGATGTCTTTGTAAAGAATTGCCGCATCTACGTTGTATTGATCGACCGGAAGTTTTGTAACATATGCACAAAGTTCAGGCTGGTGCGTAATTTCTTCAAGCGAGTATTTCTCCTTGATTTTCAGGTATTCCGGTTGTGAACGTCCTGCCTGCCTCATGTACCAAGCCGGTGTATGTTCAATTTTCTCGCCTCTTGCAGCGCGTAGAAGTGTATCGTTGAATTTTGTCATTTAGTCTATTCCCACTTTCTTAATTAACTATTTCCGTGTTACATATCCGTACTCAATATAGACGTTTCCCCTTGTAAAGTATAGCTTTTAGCCCAGTTGTTCATACAATTGTGCTTACTTCTTACTTTTACCGCCATCATTTTGTCAAAGTTTGTTTTAAGTTCTCAAATAGGGGAAACTAGATAGATAAGAACTAATAGGAGGTTTTTTGAAAATGACTATTTATATGACATCAGGCACACCCGAATTTATGGAGAATTTAAAAGAAAAATATGCGTCAGAAGGTTTGATTGCGATGCATGGTCAGGGTAATTCTCTTTTATTGCATGAAACAACAGGTAAAACAGTGTTTCAAACACCGCGCCGTTATGAAGTCGTTAGTTCTTCTGGAGCACTTCAAAAAAATGGCTATTTCGTTTTCAACAATATTCCTGTCACGGATGAAGGGCGCCCCGTTTTTGAGCATAGCTTTACAGATCGTGCGGGGGCAATTGAATCTGAACTCGGATTCATCGCATTCCGTTTGCTTCGTCCTCTCGATTCAGACACGTATATCGTCCTGACAGAATGGTCTGAAAGCACCTACTACGCAAGATGGAAAAACTCATCTTCTTTTGATAAGGCTCACCCCTTAAACAGTGCAGACGCAGGTATTGACAATACGCTACATATTTTCTCGAGTGCTCCTTATGTAACGACTTATACAACTAGAGATAAAAAGTGAAACACATGACCCGAACCACGGGTTGCGTTTGATTGTCCCCTATCGAATGTTTGCTATAATAGAAGTAGCAACATTCAAATTAGTCAAATCTTAGGGGGTACAGTCCATTGAAAGCACAATTGTATGAAAAGCTTGATAGCGCTTATGAGGATATGGTCGTTATTCGCCGCCATCTTCACATGAATCCTGAATTATCTTTTAAAGAAGAAAAGACTGCGCAATATATACATGATTTCTACGCCGATCTTGGAATCGAAGTACGTAAAGGGGTTGGCGGCAACGGTGTCGTTGCAAGGGTTAAAGGTGGAAGACCTGGTAAGACGGTTGCACTGCGTGCCGATTTCGATGCGCTGCCGATTCAAGATGAAAAGGATGTAGCGTATAAATCGACCGTCCCTGGCGTCATGCACGCTTGCGGTCACGATGGACACACAGCTACACTACTTCAGCTCGCAAAAGCTATTCATGAATTACATGAAGACCTTGCCGGCGAATATGTCTTCATCCACCAACATGCAGAAGAATTTGCTCCAGGCGGTGCAATTTCCATGATTGAAGACGGTTGCCTTGACGGAGTCGATGTCATTTTTGGAACGCATCTATGGTCTTTGACATCTTCAGGTACAATCGAATATTTGGCCGGCCCTGTTATGGCAGCGGCAGACCGTTTTGACATTAAAATTCAAGGCGCTGGCGGTCACGGTGCCGCTCCACATCAAACGAAAGACGCCATCGTTATCGGCGCACAGCTCGTTATGAATTTACAGCAACTTGTGTCCCGGCGCGTTAATCCAATTGAATCTGCAGTGTTATCCATCGGTTCTTTCGTTGCACAAAATGCATTCAATGTCATCGCCGATTCGGCAAAATTGGGCGGTACGGTACGGACATTTAACCCGGATATTCGTCACCTGATGGAACGTGAAATGAAACGCGTTATAGACGGAACTGCACTTGCAAATGACTGTACAATCGATTTCGAATACGTACGAGGCTACCCAGCTGTTGTCAATCACGGAGCCGAAACAGAATTTCTGAAGACCGTGGCAGAGGATATTCCCGGCGTAGAATTAGTCGTAGAATCTACACCACAAATGGGCGGCGAAGATTTTGCCTACTACTTAGAAAAAGTACCGGGCACATTTTTCTTCACGGGGGCAAAACCCGACAATCCCTATCCACACCATCACCCAAAATTCGACATCGATGAAAATGCAATGCTTCTCGCCGCGAAAACACTTGGCGCTGCAGCTATCGATTTCCAAAACCTATAAAACGAAGGCCTTCTCTCTTAAATTCTTAGAGAGAAGGCCTTTTTGTGCACCGTTTATACGTAACCCTGCCCACTTGGAAAACGCCTAATTTCATACAACAAACTTACATTTTAAGTGTGAAAATTGCATCATTAGACAAAATAGTACAAATAGTTTAATTAAATGATTGCTTTTTAAATTTTCTGATTTATACTAGGACTTATGCAACAAAAATAACTATAAAGGGGTGCAGTTAATTGGATAAAAAGAGACGGATAGGAAGTTATATTGTGTCTTTCGATACTTTTTTGTTACTACCTGTTGTCAAAGGAAATAAAATATCAACGCGCGTAATCGAACGAAACGGTGAATTGAACGTCCCACGAAAACCCATTCATATCGTTAAAAAGTCTTGTAATTATTACGGCGGTTCTTTACAAAATTCGACGAATACAGCAAAATTAGCAATTGGAAAACGCCATAAAACGCCTATAATTATAGCTCATGATTTCGGAGTACCTTATATCTTTCTACCCACAATGTCACCGAATTCCGAACAGAATTCCTGGGTTTCATACAGTGCAATTGATAATATAGAGCCAGATAATCTGGGCTGTACTCTCTACTTAGAAAATGGGCTTACCCTCAAGTTCGATATTTCGGCTACAACAATGTTTCGCCAATTTGCAGTCGCTACTCTTCTCGAAAAAAACTTTTTGAAAAAACAAAGACAGTTGAACAGGCCATCCAATTTCGACTTTCCCGATGAGGATTGACTTAACTTTCGATCATGGCGAAGTAAATGTTTAACAGTTCTTCCGTCCGATTACGTAGGCGCACGTTCAAATAACGTCTGTGGTCCTTATAATCCCCGTGTACGAAAACATACTCGGTGAAGGTGGCGTCTGTCTTGTTACGTACAACTTTCATATTATGACGACGTAAGTAGATGGTGGTTTCCCTAAGTTCGGCACGCGCGGCCCTTGTTGCTTCATCAACAAGTTTGACATAAGGTCCTTTCAGTTTGAATGGACCTTTTTCAAATGAATCCCGATCTTTTTCCAATATTATAAGAAGCATCGGCAAATAAATCATATTTTCAAAATGCGGCAATGCCTCTGCGGGTATTAAAAGCATTTTAACCGTCCCTTCCTTCTAAATCAGAACATTAGTTCCTATACTTATTGTATGCCCATATCATCGAGAAAACAACCTTATAATTTTTGGAAGTTTGGTGTATATTAGGAAATCCGTACGACAGCCTCGAAAAAGCCACGAAATGCTAGTACCACTTTGGAAAAAACACACAAAAAAGACCCTCAGCTGAGAAGCCAAGAGTCTTACATCTATTTATTATTGTGCCTTATCTTCAATTTGATGCACGGATGCTAATTTCCACTGGCCATCTTCTTTCGCGAAAACGGTCACCTGTCTGCCTCTCGGATTCGTTTCGAGTCCGTTCGACAGTAGTTTCATCGCTGTTTTTACATTCGCAAATACATGGGTTTCGTCCTTACTGTATTTTACGATTGTGACATCGGAAGCTTGAAGATTGACATCGTAAGTGCTGAACACTTCTTCCATATAGGAACGCTCCTCTGCCTTATCAAAGCTTTCAGTACTGTCCGATAGCATGTCGATATAGCTCTCGATATCTTTTTTATTGAATGTATCTATATAATTCTTAAAAGCAGCTAAAATTTGCTCTTTCTCTTCAGCTGGAACACCAGACGCTTCTTCTATTGCTCCTCCCTCCAAGCTAAAGCCTACTTTTTTGTCATCCACGCCATGATCAATTGCACCGTTTTCATTCATAGCCTCGCCATCATCAACCGAGCCGCTACCATTCAATTTCTCTGCATCGCTACTACATGCGCCAAGTAGCAGAAGAATCGACATACTTATAGGAACAAACAACTTTTTCATCTTTTTTCCTCCTGAATAGGTAAAAAGGCCGCTCCAACTGGATGGCCTTTCTCCTTTTTTTTAGAAAAGCGTAAGGCGCCGTTAAGCCCCGACAGGTATAAGACGATTTGCGAGGAGGCGTACTTCAGCCCCCACAGCGAAACGACTTTCAAGGAACCTAGCCTAAGTACGCCGCGTCCTGCGGCAACGGCTACGTGACCCACATCCTGTGGGCCTCCGAGGGGTTGGCGCCTGGAGCCTAGACATCATTCTAAGTTGGAAAACTTATACTTGCTTATTTCCCAACAAAGTACGATTTACTTTACTTCGACCCAACCATTTTTAATAGCAGTTACAACTGCTTGTGTCCGGTCATTTACAGCCATTTTTTGCAAAATACTTGAAACGTGGTTTTTAACCGTCTTTTCGGAAATGAATAGCGTTTCTCCGATTGTCCGGTTGCTTTGCCCATCCGTCAACAGTTGTAGTACTTCACACTCACGTTTTGTCAACAAGTGGAATGGTCGACGGATATCATTTTGTTGGAATGACCCCTTATGTTCCCGTTCACTCAATCTGCGGAATTCAGTAACAAGGTTATGTGTTACTTTCGGATGAAGATAAGAACCGCCCATCTCAACGACCTTAATCGCTTGAACGATTGCATCTGCATCCATCTCTTTCAGCATATAGCCAAGTGCACCCGTTTTCAGTGCATGCGATACATACGACTCGTCATCATGAATCGACAACATAATTACCTTCGCATTAGGAAACTCTTTGACAAGATTCTCAGTCGCATCGACACCATTCATACGTGGCATATTAATATCCATAAGAACAACATCGGGTTCGCACTGTCTATACAGTTCATTTACTTCACTACCGTCATCACCTTCAGCAACAACTTCAAAAGAATCTTCAAAATCAAGGATTCTCTTTACCCCTTCACGGAATAATTGGTGATCATCTACAATTAATATTTTCGTAACAGTCATAGTCATTTCCTCCCCATCTATCTAGCCTTCAATTATTTCACTCCGAAGTGGAATCTGGAAATGGATTATCGTACCATTGCCGGGCGTTGAGGTGATTTTCATATCGCCTTTTAATAAATCGATTCGTTCCCGCATTCCAATCAAACCAAACGACTTATCTTTCACTTCACTTTGGTGGAATCCTTGTCCATTATCTTTAATGATAATATTCATTATATCGTGAAGCCACTCAGTTTTCACCCAAATGTCCTTCGATTTCCCATGTTTCAGTGCATTTGATACAGATTCTTGTACAAGTCTGAAGACCGATACCTCAAAATTCGTTTGAAAACGCTGCTCTTGTCCACTATTTTGAAAGTGAATTTCAACACCTTTTTCATATTCTTCAATTGTCGACAAATACTTTCTCAATGTCGGAATCAGGCCAAGATCGTCAAGCGCCATAGGTCGAAGATCATAAATGATACGCCGGACTTCATAAAGCGCATTTCTCACCATCACTTTTAGATCTGCTAGTTCATCCAATGCAGGTTTAGGGCCTTTTTCTACAAAAATCTTTTCAATCAATCCAGTACGGATCATCACATTCGCCAACATTTGCGCTGGCCCATCATGAATGTCACGGGAAAGCCTTTTACGCTCCTCTTCCTGTGCCTGAATAATTCTGATGCTGAAATCCTGCTTGTGTCTTGCAGTTTCAAGTGCTTCCCCCACATTTTTCAAATCGGATGTCAAATAATTAATAACGGTCGCCACTTGATTAACAAGCTGATCCGCCCTTTCAATTGTATCAAGTAGCGCTGCAAGGCGTCTGTCTAAATCATCCCGACGGGCACGTAGCTGTTTCTCTTCCATCTGCTTAATGGATAAGCGGACATGTAGATCATTCGCAACTTCGTAGGCCTGTCTCACTTGTTCCTCTGAGTAATTCATGAAGCTCTTCGAGACTTCAGCGAGGCGTTTGCGTGAATGGCTAGTCATACTTTCCAAATAGTCACCTTCGGTTATTGCCTGGGAAATATCAATTTTGACCGTTGCAAGCTCTTTTTTCATATCATCAAAGCTTTGACGGCTTTGTTCGCTTATAATAAAGATATCGTTCTTTGAGTGATCCATAGCACGGACCATACTATTGAAGATTGTTTCAAGCGTTTGGATATCAACTATATTTTCCTTCAATTTAAGTTCCCTCCCGCCTACAGCCTGAAAAACTACATATATACTTAAGTAAGGAGTGTCACAGGAATACTGATTTCTCGTAACACTTCATTACAGTATAGCATCATAGAAGCAAATGGATATTAAGATTGTATTACAAGTGATGGAGGTGCCGCAAATGCGAGCAAATTATTTTACAGTTAAAGAGTACGGAGAAAGTGAATTGATCATCCAAAAGTCAAGGTTTATCACCTATGTGTTGCGCGCAGAAACAGAAGTTGAAGCTCTTGAGTTCATTCAAGAAATCAAGAAAAAGCATCATAATGCCAACCACAACTGTTCTGCCTATATGATTGGTGAGCACGATACTATCCAAAAAGCGAATGATGATGGTGAACCAACGGGTACGGCTGGAGTGCCAATGCTCGAGGTCTTGAAAAAGCAAGGGTTGAAAGATACAGTCGTCGTTGTGACGCGCTATTTTGGGGGTATCAAACTCGGGAGCGGTGGATTAATCCGTGCGTATGGCCGCGCGACGTCTGAGGGCATTACAGCTACAGGCACTGTCGAAAGAAAACTGCATCATTTGATGAAAATAACAATTGATTACACATGGCTGGGAAAAGTCGAAAACGAGATAAGGCAGTCCACTTATCCACTAAAAGAAATTTCCTATGCGGACGGCGTCAACTTATTCGTATACGTTCCAGTGGCAGAAGCGAATGTTTTCACTGCTTGGATGGCTGAACTGACGAATGGACAGGCGGGAATTGTGTCGACTTCTAGCGAATTTCTCGAGTTCGACAACTAACTAAAAAAATAGTATAATAGAAAAGATCGTGGGAATTTGTGACATGAAACCTTGTGATCCATTATTCTATTTCTACCCTTTAGCTAAATTTGTCAATTATATGATCTACTATGGATAAGCTTACATAGTCGATTCTGGAGGAACTGAAAAATGAAAAGAAAAGACTATAAAAAGAGAAACAAATCGTTTAGGAAACGCTTAGCCATAAAAGTTGCGCTTATTCTCACTCTGTCCCTTTTCCTTGTTGTAGCGGCATACGCTGCTTCACTACAGAAAAAAGCAGAAAGTATGGCGGTTAGTGCATATGAAGCCGTCCCTGATCGGCCAAAATCTGAAATACGCGAAGTAAAAGTCGAGCCAGCAAACGACAACGTTTCAATCCTATTCATCGGTGTCGACGACAGTGAAGCGCGCCACCAAGGGGATAGCAACAGCCGGTCGGATGCACTTCTACTTGCTACATTGAATCCGGCGAATAAATCTGTGAAACTGGTTAGTATTCCGCGTGATTCATACGCTTATATTCCAGAAGTCGGGTACGATGATAAAATCACCCATGCTCATGCATTCGGCGGAACCCGTGCAACAATCGAAACAGTTGAAGAGTTATTTGAGATCCCAGTCGACTATTATGTGAAGATGAATTTCAATGCATTCATTGATGTTGTTGATGCAATTGACGGAATAGACGTTGAGGTTCCATACGACCGAACAGAAAAAGACGAAAATGATAAATATACGATTCATCTAAAAAAAGGTCCGCAACATCTTGATGGCAAACATGCCCTTGCGCTTGCACGGACGCGTAAACTTGATACAGACGTCGAACGCGGAAAACGTCAGCAAATGATTTTACAAGCAATCATGAAAGAAGCCGTTTCAGTAAAATCAGTAACGAAGTACGGTGATGTTATTGAGGCAGTTGGCGACAATATGAAAACCGACATGACGTTCGATGAAATGAAATCGTTCTTGGAATATGTAAAAGGCGGTATGCCACAAGTCGATACACTTAGTTTGAAGGGTTACGACGACATGTCTACTGGTATTTATTACTGGAAACTCGATAAAACATATTTAGCTGAAGTGAAGAACATATTGAAAGCACATCTCGGTCTCATCCCTGACTCGTCCAGTCTGACTGACAGTGGTTCGACCATAAATGGGTCAACAGAAGAAGCTTTAGAAGATAGTGTTACTAACTGATACCGAAAGAACCAGGCTAAAGATAGCTGGTTCTTTTTTCTTTGCGCACATAATAAAATAAAAAATGGCCATGCTACCTTAATGAAAAGGTGCATGGCCATTTTTTCTTAGTGTCTAGTGTTCAAACAGCTGTGTTACTTCCCAATCATCCGCACAAGATTTAACAACGGCCGATAGTTTGTACCGGCAAGACCAATTACTTCAACGAAGAGTTCAATCGCGATGAGCATGACGACAATGAGCAGAATTGCTCCCCATACTGTCGCTTGAGAGAACAGCACAGCTGCAACTCCAAACAGAATTGCAAGCCCATATATGATCAAGACTGTCTGCCTGTGTGAAAAACCGCTACGAAGTAAGCAATGGTGTAAATGTGATTTATCCGGTGCCATAATCGGCTGTTTCGTCCGTATACGGCGAACAATTGCGAAGAACGTATCAGAAATTGGAATACCCAATATAATAACTGGGATAATCAGTGAAACGACAGCAACGTTCTTAAATCCTAATAATGCAAGTACCGAAATCATAAAGCCCAGGAACAAGGATCCCGTGTCTCCCATAAAGATTTTTGCCGGATGGAAATTGTAAAACAGGAAGCCCAGTGAGCTTGCCGCAAGAATCGAAGCTGTTGCAACAACGAATACATTGCCCATTATCATCGCCATAACAGCAATTGTAATGAGTGCAATCGTCGAAACACCTGCTGCAAGTCCATCCAATCCATCTATAAGATTTATAGCATTTGTAATGCCGATAATCCAAATAATTGTAATTGGAATACTTAAGTAACCAAAATCAAATTCCCCAATAAACGGTAAATTAATAACTTCAATGTGTAAACCGCCCCATACGACAACGACGACAGCCGCAGCCAATTGACCAGCAAGTTTAGCTTTCGCAGTAATTTCAAGCATATCATCAAGAAACCCCATGACGATGATGATAACAGCACCAACAAGTATCCCAGCAGCGTGTTCATCTGTCGGAAGTAATATCGCATAGCCGATTAGAAAAGCACCAAATATTGCAAGACCGCCGATTCGCGGCATAACAGACGCATGTACTTTCCGGTAATTCGGTTTATCGACCGCTCCAATCCGGAATGCCAATTTAATGACGAGTGGAGTAAGTAAGATGGAAGCTAGTAATGCAGCAGCCATTGCAAGGAATAACATGTCCTTCCTCCCTATAGTAAATCGCTAATTTATCATACCAACAGTATCATAGCATATTTAAACAAGTAAAGCACTTTACTAGAAAACTCTATAGTATTGTTTCTTCCAATTTCGTTGCTTAGGGTATTATAAAATATCGTGCTGTGGGTCCCTCGAAAAGGGGTGTTTCACATCTAGATTCCAGCTCCTAGTGACTCGAATACCCTCAGAATGTGGCGCAATTAGGTTATATTCATTTGTAGCAGACGCTTCCGCTTTTGTTTATCTTATCTTTCCCCTCCATTCCCCTTGCTATCCCTCGACCTTGTCTATCCTTATCTTTGTAGATTTCTAGCTCAAGGTAGTCATTTTCCATTCTTTTTGGTAAAATGGGGACGGGTCCTTTAAAGGGATCGGAAAAAAGGAGCGTTCATCCAATGCTATCACTATTCAAACGTTCAAATCAGACGAACGAGAGACAACTTCGAAAATACCGAAAGATTGTCCTTCAAATAAATAAATTAGAAGCTACATACGAACCAATGTCAGACGAACAGCTAACAAGTATGACTGATATATTTAAGGAGAGAGTCCAATCTGGAGAAAAGATCCAATCTATTATTCCAGACGCTTTTGCTGTTGTTCGTGAAGCATCCAAGCGAATCCTTGGCATGCGACATTTCGATGTTCAGCTTATTGGTGGCCTTGTTTTAACAGAAGGAAACATTGCTGAAATGCCGACAGGTGAAGGTAAAACGCTAGTCGCTTCACTGCCTTCGTATGTACGCGCTCTTGAAGGAAAAGGTGTCCACGTTATAACAGTGAACGACTATCTTGCGAAGCGTGACTATGAACAAATTGGTCAAATCCATCGTTTCCTCGGCCTTACAGTCGGGTTGAATGTACCGATGATGCAAGGTCCCGCAAAACAAGCTGCTTACAATGCGGATATTACGTACGGCGTGGGGACTGAATTCGGTTTCGACTATTTACGTGATAATATGGCGCAGCAAGTGGCACAAAAAGTTCAACGTCCCTACCATTTCGCAATCATCGATGAAGTTGACAGTATTCTTGTTGATGAAGCAAAAACACCATTAATCGTTGCTGGTAAAATGCAAGCGGACGCAGATCTTCATCATATTGCTGCGCGTCTTGCAAAACGTTTCAAAAAAGGGGTCGATTTCGACTTTGATGATGAAACAAAAGCGACTTCCCTTACCGATACTGGAATCGGCAAAGTAGAAAAAGCGTTTGGCATCGACAATTTATATGAATTGGAGCACCAAACACTTTATCATTATATGATTCAATCATTACGTGCACATGTCATCTTCGAACGTGATGTTGACTACATCGTAAAAGAAGAGAAAATTGAACTCGTCGATATGTTCACGGGTCGAATTATGGAAGGACGCACACTTTCCGATGGTTTACACCAGGCGATTGAAGCAAAAGAAGGACTACCAATCACTGAGGAAAATAAAGCGCAAGCACAAATTACAATCCAAAACTACTTCCGTATGTATAAAGAATTGTGCGGAATGACTGGTACGGCTAAAACACAGGAGAAAGAATTCCGCGAAGTGTACGGAATGGAAGTTATCCAAATCCCAACAAATCGTCCGCGTGCACGTATCGATTCACCTGACCAAGTATACAAAACGATTGATCAGAAATATAAGGCGATGGCGAAAGAAGTCGCTAAGCGTCATAAAAAAGGACAACCCGTCCTTGTTGGCACGACATCCATTTTACAATCTGAAAAAGTAGTGGCGTATTTAGATGAATACAAACTTACTTACAACTTATTGAACGCTAAAAGTGTCGAACAGGAAGTTGATCTTATTTCCCTTGCAGGACAACTCGGTCAAATTACAGTCGCGACAAACATGGCTGGACGTGGAACTGATATCGTTCTAGGTGAAAAGGTTGAAGAAATTGGTGGACTTTTCGTACTTGGAACAGAGAAGCACGAAAGCCGTCGTATTGACAACCAGCTACGGGGACGTTCTGGAAGACAAGGTGACCACGGTGAGAGTCACTTCTTCCTCTCTCTTGAAGATGATATGTTCAAGAGATTTGCTAAAGAAGAGCTTGAAAAGTTCCTCAAAAAAGTAAAAACGAATGAAGAAGGACTTGTACAGAATCCAGATGTGGATGAACTGACAGAACGGACACAGCGCATTGTAGAGGGCGCCCACTATTCAATGCGCGAATACAACTTAAAACTCGACGACGTCATCAATGACCAGCGTGAAGTCATCTATACGCTTCGTAATACTGTCCTGGAACGAGAAGGTATCCTTGAACAATTAAAATCGATGCTTTCCGAGACAGTAGAATTTGTCGTTTTCGATAGTTGTCCGGATGAAGAAACTCCAAACAATTGGGATTTCGAACGAATCGAACGCACAATGAACAGTCTGCTATTGGAACCTGTCGCAATTCCGCCGACGCTTGAAAAGACGGCTGACATTCTAAAACTGTATGATGCTCCACTTAATGACTTACTTAGCTTCATAGATTCATTCGCAGACAACGAACAGATCAATCAGATGATTCCACAGGTGATGTTGTCCCATATTGACGCGATGTGGGTCAAGCACTTGGAAGTTATGACACGCTTAAAAGAAGGTATTGGACTTCGTTCATATGGACAAGAGGATCCAATGCGGATTTATCAGCGTGAAGGTCTCGAGTTGTTCGGGCGTCATTATCAAAAATTACGTCGAAGCATCGCATCTGAAGTTATTAGCTTTATGAAATTGATTACACAACAACAGGAGGCACAACAATGAAACTGTTCCCTTTTTTCAAGAAGACCCAAAAGACAGGATCAGATAGTACAATCGGTTCCGAAGAAATTATTGACGGTGTAAATGCGTCAACAAATACAGATGAGGTCGAAACTACGCTCTCTCTTCACCCGGAATGGAATGTTCCTCAGGAGCAGGAGTACGTTTTCCGCTTCCTTTCAAATGAGCTTGAACCACTTAAACCAAACCAAATCTCCCTTTCAGGCATCGACATCGACGTTGAACCTGCAAATGGCAGCTGGCTCGTTAAAGCATTTTTCCGTTCTTCTTTAGACCAACAGATTTCAGTTGGCTCAGTCGAACTGATGTTGCTTGATGAGGAAGGAAAAACACTCGCTTCCGATGAATTCGATTTGAAAGAGCTTGGCGAAATTCCGGCCCGTAGCGCAAGACCTTGGGTATTCGTTTTCACAAAAGACAATATCTTTGCAGAACAGCCACCTACCGAAAACTGGAAACTTGCATTTAACGTCCAATCGATGGTGCCACACAAACTAGAATTAGAGCAAACATGGGAAGACGGTTTAACGGAAGAGCAAAAGGATGGACTTACAAAAGTCGTCGAAGGGCTTCCAAAACTGAAACCGCGTGAAGTAAATATTAGCGGATTCCAAGTAAAACAACAGGATGACGGCGGTATCGCAGCGTCTGTATTCATCCGTAATGGTCACTCGAAACAAATCAACATCGAGAAGCTTCCACTAGAACTACTTGATGCATCTGGCGATCTAGTTGCTAGCGGGTCATTCGCCCTAGCCCCACTTTCTGTGAAAGCCAACACTTCAAAACCATGGACGTTCATCTATCCAAAAGAATTGATCCAAAAAGATGAGCCAGACTTATCTCGCTGGACAGTTCGTGTACCACAACAAAACGCGTAATAAGAAAAGCGGAAGCGCCTGTTCAGCCCCGAAATGCGCTGGAAGGCTTGGGGATAAAGGCGTCTTTTTGCCTTTATCAGCAAGACTGAAGCGACTTGAGGGGCTAGGCGCTGGAGTCTAGACGTAAAGAAAAGCGCAAGGCGCCTGTTCTAAATGAACGCAGCCTAAATGCGCCACTTCCTGTGGCAACAGCTGCATGACCTACATCCTGTAGGCCCGCGACAGGCATAAGTCGATCCAGCGACGTGGCGCTCTTTGCCACATAGCTGGAT
>NZ_JADPRX010000039.1:0-36350 GCF_017347125.1 Sporosarcina sp. E16_3
ACACTAATTTTCCTGCCTTCAACTTGGGGGCAGGAAAAAAACAAACGAAAGTGTTCAAAGTTAATTAGCAAAAGTGTTCAATTCTACTTGACGCTTACAACCATTTCATATTATTATTCTTGTATAATAATCGACGCGCTATTCTTAAATTTATGGATTTTTTTCGAATGCCTATAAAGTCAATAGTACCAAGGGCTTATGGTCATGAAATTAACTAAATGAAAATATAATCAATGTTTATGCCACCTTTACACACGATATGCCCCCTTGTATAAGTGTGAAAATAACTTTAAAGTGGGCATTAGTACTTGATAGATCATTCTGAATAAAGAGAAAATAAAAAATGGATAGGAGGAGATTTTATGAAGGGTTTTAGTTGGAAAAATGTTGGGGTACTACTTTTTGTAATGATGTTAGCGCTTACAGCGGTCGGCTGTCAATCACCATCAGCTGTTAAAGAAGATGGTGAAAAACCTAAAAAGAAGGAAAATGAAAGTACAGAAGATGTCTTAAATTTGTTAATACCAAATTATTATAATGATGTTGAGAAGGAACAATGGGTTGAGGTAGTTGATAAGTTCAAAGGATTAAATGAAGGAATCGAGGTAGTCGTTGAAACTGGTGATATGCAAGTCGAGTCAGGAAGCTTACCTACATTATTGCAGTCAGGCGTTAATATTCCGGATGCAATCTTAATGAATGCTGGTCCTGGTAGAGTTGCAATTTTATCGGAAGCTGAATTAATTCGACCTATTAATGATTTGTATGAAGAACATAAATGGGCAGAGAAATTACGTCCCTATGCATATAATCTTATCTCCGGAGAAGAAAATATTTATGAAGTTCCACATATGATTGATGCAATTGGATTCTTTTACAATAAAGATGTCTTTGAAAAGGGCGGAATTGATAAAGCACCTGAAACAAAAGAAGAGTTTGAGACGACTCTTGAAAAACTTAAGGACACTGGTGTTCCACCAATCACAGTAGGTGCTCGTAACGGTTATGCAGTTGGCTGGATTTTCGGTGTAATGATGGAAGCAGTCGCAGGGAAAGACAAAGTTGAAAACTTGTTTTATGGTGATGGTAAATGGAGCGATCCTGAGTTTGTTGAAGTAGCAGAAATGCTAGTAGATTGGGTTGACAAAGGCTATATCGCAAAAGAATCGGTAACACAAGCACAGCCTGATTCCAAATTTAGATTCTTAAGCGGTCAAGCAGGTATGGAAGCTACAGGTTCTTATTTAATAACAGATATTTCAGATCAGGGATTAGAAGAAAATGTTCACTTCTTTATGATGCCGTCATTCATCGAAGGGAAAACAGCAAGTCCGACAGGTGGAATTGGTCAAACTTGGGTAATACCTACACAAGCCGAAGACGATGAACTTGCGGAAAAATGGTTTGATTTTATAGTTTCAGAGGAATTTAGTGAGACGGTATTAAACTTCCCAGACTATAACTTTATTCCTGCCTCACAAGCATCAGTAGATATGGAACCTGCTGGTGAAGCTTTAAAAACAGCAATGAATTTCGCTAAGGAAGGTACTGGTTATAATCCAAGTGTGTTTATGGGTGTAGATGCTAAGGAAGCATACTTCCAAAATCTTCAAGGATTAATTGGTGGACTAATTACTGCAGAAGAAGCGTTAGATGGTATTGAAATAGGTGCTGAAAAAGACCGTGCTAATGGATTTAAGTTAAAGAAACAAAATTAGATAAATGGGGCTGTCCCCCAATGAAACAGGGATAGACCATAACATCAGAAATGAGGTGAAAATACAATTGGTTATAGAGATAACAACTTCAACGAAAGATATCAGATTACAACAAGTTAAGGAAAACATTAAATCAAAGAGAAGAAAGGTAATAAAGCGATACGTCACAGCTCTATCTTTCTTAGCACCAGCGTTGATACTATATTTCATATTTATGCTTTATCCAATGATTGACGCTGTAAGATACAGTTTCTTTGATTGGAACGGTGCTTCCACATCCATGAACTTTGTAGGTATTGATAATTATACAGCGTTAGCAAAAGATGAGATATATTTAAAATCGTTAGGTCATAACCTTTTATGGGTCGTATTGAGTTTAATTATGATGGTTATTCCGACATTAATTTTAGCAGTACTGATAGGTAAAGTGAAAAAAGGACGTACTTTTTTCAGAGCAGGCTTTTACTTACCCAGCGTACTTTCATTAGCAGTAATTGGTGTTCTATGGGCTAAAATATATGATCCAATAATGGGACCTATTAACGCCTTTTTGACATCTATCGGGTTAGAATCGCTTGCGCAGAACTGGCTTGGGGAACCGCTATTTGTTATTCCGGCCCTAGTTTTAGCGAGTACATGGGCTTTTTATGGGCTATATATGATTTTATATCTAGCAGGACTACAGAATATTAGTCGTGAACTCTACGAAGCAGCAGATATTGACGGTGCAGGTCCAATTAGTAAGTTCTGGCATATAACGATTCCTAGCTTACGAAATACAATGAACCTGGTCATAAGTATGGTAGTCATTCATGCACTGAAAGGATTTGCGCTTATATGGATTATGACTCAAGGTGGTCCTTTCTATATGAGTGAAGTGGTCTCGACATTTGTATACAAAGCAGCATTTAGTATGAACAAAGTTAGTTATGGTACTGCGGCAAGTGTTGTGCTTGGGGTTATAATTATTGTCTTTACAATCGGATTCAACATCTACCGGGATAGGAGTGAAGCAAAATGATCGCTTTACTTAAAAGAAGGACATCATCACAGCTGATGTTATGGATCACACTTATGGCGTTGTTACTACTAATTACGTCACCTATATTATTTGCGATACTGGCAAGTTTCAAAACAAATCTTGAGATATTCACGTCTCCTTTCTCGCTACCTGCGAGCTGGGGTTTCGATAATATTATTAACGCTTGGAATCTCGGAAACTTCAAGACATATTTTTTAAATAGTGCTTTTGTGACAATTATAGGGATGATAATTGTAGTGCTTGTTGCATGTCCAGCGGGATATGCCTTCGCGCAATTGACATTCCGCGGAAACAATCTCCTATTCTATTTAATACTACTAGGCATGGCTTTACCTGTACAAGCAATCATTATTCCGATTTTTTACCAATTACGATCTATGGGATTGGTTGATAGCTTATCGGGAGTTACGTTGGTATCAGCAGGGTTGGCATTACCATTCTCCATATTTTTAATGAGAAATACATTCCGGGATGTGCCTAAAGAATTAAGAGAGTCATCAACAATCGATGGAGCTAGTGAATGGAGAACATTCTTGTCTGTTATGCTCCCGTTGGCAAAACCAGGGGTAGTTGCTCTACTTATATTCACATTTATGAATATATGGAATGACTTTTTATTACCTTTAGTATTATTGAAGTCTCAGGAAAACTTTACAATCTCATTAGGATTATATTCATTTCAGGGCGAACAGGCCACGAATTATGCTTTAATTTTTGGTGGAACTGTGATTAGTATGATTCCAAGTATAATCGTGTTTCTTATCTTCCAACGATCCTTTGTAGAAGGAATGTCGGAAGGGGCTAATAAGTAATACTACTATATAACTTTAACTAAAGGTTCTAGCGATTTCGGGAAGTTTAAACCAGTCGTTGACTTGCGTTACGAGCGGACAGTTATAGTTCAATCTTTCCCTGACGCTTTCCGTGGGCTTGGCTTCAGCCGCTTCCCTCGCTAGGCTCAGTCCAGGGTCTTCTGCTCAAGCTATTTTCCGCTGGAGTCGCCGCTCTTCACTACAGTCAACTAGATGTAGGTTTGATTACTACAACTAATATTAAAAATACAAATGAATTAGGGTAATTAAAAATGAGTGAAATTAAAACGGCTACAAATACTGACTTAAATGAAGAGAATTATATATAATGCCAATGGACTGGGGCGGTATCCAATTCGGTGCATAGACATCCAAACTGCGAGGAAGTAATTTTCGTCTTGTCAGGAGAATGCGACCATACATTGGGTGATGAAACATATCACTTGAAGCCAGGGATGATGCTTAGGATTCCACGGGATGTGCCGCATAATGCAACTGTAACAAGTTGGGAACCATGTCGGATGATCATTGCATTTTCTGCAGGGGATAGAATAACAATTGGTGATTAAAAAATACAAATGAAAAGGGGAAATAATAAATGAGTAAAACTAAAACAGCTACAATTACTGATTTAAATGAAGAGAAGTATTTATTGCCAATGGATTGGGGCGGTATCCAATGGTTATGTGGAGAAGAAATTGATCCGGAATCTGAGATGACATTTGGTATGGTTTATATAAATGCAGGGGTATCCAATCCAGTGCACAGACATCCAAACTGCGAAGAATTAATCTTCGTCTTATCAGGAGAATGCGACCATACACTCGGTGATGAAACGTATCACTTGAAGCCGGGAATGATGCTAAGAATTCCACGTGATATTCCGCATAATGCAACTGTAACAAGTTGGGAACCGTGTCGAATGATCATTGCATATTCTGCACCGGATAGAATAACTATTGGTGAATAAAATCGGGAACGTTGGAGGAGAAAAATAATGGAACCTGTAAAATTTAACTTTGAATATGAGAATAAGCTTCGTGCTGGTTTTATCGGTTGTGGTGCACATGCATTTCGTAATGTGTACCCAACGTTTGATTATGCGCCTGTTGATTTAGTGGCTGTATGCGATCTAAGTGAAGAAAGAGCCGAAATTTACCGTAATAGATTTGGAGCAGAAAAAGTCTACACGGATTACAGAGAAATGATTAAAAAGGAAGATCTTCAGGCAATATTTGTTGTATTGAACTTTGATAAAAATGGCCATCCGCTTTATCCAAAAATACTGCCGGATATTCTTGAGGCTGGAATACCTGTATGGGTAGAAAAGCCAATTGCATACACGGCCAATGAAGTAGAGGCACTTATAGAACTAGAGGAAAAAACGGGTCAGCAAGTTTTAGTATCCAATAAGCGTTATTTTTATCCTTCGTTTGTTAGTGCTAAACAGATTTTAGATACACCTGCATTTGGAGATTCTGTCTCAATTACAGGTAGATATCCTTTAACTTTGTCACCTTTTCAAGAGAAATTAGGAGAACGGACAGACTTGCATTGGTTCTTGGATATTTGTCACCCGATGTCAGGTATACATTATTTGATGGGTGATGTTAAGGAAATGTGTTTTGTAGAGCATCAGCCAAGCGGAGATGTTCAAACGTTGTTTACCTTTAAGTCAGGCGCAATTGGAAGCATGCATTTACCGTCTACACAAGCCGAAACAAGCCCTCTTGAACGCTTTGAAGTAATTGGAAACAAACAAAATATCGTAATAGATAACGCCATGAGGCTATCTTATTATAAAGGCAGTAAAGGTAGCGGGGAATATGGTAAGGCACCTTCCTATATAGGGGACGATCCATCAAATGGACCAGTCCATTGGGAACCGGAGTTTTCGCTAGGACAACTGTACAATAAAAACTTGTTTTTACAAGGGATGGTTCAAAGTGTGAATCATTTTGCTAATGCTATATTAAATGAAAGAAAGATTGAAAAAGCGACATTAAAAGATTCCTTACATTTAACGAAAATATTTGAAGCTTATAAAAATAACAAAGCAGGAAAATGGATAGAAATTTAAAAGGGGGAAATAAAATGAAGTTTAGTATTATCACAGATATGTTAGGCATGGATTCTTTTGAGGAATCTCTTAAAACTGCAAAGGAATTAGGTTTTGAGTATATTGATTTGAGAGGAAAGTTGGATGGGGATACAGTAGATTCTATTTCGCTAGAAAAAGCGAAAGAACTAAGTGATTTAGTAGATAAACATAACCTGAAAGTTACTACACTAAGTTCTTGGGCTGTGAATCCATGTACGTTTTCTGGGCCATCAAGCTACGATAATTTTGATGACAAACACCATGAGAATATGAGTAAAGAGCTTGATCGATTATTTGATTTAGCTGATGTCTTTTCCGCTCCCTATATAAGGGTGTATTCATTGCATAAACAGGACGGATTTTATAATTGGACAGATTCAGAAAAGGAAAAGGAATATAAGAATAACGCGGAAGTCATGCGAAAACATGCAGATCATGCACAAAAACGCGACAAAGTTCTATTGATGGAAAATGAGCCACCGACATTAGCAAGCACTTGTGTGGAGTTGGGGATTTTGTTAAATTATGTTGAACATCCTAATCTGAAAATCAATTGGGATATCACTAATGGTTGGAGAGCTGGTGAGTACCCAACTGTGGAAACGTACGAACATATTAAGGGACATGTCGTTCAAACTCATCTAAAAGGGGTCTCACGCCAATCTAATTCTATTACTGAAGAGTATCCTAAGGGCAGATTTAATAACTTTGCTATTGTTGGTAAAGATGATTTTGATCATAAGGAAATCATGAATGCACTTAAAGAACATGATCCTAATGTAATTTGGACAATTGATACACATTACCCTTCATTTTATCAACAAGATAAAATTGGTGAAGTCGAAGTAGTTCGTATGACGAAAGAGTTTTTTGAAAACATTCTTTATATTAAAGCATAAGGGAGGCCCCTATGGTTAAAAAAGTGGTCATGATAGGTACATTTGATACAAAAGAGGCCGAATTTTTATATGTGCAAAATGTGTTTGAATCCGCTGGTGTTGAAACTATTATGATGAATACAGGTATTTACGAATCAAATGAAGTAGGTGATATTACTAGCGAAGAAGTTGCCAAAGCCGGTGGGGTTGATATAGTCGACTTAAGAAGTAAGAATGATCGAGGTACAGCCGTAACCGTAATGATGAATGGTGCCTCAGCTATAATAAAGAAGTTATTGGAAGAAGGCAATGTCTCGGGAATATTTGGTATGGGTGGAACAGCTGGGACAACCGTTGCAGCTGCAGCCATGAGATGTGCACCAGTTGGACTGCCTAAAATGCTGGTTTCTACTGTAGCTTCAGGAAACACTAGACCGTATGTTGGGGAAAAGGATATTACAATGATGTATTCGGTAGTTGATATTGCCGGAGTCAATGTATTATCTTCCCAGATTCTAAGTAACGCAGCAAACGCAATGATCGGAATGGTGTCAGCTGTTAAAGAACCTGAATTAGAAGAGGCAAAACCGTTAATTGCTGCTACAATGTTTGGCGTTACAACACCATGTGTGACAAAAACGAGAGAAATATTAGAAGAAAGTGGCTATGACGTCCTTGTTTTTCACGCTACTGGTGCAGGTGGCGATGCGATGGAATCCTTAATTCAAGATGGCTTTATCGAAGGTGTTGTTGATATTACAACAACCGAATTAGCTGATAGTCTTATAGGAGGAGTCTTCAGTTCAGGTCCTGGAAGACTCGAAAGTGCAGGGGCAAACGGAATACCACAAGTTGTATCTGTAGGTGCCTTAGATATGGTTAATTTCGGAGCACCTGAAACAGTCCCTAAAAAGTTTGCAGATAGAACTTTTTATCAGCACAATCCTACAACTACATTAATGAGAACAACAGTTGAGGAGAATTCGAAGTTAGGGGAAATTATTGCACGGAAGTTAAATAAAAGTAATTCCCCTACAGTCCTTGTTTTTCCTAAAGGTGGACTATCTTTGTTAGACAAGGAAGGTCAATTTTTTGAAGGAGAAGAAGAAAGAAAAGCACTTTATAAAGCTATAAAAGACAATCTAAGTCCAAGTATCACGTTTATTGAAGTAGATGAAGATATTAACGATTCATCTGTATCGGAATTGCTTGCTGAAGAATTATTAAAACTACTAAAACGGGATGGTGTGAATAATGACAGTATCAAGAAAAGAAGCATTAAAACGACTTAACAATCAGATCGAAAATAAGCAGGTTATTATTGGCGGTGGAGCAGGTACGGGATTATCGGCAAAGAGTGCTGAGGTAGGCGGAATTGACTTAATAATCATCTATAATTCAGGGCGTTTCCGTATGGCCGGTCGTGGATCACTAGCTGGTTTAATGCCTTATGGCGATGCAAATCAGATCGTCGTAGAGATGGGTAATGAAGTCCTAACAATCGTAGAAGATACTCCGGTTCTAGCTGGTGTTTGCGGAACCGATCCTTTTAGAAATATGGATTTGTTCTTACAACAGTTAAAGGATCAAGGATTCTCTGGTGTTCAAAACTTCCCAACAGTTGGACTAACAGATGGTCAGTTCCGTCAGAATCTAGAGGAAACTGGGATGGGTTATGATTTAGAGGTTGATATGATCAGAAAAGCACATAATATTGGACTAATTACATCACCATATGTATTTAATAAAGAAGATGCAATTAAGATGGCTGAAGCTGGTGCTGATATCCTTGTCGCGCACGTTGGACTTACAACTAAAGGGGATATAGGTGCACAAACTGCGATGACTTTGGATGATGCAGTAAAAGTAGTCCAGGAAATTCACGATGCAGGTAAGTCAGTTAATGAAAATGTTATTGTTCTTTGTCATGGGGGTCCTATATCAGAGCCCGAAGACGCTGCATATGTGTTAAGCAGGACTACTGGTGTTTCTGGTTTCTTTGGTGCATCGAGCATAGAAAGACTTCCTACTGAAGTAGCTATTTCAAACCAAGTACGAGAATTTAAAAAAATTGATATTAGTGCGGAAGTTGCCACTAAAATTTGAAGAATGTCTAATTAAATAGAAAGAGTTCTTTTGTATAACAAACCACTGTAAATCACTTATTTAAAAAAGTGTTTTACGGTGGCTTTTTAAAATAGTAATTAGGACTGGAGCATGAAAAATGAAACGTCCGTTATTATATAGTCTATTAGTTATTGTAATGATGATATGGGGATTTAATATCATTGCGATTAAAGTTATTGTATCGACTTTACCCACGATTACAATCACTGCTCTTCGAGTATTTATGGCATTTTTGGCCCTGCTTCCTATCCTTTACTATAAAAAAATGTTTCGAGTTTTATCTAAAAAAGAAATGGCTTATGTATTGGGCATAGCTCTTACTGGTGTTCTTGGGCATCAGGTATTTATGTCTGTGGGCCTTAATTATACTTCGGCTACAAATGGGGGAGTGATACTTGGTACTGTGCCTATTGCAACTTCGATAGCGGCTATACTTTTTCTGGGAGATAAATTAACAATATCAAGAGTTTTAGGTTTGTTATTTGGTTTTTCGGGAGTTACTTTTGTTATGCTTTCCAATGCTTCCTTAACAATTGGGTTTTCTATTGGTGACCTGTATATGTGTATTGTTGTCGTTTTGCAGGCACTTAGTTTTGTATTAATTAAAAGATTATCAGAATCTGTAGAAGTTATTTATATTACAGGGATAGCGCAGCTCATTGGTTTTGGCATGCTGCTTTCTTTAAGTTTTGTTATTGAACCAAATGGAATTTCTTTATTGAAATATGGATCAACCACTGTGTGGCTACTGTTTCTCGGCTCTGGGTTAATAGCAACTGGATTAGGTCATTTACTATACAATTATGCAATCCAACAATTAGGTGCAAGTAAATCGGCATTATTTCTTAATCTATCGCCATTTTTTGCAATACTCGGTTCAGCACTTTTTTTAGGGGAGCATATTTTTGCTGGACAGTGGATAGGCTTTGGTTTAATAGTTATAGGCGTTATATTTGGCGCCGGAATGCTAGAACAGATTAATATAAGAAGTTTGCTAATGATATTTACAAAACGATAATTACTTTATCCTGTTGCTTACATCTTGTTTTGGGAGTGTCAATATTTATGTGTAAATGACAATCCAACCTTTTCTTGAAGATCATCACACTTTTTTATATTAGCTTATTCAAATAGATGATTTTTTTTAGACTTTGAGAAAGAGGTACCTATTCATCAAAACCATATTACACGCTTTAAGTCTTTTTTTTATTCTTTCACTTCAAACATCTCAGCCAGCTCTACGCGTGCTTGATCGATTCCGATATGACATCGTGTGGCGAATCGTTGGTTGTAATCTTCGAACTGGGAAACTAGGAAGCGTTCGAGTGATTCTTCGTTTGGAAACTGCTCTTTGCGCTTGGTAAATTTCTTAATTTGCTTGTTAAAAGACTCGATTAAATTCGTTGAGTATATAGTTGATGGCTGCCCACTAGCGTTGCATAGCAGTGAAATAATGTGAAATAAAGGATTGGAATAAAAATTTCAGGTACCTGTGCTTGACACTATTCAGTGAATACAATACAATTGTATAATAATACAAAGAAAATCAATACCTATGCGGTTTTTCTTTATTTTATGTATCATTACTTGAACATGTGAATAGTTCGCCTTTTTGTCTGACACAGGTACCTCTTTTTAATGTATCATTATTTGAACGTGTGAATAGTTCGCCTTTGTGTCTGACACAGGTACCCCTTTTTAAATAGGTAAATGCATTATTTTATTAATTTGTTGTTCGTAAAAGCATGTGAAAAATAAAAAGACGTTCGAAAAGTATTTTAATACTTTTCGAACGTCTTTATTTTGGTTTTATTGTGTTCATTTTTTAAGCCTACAAAAAGAAAATTCATAAAGTGGGGACCGCAAGATATGTCCCTACTTTATGAGCGAAGATACTTAAAAGGTTGAACCGCCGTATACCGAACGGTACGTATGGTGGTGTGAGAGGTCGGCTAATCAATTAATGGTTAGCCTCCTACTCGATTAAAGCTCTGATAAAGGCTTAGACTTAACGCATGTAATAGATTTCCCTCCACACTATTTTCCGTGATAAGTGGAGTGCTTATGCAGAATTAGAAAGGTGCCAGAACTTAATTATTCAGGTTCGGGCACCTTACATTATCTCTTATCACACAATCGCTTTTGATGACGTTATTTCTTCCATGACCTCCAGAATCATACTTATTACCATTCGGTCTTCAATCCTTGGCATTGTCTTTATTAGTTCTTTCATATCTGTCACAGACTCCAGTAGTATCTCTTCAGTGGTGGAACTGTTCAGTAAAAGTTCCAGTCGGGAGGAAACAGCTGGTGCATTCGATTCCTGGATGCCATATTTGTAAATCCACCAATATAATTCGTAAATGGTAGAAGCAGCTCGTCGCTGGTGTTGCAACCACGCAATTCCTTTTTCGTTTTCGGTCCCCTGATTATTCAACTTCAGCCGATCCTCGATCAAGTTCGAGATGAGTAACAGGTTTTTCATTGCATGATTGTTGCCGTTGCCTTTGACTTGATCTGCCGCTTCTATAAGCATTTCGTGGATCGTATCATTATACATTTCTTTCAAGTTCCTTTTGGCGTCATCCAGCTTGTAAGGGAGGATGAACTTATTGATAAGTAGCGCAAGAATGACGCCTGCCACCACAAGTCCAATCCGATTCACTGTCAAGATTTCAGTAGTCCCCGTAATGAGGGCAGCAGCACCGATTGCAGAGAATGTCACAAGTATCGTGTTATAGCGATACACTTTTATATAAGTCATCAAGTATCCCGATGTCATCAGTAAGATGGATCTCGCAATGTTACCTTGGAAGATCATGAATAACACGGTCACTAGTACGGCGCCTATCACGGTAGCGAAAATACGGTCACGCATTTTTTTCGTCGACTGTTCATAGAGCGGGATGATGACGGATAACACGGAAAACATCATCCAGCGACCTTCAGTGATCTCGAAGAAATCGACAATGAAGCCACTTAGACTGATTGCGACAGCCATCCGTACGGCATATGACATCTTGATAGAGTTGGTATGGCTCTTTTTTTCACCAATCCTCATCTTTTGGAACTGTTTCGGTATGCGTTCTAAATTTTTGACAACGTTATAATGTTCTTTACTTAACGCTTTTAATTCCGCCAAGCTTACCTTTAAGAAATTGATATTATTCAGCACTCGTAACACAAGTAAAGAGTGGGTATGCTCGTCTTTGTATTTGCCGAGCATCTGATTGAATGACTCTTCCAATTTCTCCATAGCTTCTCCATTAGTCGAACTGTCTGCGGCAAATTGTAAGCAATGGATGACATTATCAAGAATCTCCTGCTGCGCCCCTTCATTTAATATTTTATCCAACAGAATATTTATTTTTTCAAGAGAGGCGGACACATTTAATTTTAGCTGACCTTCTTCTGTCAAATAGTAGTTTTCTTCTCGTTTATCATAAATGATGTTTCGTAACCCGCTGATGTCAGTAGTGATTTGTTGGTTGATTGTTTCTAGATTTTCTCCTTTTTTTATCAGCTCCGACTTTTCAACTAACGCAGTGCAGACGGCTTGAATCATTTTATCGCCGCTCTTCGTAATCTTATTTCGGTTCGCAAGCATTTGCAGCCCCATGATTGCTAGTGCTCCGAATACAAGGGAAGCTAGTCGCAATGGCATTTGATCGATCGCTACAGGAGTCGCTAGGATGAAGAGATACTGGAGCGAAAATGGAAAGTAGAGTGGATTTTTTAAGTTGAACAAAAGAGAGTAGCTGACCACAAACATTACGATGAAATTTATCGGGACAGCGAGCCATGTATTAAAGCCAGCGAGAAAAGCGCCAACTCCAATGAAAAGATTTAACAACACAAATTTAACAGTGTTGCCAACAGGGTGGCTTGTTAAATCCCTTTCCAACAACATCAGCATAGCTGCGATTGTTGAAACACCAATCAATATATTCTCATCACCAAACACGCCACTAAATGCCAAAATAAAACCAACAATCCCAGCAAACAAAATTGTATTTGTGATAATCGTTTTCTTATTCAATTGCATACTTCACTTCTCCTATTAATGTTCTATATTTAATTATTTGCATCAGGTACCTTAACATTAAAATAATTTAAAGTAAAACAATTGGATCTGGTGTCAAGTTTCTATTTCCCCTACTGATTATTGTTACATGGAGCTGAATTCGTGTTTCCGACCTACGTAAGTAAGCCTAGACATTTTAAGTATATCTATAAGTAACCACCTCTAAACGAATGTAGACTAGGAACAAAGGAGGAAGGTAGGAAATGTGGGAAATGAATGGGATGAGGATGTCACTGGAACAAGTAGAGAAATTAGTGTTTGGTACGCTGTACGTGACACTATTCAGTAAGTACAATACAATTGTATGATAATACAAAATAAATCAATTGCTATGCTGTTTTTCATTATTTTTTGTATGATTATGTGAATGTGTGAATGGTTCGTCTTTGTGTCTGGCAGGTACCTCTTTTTCGTTATACTACAATCGTGTGCGATTGTTTAACATCAAAAGCCTAATTTCCCTAGCGTTTAAAAGGGAAATTAGGCTTTATTATTTATTTTTGATCCAAAATGAAACTTGGAATAAATGGAAATTAACTTCAAAAATAACAATTGTGAATCTAACACAATGTAAATATGTTACATTTAAAAAAGAGCCTAAACCATTTAATTCAAAGGTTTAGGCTACCTTTCGTGGCAACTTTTTATTATTGTGTAATGTCAAATTCAACTCGGACATTTACTCACAGCATTGTCCGAGTTCACCACTGGGTAGAAGGTACAATTAAAACAGCAGCAAATTAATAACTAATCTTAAATTTCTTTCAACAGAAAGAAATTTAAAAGTTAATATTCCATAATATGAAGCTTCATATTATGGAATATTATTTAACTATTGGTCGGCTATTTTTAACAAATAGTGATCCGATTAAACCAATCACACCAGTCACTAATACAGCGTAAAATGCATAGTTAATACCATGTGCTAAAAATTCCGTGGGATTAGCTGCACCGAATTCCGCAATATAGTTATTCTGACCAGCAGTAAATAATGTAATGGCAATAGCTGTACCAGCAGCACCTGCAACTTGAGTTAATGTATTCATTGCAGCTGAACCATCTGTATATAACTGTGCTGGTAGCTGATTCATCGCATTTGTTTGTGCAGGCATAATTGTCATTGAAACACCTAAGAACAAAATAGATAGTGCAACAATCACTTGCCATATTGGTGTCGTTGCTGAAAGAATCACAATAAACATAATTGCACCAATTGTAATCAGTGCAAATCCAATACGTGTGAAAACACGAGCGCCTACTTTATTGAAGTTCGATCCAACGATAGGTGCCATAATAATATTTAAAACGTTAGCAGGTAACATTAATAAACCAGCAGCAATCGATGTATAAGCTAATACACTTTTTAAGTAAAGTGGAATTAAGATCGCAACAAATAAAACTACAAATAATGTCGCGAACATTAATACTGTACCTAATGCGAACATTGGGTATTTAAATACACGTAAATTAATCATCGGCACTTCCATTTTTAATTGGCGAACTGTAAATAAAATCAATGCCAACACACCTGCTACTAATGGTGCCCATACTTTCACGTCCGATAATGGTAATTCCGCTAGCGTTGCCAATGCGTACACGATACCACCAAAGGCGATTGTAGATAATAATAACGATAGTACATCAATTTTCGGCTTAGAAATATCTGAGACGTTCTCCATATTTGGTGCCCCTATTGCAAATAAAATGATATTTAACGCCATCATAACCCAGAAGATATAATGCCAGCTAGCAGCACTAATAATTAAACCGCTTAGTGTTGGTCCTAATGCTGGTCCTGTTGTAATTACTAAACCAACGATTCCCATCACTGCTCCTCGTTTTTGAATTGGGAAAATCAATAGCACAACACTAAACATTAATGGCAGGAAAACCCCTGTCCCAATTGCTTGAATTAGACGACCGATTAATAAAATCGAAAAACTTGGGGCAATCGCTGCAAGCAAAGCACCCATTGTAGAAATAATTAATGCCCCAACGATTAGTTGACGCGTTGTAAACCAACGTACTAAATACACCGATAACGGTACCGAAATCGCTAACACTAATAAATAACCTGTAGTCAGCCACTGTGCTGTACCTGCGTTAATAGAAAAATCTTCCATAATATCTGTCAGTGCCATATTTAATGCTGTTTCACCAAATAAACCGATGAAAGAACCAATCATTAAAACAGCAGCCATCAATTTCGGATTTTTCACTTGTAAATGTGATTCCATGAAAATAACACCCTATTCTATATATTTTTGACGTAATGACTTATTAAAAATACATAAAAATCAGGTAGATTCATTACCAATAATTACGGTACTTTCGATAAAATCGATTAGCCTATTTCTAACCATACCAAAAATTCTTAAAAAAATTCAATCTTAACTTGTTTGATATAACCAATCAAAGTCACGATTTAGACACACTTTTACAGATAAATCCAGGGCAGGGTGAGTTAAAAGATATGATTTTATGTTTCAACTAATATGTAAGCGTTCGCTTTTATTAACCTATTCAAATTCGATTCTATAAGTCCGATTAAAATGCTGTTATATCAAGGTTTATTAGGGTTAAAAAATCAGCGTTACGAAATTCTTTCAAATTTCAACAGTTGAGTTGATAAATCTGCTAAAAAAAGAGTGAATTACATTCATAATAGTTAGTCTTTAGTTAGAGGAGAGCTTTGATTAACTCTAAAATAAAAAGTATTGGAGTAAACAGCGAAGTATAAGGAGAACAACAAAAAAAAGTTTTTTAGGGACGTTGTGCGTGAAGGTATTCAGAATATAGTGATGGCTGCCCACTAGCGTTGCATAGTTGTAAAAATACTTACAAATACTAGTGTTAGACCTCCGAAGTGTTTGAAAAATGCAAAAAGGGAGCCCCGCCTGTAAAATAATAACTGACGACTAAACCAGTTTTTATCTCACAGAAAGGAGACTCCCTATGGGAAGCATAGACCAAAACACAATTTGAGGTACCTATTATGTTAAATAGATAGTTGGCAAATGAAAAAACCATTGTTTTCAGGGTATAGGAGAAGTACCAATCACAGAACTTCCGATATACCACCCCACCAAAGAGGAGGAGCTGAAAACAATGGTTACACTATCATTTAATCATATTCAGGGGAAGAACGGAAGTCATTGGAATCGTTTAATGCGGGAAGAAAAGGCAAAGGAATATTGTATTGTAGCGATTGATGCAGCGAAATATGTGAATACAGCGATGGTATGCACAATCTACGGTGATATTTTACAGGAGCCATTTGAGTTCGACGGATCAATGACAGGCTATCAATTGATGAAGAAATACATTGATTCAGTGTGTGAAGCGTACTCACTTTCACAAGTGATTGTCGGAATTGAAACGACAGCACACTACTATGAAGACCTTGTGAGACTGTGCATGGATGAGGGGTACGTCGTCCGAATATTGAATGCCGCAACGACTGCCAGGGAAAGAGAAACAGTGTTAAATTATACGAAAACGGACCGTGTGGATTTGATGGCGATTGTCCAGTCCTTACTCCACGGGCGTGGTGGAACAAGTGTTGAGTCGATACTTGAGCTAGAATCGTTAAAGACATTAACAAGGGCTAGACGGACTCTTGTGAATACACAAACGAGGACTATCAATCATTTACGTTTGTATATGGACCACATTTTTCGTGAGTTTCAAGGGAAAAACGTAAAGGTCGAAGGTGAAAATAAGGTTATAAAAATCCTGGATCAGTTCGTTTCAAAAACGTCTCTTTTCTTGATGAGAAACCATCCTCACCCGTCAGATATCTTAACTCTTGGGAAAATGGGACTTAGAGAGATTTCAATCGAAAATAATTTGAAGCTCCGTGATGATGTAATCGAAAGGCTTTTGGATTACGCTGAGCATTCGATTTCCAAACCAAAGTCTCTGCTTGAAAGCGAGTTGATTTTACTTCAACTAAAGCTCGATGAATATGAGTTGATTCACCGTCAAATCAAGCAGTTAGAGGAAGTAATTGAAGGGAAACTACTGGAGACCGATGGTGGAATTCTTTTAAGTATCCCTGGTTTAGGCATCACTACAGCAGCTGAATTGACCGCGGAAATAGGGAACGTCCATGACTATTCGCATGCAGGACAACTCATCAAAATGGCCGGCACGAACCCAATTGTAAGACAGTCAGGTGGGAAAAAGGCGAATCATTACCGGATATCAAAACAAGGTAGAGCAGCATTTCGAAATGTGGTCTATCAGGTTGGGAAAAACGTTTCGGTTCAGAATCCGGAAATGAAAGTCCGGTATTTAGCGATGAAGGACAAAGGAAAGAAAGCAGGCCAGTCCTATATCGCTCTAGGGAATCGAATATTACGGATTGCCTTCGCCATGATCAATAATCAACAGTTATATAAGAGCAGTGAACCGGACTATTGTCTGGAAAAAGTCATCGCTGGCAAACTAAGAAATACGAATAAGCAAAAGCTGTTCAATCAACGCTATTTAAAAGAAGTAGAAGAACTGTAAACACAAAATCTAGGTATACACAAAGGCGTTTTCCCGGAACGTAGACCACATAGTTCAAGGTACCTGAGGCTTTAATGACCTCGTCGCACAGCGTCATGGGTCTTGTTTCACAAATACGAATAAAACGTTAAAGAACGTGAGCTTGTATTTAATAGGATGTATCCCTGTGAAATGAAACGCAAGACCTTTCACGTTGCGGAAAAACGCCATTATAATGTTCTGTGATTGTTGAGTTTCAAAAAAATACCATTATGAGACTTTGGTTTCGTGCGGCCAAAAATCTATTTTCATAGCGCTTGACTTATTTCACATTAAACGCTGTGCGTGGCACTATTCAGTAAATACAATACAATTCTATAATAATACAAAGAAAATCAATACCTATGCGATTTTTCTTTACTTTTTGTATTATTACTTGAACGTGTGAATTGTTCGTCTTTGTGTCTCACACAGGTACCCCTTTTTGGTTGCACCGATTATTTGATAACACCTTCCAAAATCTATTACGTCATTCAGCATGCGATTCATTGAAATCACTTTGCAATAAGATTCAATTGTCTTTAAGGATGCTAATATATAATTAATATAAGGAGGTGCTACATGAATAAAAAATTCGCCATTTTATTGATACTAGCTTTATCTTTGTTTTTTACCGAAACAATTTATGCCAATGAACTTACAACACCATCTGGAATTCCATTATCCGATGTAAAACGTTTCGTAGACGATTATGCAAATGAATATATTGGTGAAGCAACTGCGGGTGCGAGCATTGTTATTTTGAAAGATAATAAAGTTGTTTTATCAAAAGGATATGGTTATGGAGATATTGAAAACCAGATTAAAATAAATCCGAATACGGCTGTTTTTGAATGGGGTTCAGTTAGTAAATTGTTTGTCTGGGTGTCGGTCATGCAATTAGTCGAACAAGGAAAAATCGATTTAGATGAAGATATAAACAGCTATTTACCGCAAGGATTTTTAACAAAACTAACATATGATGTTCCTATCACTATGTTGGATTTAATGAATCACACTGCTGGATTTGAGGAGAATATTTTTGATACGGGATATGCTACCGAATCCCGTGTAAAATCTTTAGAAGAAGGATTGAAAATTGCTGAACCAAACCAAATATATCGTCCAGGTGAAGTCGTTGCTTATTCTAATTACTCAACTTCTCTAGCTGCATATATCGTTCAATTAATTACAGAACAAGACTTTAATGACTATGTTGATGAACATATATTTCAAAAATTAGGTATTCTAGATTCAAATGCCTATTTGTCTTTAGGGAGAAATGAGCAGATAACAAAAAACAAAGTAAATGGCTATGAGCTTATTGAAGAAGGAAATTTCAAACTATCGACACCGTACTATATGTCCATGTATCCTAGCGGTGGAATAAATGGAACAGCGCAAGATTTAGCTAAGTTTGCAATGGCACTTATGCCACAATCCGATAATGAAAACGTTTTGTTTGAGGATGAAAATACGCTAGTTACAATGCTTTCGCAAAGTTATGCTATTAATGAAAATGTCCCTGGCATCGCACATGGTTTTTGGGAGTATGATGGAAAGTTTAAAGGATTTACGCATGGTGGAAATACAGTTTCCTTTTCAAGTAATTTTCATATCGTCCCTGAAGAAAAATTTGCAGTAATAATAGTAACGAATCAAGCTTCAGAGTCTGATATTTCCTATGGACTGACGAAGGAACTGGTTGGAGAAAAAGAGATAGATGAAGAAAAATTAGCGAACTTACCAAACTCACAAATAACAGAAGGAAAGTATCTTACTACTCGCAGAATGAAAAGTGGCTTTTTGAATTTGTATTACTATTTACTACCACTGACAGTGAAATCACTAAATGCGAATGAAATTGAAGTAAGTTTGGCAGGTATGAAAGCTAATTACGTCCAAACATATCCAAACGTTTATAAAATGACAAATGGGAGTAATATGTTTATTCTTACAAATGTTCTTTATTTTACGATAAAGGATGGAGAAGTTAAACAAATTTCTACATCGATTTCAGATTATCTCCCTTTAGATAAAAGTATAACTTGGTTAACAATAAGTGCTGTATTATTCATTTATTGTTTAGTTTACTTTATTGCTTCCCCATTCGTTTTAATCGTAATTAGTATTTTGGATTGGAGAAGAAAAAAACCTTCTATAAAAATCAGGAAATGGATTTACCTATTAAATATTGTTGGTACAGCATTTATCGTAAATATTATTTTATTAGCAATGAGGATGCTGAGTAGTAGTGACCGAGGATATTTTGAAGTATTCCCACAAATCGTTGCTAATTATGTTTTAACTATTGCAAGTGTTGTTTTTATTATTTTCATTCTAGTTAATTGGAAAAAGGCAGCTTTAATGAAATTGCAGAGGGCTATTTATCTTCTATCGATCGTTACTATTGCTATATTAATCTTGTTACTTATAACATGGCAGTTTTATTCTTAAGTAATGCTAATTTCAGGTACATGTGCGTGGCACTATTCAGTAAATACAATTCTATAATAATACAAAGTAAATCAAAGCCTCTACGGTTTTTCTATACTTTTAGTATAATTACTTGAATGCATGAATTGTGTGTCATTGTGTCTGACACAGGTACATTTTGTAGTTCCTTACACACGCACTATACAAAACACAAAAAGGCGCTGATTAAATGGGAAGTTGGTTTCCACAGCTTTACGATTTGGCGATGAGGCCATTAGAAGCGACAAGATTTAAAAAAATAAGAACTGAGCTTGTGCGTGAAGCAGGGGGAAACGTTTTGGAGATTGGCTCGGGGACAGGGGTAAATTTCCCGTATTATCGGTTTGCTACTCAAGTTACTGCAATTGAACCAAATCCTTTGATGAGTGAGCGGGGGAAGCGGCGTCTGGAGCAAGCAAATGTGCCAATCGATGTATTGGAAGCTAGTGCTGAATCATTACCTTTTGTGGATGATACATTTGACACAGTTATCGCAACGCTTGTATTTTGTACGATTCCAAATCCGTCAAAAGCGTTGGAAGAAATCCGGCGTGTTAGTAAACCGGGTGCTAAAATTATGTTTTTTGAGCATGTACGTATGAAACAGCCTGTATTCGGAAAAACGCAAGACATCCTGAATCCTTTATGGACTAAAATCTGTGATGGTTGTCATTTAAACCGTGATACGTTATCAATGATAGAGCTAGCAGGTATCGAGGTGACACATGTAGAATCACTCTATCAAAAATTGTTCTTATCAATTAAGGGCTTGAATATAAAGTGACTTGTACATTCTTGTAACCCGTTCAGTTGAAAGGTACAAAAATCAAAATAACAGATCAAATCACAAGGTTTTTAACGCTAGATAGTATAAAATAAAATTTGAAATAGCACCTCAATTCGTAAGTTCTCCGACAAAGGGAATGACAGCGGGTTTAGGTGCTTTTTATTTACTCTGTTTTCCGCGTTCATCTCACTATATTAAAAGGGGATTCTGAATAAAAAGATAAATATGATACAATTAGCGAAATACACATTTGGAATTATTGGAAAATAGATTACGGTATGATTTTTGATTGGAAGACGTTGTTAAATTATTGAGGGGGGTGATAAACATTAAGAATAAATATATTTATTTATTTGCGATAATACTTATTATTGTACTGCTTTTTATCATTATCAGATGGAATGACTATCGCGAAAAAGAGTTAGTAGATGTGATGGATGCTGAGGATATAGTGGAAGTTCTTTATAGAAATTTACCGCTTGAAAGTCATGGTGGCGAGTTCGATAGGTCAATTAGTGATTCTGAGTCTATTCAAGAATTAGTGGACTTTTTTAGTCAATATAGAGTAAAGAAAGTCGGATTAAGGAATTTCACAACCAAATATCCTAATGAACAATTTATTTTTAAACTTGAGTATGCAGATAAACGAATTACCATTGATTCGCTTATTGAAAAAGATGTAGTCCTTCTGATTAATGACCAATATGAGATTACAAATGGACCGTTTGACTACAAATGGATTGAAGACTTTATAGAAAGGCATGAATAAGCTAGCATTGGAACAAAGATCAACACTGCCCCTATGGCTGGTGTATTTTCTTTTTCATCTCCATTCACCTTTAGTTTAACCACTGAATCAGCAGTGTTTTTAACGAAAAATGAACACCTTACAATAATTATTGTAAGGTGTTCATTTCATCTGCATTTGTTGGCTAGTAGATTCCGTCGAGATTGGCTATTTCAGATCGTAGTGAAGAGCGGGTCGCAACATTCTAACAGGCTTACGTTATGCATATACATTACCGTCTAGAAACTATTATTTTTATGGAGGTAGAGGGTGTGAAAATTTTACGCTTGGGCCATGCGATGTACGTATTTAAAAGCAAGAAAAACTATCTTATTGATCCATTCTTTGATTTAAATCCCGGATGCCCTAAAGAGTTCAATGATGAGCGATTCTTTCAGTCCATAGATGGGGTTTTTCTAACTCATGGTCATTTTGACCATACGAGTGGCCTACAAAAAATACTGGATTCGAATCCGGACATACTAGTTGTCGCGCAGTATGAGTTGGCACTAATTCTCCTGCAACAAGGAGTTAAAAATGTTTATCCGATTAATTTAGGCGGATCAATACAACTAGAGGATGTCAAAGTAACAATGGTCCCAGCAAAACATAGTTCATCTTATAAGGAAACAGAAGGAACCCCCATCTATGCAGGTGAAGCGGCAGGTTACATTTTTGATTTCAAAGATAGTCACACGCTCTATCATTCAGGTGATACTGCTGTTACGTATGATATTAAAATCATTCAAGATTTATATAAACCAACTATCGCAATCCTTTCTTCATCTGGTCAATTCACAATGGGTCCACAAGAAGCCGCATATGTTGTTAAAAACTTTTTAAATGTAGATTATGTGATCCCTAGTCATACATTTCCTACGAAAGAAACAGCTCCCGAGCCCGCAGCACTTGGGAGCCTATTGGCCGCTTTTCCAATCATAGAAAATATGATAGATAAAGATCGGGATTTAGAAAAGGCATTAAAAGACTATCCTAAAACAAAAGTGGTCATCCTGGGATATGGCGAAGAACGGGAATTTTGAAAGTAGCGATTGGTACCAAAATCCAGAAAAATCCCCGAATTCAATAGGAAGCCGGTGCCATTTACTAGCTTTTATTAGTATGCATACTGGTTACACTATGTACGAAACCATTCTGAGAATGCATTCCAATTATAACTATATAAAAAAGATCGGGCATGTAAGCAAATGTCTGATCTTTTTTGTATAGTTATGTGGGTGATTTAATTGCTTGTCTGTTAGTGATGGCTGCCTGTGCACCACACACTCAATTGGAATAATGCCATTCTGTTGAATAAGCATAGATACGAAATAAAAGTCCTCTGCCTGAGCAATCGGTCGGAGGGCTTTTGGTTTATAAGTGGAAATGCGTGCCTATGAACCATGCATTTCAAACGCAATTCTGGGTTTTTCCTTCCATGAAATGAAACAAAACAAAACCGATTGTTGAAACAAACATAAAGTTTCGTGCACATGCACCACTCACTTCTGTACTTGTTCAACTAACGAATGGGAATTCATACTTTTTTTGTCGAGATTTTCGCTTCAGGCGACCACTTCCGACAGTGCAAGGGGCCGAAAAGGATACTATGCATAAAAGAGAATTTAAAAGTTTTGAAACTTTTCTCCGTTTCCTCCGTCTATACAGTGCCAAATTCAGACGTAGCCGGTATGGAACTGGTTTGTCTTAGAATAGAAGGGGAGAGATTAGATGAAGAGAAAAATCATGACAGCGCTTGGCGCATTACTATTAGCGTGCAGCTTACCGTTATCCAGCTCAGCGGCAGACAAGCAACTGTTTAAAGATGTGCCGCCGACGAAGCATTTCGCGGAATCGGTGAATGAGCTGGCTGAGCGAAATGTTATCGGTGGGTATCCGGATGGTACTTTCAAGCCGAGCAACTCGATTACGAGAGGGCAGGCTGCGGCAATAATTGCCAAGATGATCAAGCTTGATACGGACAATGTGAAGAATCCTAATTTCAAAGATGTGTCAACAGCGAACGGCTATTACAAAGCGATCGCTGCGATGGCGGAAAAAGGGATTATCGGCGGCTATGCGGACGGACGATACGGTCCGAATGATCCAATCAAGAGAGGGCAGATGGCTTCAATTTTGGTGAAGGCGTTTGATTTGCCGCGTGACGGGGATATCGGCAATCCGTTCAAGGATGTTCCGGGCTATGGATCCCATGACGACAACATTCTGATCATTTATAAGCTCGGCATTACGACGGGAACGACGCCTAGCACATTTAGCCCGAATGCGGCGATTACGAGAGGGCAAGCGGCGAAGATGATCACAGCGACTGAAGATGCGAAGCCGTCGAATTTGGTGACGCTCGAACCAAGTGATTTTGGATGGGATCTCATCACAAACATCACAGCGGATGAAATCAATTCCGGGTTATTCAAAGCGGTTTTGATTAAAGGGAAAGAAGGATATACAGAAAATAAAGTCCAGCTGATTCCGTTGAAGGAAGGGTTAGGAGCCATCGTTTTCCACGGAAGAACTTCCAGAACAGCGGAATTGGAACACCGCAAGAATTACGTGCATATCAAAAAAGAAAACGGCGAGCTGAAGTTGACGTTGGAAAAGATGGAGGATCATCTGCCGACAGTAGCAGAGTTATATATGCTATACGGAGAGTTCGGACCAAGGACTGATGTTTCAGGAGATGTCCGAAATGTATCTCTCGCTACGATGGACGGGAAAATGCTTAATGACAACATGACGTTCAAAGTATGCGATTATTCCATTTGCATTGATATCGATAAGCCGGGCGAGTATATTGCCACTGTCCGCTTTGCTGATGGGAAGGTAGTGCTTTACGGAATCGAATCCAAGGTAGCCGAGAACAAAATCTACTATACGATGCGCACATTGAAGGAGCAGCCGACATTTTCATATGGTGAAGAGGATAAATACGATATCGGAAAGTACAACATCTGGCCTGAGAATTATGAGCAGATTGCCGACGTTACGAGAGAGCCGGGTACAAATAGGTTCCACTACACCGGCAAAAAAGCAGGCACTGTTATTATTGATTATGTGAATAAAATCGACAAAGGTGTATCTTGCGAAGGACCTAATAACACAGGTGACTGTCATAGACATCTTATGACCGGCATAGGGGTATCTGTCGAACAGATTGGGTCGATCATCCATGTAAGTGGTCGGGGATTAATGGAGCCGGATCTTTAAGAGGAGTAAGTGACAATGAATTTTAGGAACACACTAGCGTTGCAAAGCAGTAAAATAATGTAAAACAAAGGATTGGAATCAGAAATAAAGTTAAATTAATTCGAAAAAAAGAGCTCCTACTGTAAAATGAAACTGACGAGTAATCAGTTATCTACTTTACAGAAAGGAGCTTTCTTATGAAAAGTGTAGACGAAGAATTAGTCTTTCGTCAATATTTATCTCTATTGCCCGTTAATATTTTGGCTTGTCCACTGATGAATTATGATGCAAAAAAGTTAACTGACTTTTCCTAGGTGAAAATCTTAATTATGGCCAACTTATGTAAGTGGGCAACCAGGATTAAGTGGAAAGTCACGGAATCTAAGATGAATTGGATCAGTTAGGAAAATAGCCTGTGAAATGTGGTCCGTTCCACAGGTATTGTCATTGCTAACTTGGAGAAGGGCTCTATTAAATGTCACCAAGTACTTCTATATCGTTGACTCTTCGACTAATGGAATCTATCATCATTTCTTCTTTTTCAAATTTTTCATAGCCGGTATGCTTTTATCCACTATTTTTTCGAACTCGACAAACACGAAATATCTGTTTTCCCCCATTTCCTGAACATTGATCACTTTTCCATTACGTCCTTTAATTCTCACATTCTCATTAACGGAAGGTATGATTCTTGACGCCTTGTTTAGTACATAGGTTTTACTTTCGTAAAAATGAATGGAATACATATTCTTGTCCCCTTTATTTGTATTTTGAAGGTCGAATCTATTTATTTTATGATGGTGGCAGGGAATTAGAACTAAATTTCAAGTAACTGTGCGTGACACTATTTAGTGAACACAATGCAATTGTATGATAATACAAATAAATCAATAGCTATGCGGTTTTTCTTTATTTTTTAAACAATTATGCGGATGTGTGAATTGTTCGTCTTTTTGTCTGACACAGGTACCTCTTTTTAGGTACTCCCAATTTAATATACAAACACAAAATCGCTGCCACGAGAATAGCTCAGGACAACGATTTTTTTGAAACGCATTTATTTCACTGCTTTTACAGATACCAACTCTGTAATTACCCTTCCGTTGCCGCTTGTACTTTTAATTATTCCAATTCCTTTCGCAAGGTATTCTCGGGAGCCATTCGAGTAACGGAGGATGACGACATTCCTGAAGCTTCCGGCTTTCACTGTAATCGTTTTCGTTGTACTTTCTACTAGGACTTTCTGATTAATCGGATAATCCAATTGTGTAGTGTGCGTTCCTTGTTTCAGTGGATAGGGAACGTTCACAAAGATGAAGTCCGAACTTGATACGCCCATCATCAGTCCCTCATTGTCCTCAATATACGTATAGTTAGATAAGTCAGGATAAAGATGACTCTTCTTATTGTAAAGATACGTAAAATCATCTTCTTTTTCCACATAGAACGTCTCTTTTTCGTTACTAATGAAAGAGGGTTCATAGGTAAGAATTAGTCCATTAATTGGCGTCAGCCCTTTCATTACAATAGTAGGGGCAGCTTTCGGACTTATCTTGGATAAAGCCGATGTGTAAATATATCCTTTGTTTTTTCCGGCTTGCACATAAGACCATCCATTCGATGAAGATAAGACAGTCACAGTCGAATGGTTTTTAATGGTATCCAACCTAACAGCATTTTGTTGTGGCTTTGCGCGTAGAAAAATATCTCCTTTCGCACTTACAACCATTTCTGTTGTCTTTACCGCCGCCGCTATCTGTGAAGGAAGTGCATAGGAACAACTGAGTAACAATAACATAATTGCCAATACCAGTTTTCTGATTTAAATCACCCCTGAAAGTAGTTACGTATACGCAAGTCTATGGGGCAAGTAATTTAAGTAGAACTGGTAGTTGCGTCAGAAAAAATATGTAGTGTCAGTACTGATTGGGAAGAGGAACTGATGATTCTTAGACATGGTTACCTACGTGAAAGTTTTGTGAGTACCTGTGGGATGCACAATTGAGACGCGACTTCGAATTGATAGAGTTTTAAGTACGCTGTGTATAAAACTAAAAAAGCCTAACTCCACGGTTAAACTGTAATTTTAGGAACCTACAATGAACAAATCAGAAAAATGACAGCAATTGTATAAAAAATGCAACGTCTGTTAAACCAATGTTTAGAACGATTTCACTTGTATTTTTATAACAATTTTTGAATTTTAATTATTTAACATCGCACCAATACAATTAGTTCATTGAGATAGCGCTTCTCGTCAATTACTTGACGAGTGGGGATATCTTCGGATTCGTATCTACAAAAAGAGAATCTATATGAACTGGATCACAAATTTGGATTTGATTTTCCTGCTTATACTACCTGTGCAATCTACTTGAAAAGCAAGAAGGATAGTTTAATCGTAAGGGCATAGCAATGTCTACTGTCACCACATTAGCTTCATACTGATGGATGAGGTGGTAAAATGACGATTGTACGACTAGGATATGTTGCGATGAGTATGGAACTGAAGAATGCTTCTCCATCTAAAACAATGACGTTTGCTCAGTTTCAAAAGATCGGGGATCGTGAGGCGGCGATTCGCAAATTGGAAAGGATTGCGCTGGCTAATCTTGAAAATACACATAGATTGCTGAAACATAATGTATTTAATGGAATTCATTTTTATCGCTTAACCTCTCGACTGATTCCATTGGCGAACCATGGAGAACTTCCTAATTGGAATTACATGGAGCCGTTAAAAAAGAAATTGGACGAAATTGGGGAGTTTGTTAGAAAACATCAGCTGAGAATTGATTTTCATCCGGATCATTTTGTTGTTCTGAATTCCTATATAAAAGAGGTGTTGGAGAATTCATTAAAAACCTTAACTATGCATTATTTATTGTTAAAGGCAATGAACATTGATTCTACGCATCGTTGTGTGCTCCACGTCGGTGGCAACTATAAAGAAACAGAAAAGTCTTTGGACCGATTTGTTGCAAATTGGGTTTATTTCCCAAAGCACATTCAACAGATGATCATGCTCGAAAATGATGATACTTCATTTACACTGGACGATACGCTTTATGTATGTGAAAAGTTAGGAATTCCGCTTGTATTTGATTTTCATCATCATCTGGCTCACCATCGTCATGAAAAGTGGGAAGATAATTGGGACCGTGTAGTAGCAACATGGAAGGACTCGCCCCTCCCAATTAAAATGCATATCTCTAGTCCAAAAAGTGAGGAAGCATTCCGTCACCACTCAGATTATGTGGATGTGGACATGTTTTTCAGTTTTTTAAAGGAAATCAAAGGTTCGGTTCCTCAAATCGATTGTATGATTGAGGCGAAAAAGAAGGATGAAGCTCTTTTTAACGTTATTAAAGAGGTTAAAAATAGGGACGATGTTGAGATGATTGATGGGTCGTCGTTTTATTTGAAGTAATAGTATAAAGTGATTTTCATAAAAAGCAGGACTCGATGGTATCGGGAATCCTGCTTTTGCATTTTGATTTTTTAGTGATAGCTACCTGTGCACCACAAAATGTTTAAGCCTTTTATTATGGGGAATGATGTGCTTTTGGAAGGGTATAGAGAAAATCCAAATAACCCGGAAAACGGAAAAAATGATAGTCAAGAATAAATGATAAAAACAACTGACCCCCGCCTAAAATTAGGAGGGATTCAGTTGTTTTTTTAGAGTGACTAGCATCGGTGGTATGGTAACCTGGTGTGTAAGGACTAAAAAAACAAGCCTGTCTAAATTTTAGGTACCTACTCAGTGAATGCTATACAATTGTATGATAATAAATCAATCAATACCTTTGCGTTTTCTACATATCTGAAATAGTAAGGAGACAGACTAAAATGAATCAATCAACGTCCGTGTTGGGTAATTCTCTACAACTTCCAAATGGAACAATTATTAAGAATAGAATTTTTAAATCCGCGATGAGTGAAGCATTGGGAACGGCTCATCAAAATCCAAGTGAATCATTGGTTACTTTATATAAAACTTGGGCTGACGGGGGTGCGGGTCTTGTTATGACAGGCAACGTTATGATAGATCGAAATGCTTTAGGCGAGCCGAATAATGTTGCTGTGGAAGATGAACGTGATTTAATTATGCTAATGAAGTGGGCGAAAGCGGGAACTGAAAATGGGACTCACCTTTGGATGCAGCTTAATCATCCAGGGAAGCAATCACCCAAAATGATTTCAAAAGAACCTGTAGCCCCAAGTGCGGTTCCTCTTACAGGAGGTTTAAAACGTTTCTTTAACCAACCACGTGCTCTTCAGGTGTCTGAAATTGAAGATTTGATTAACCGATTTGGAGAAGCGGCAAGAATTGCAAAAAAAGCAGGCTTTACAGGTGTTCAAATCCATGCAGCACACGGATACCTTTTCAACCAGTTTTTATCCCCTCACCACAATCAACGTACAGATGAATGGGGAGGAACCTTAGCAAATCGAATGAGATTTTTGGAAGAAACGTATAATGAAATCCGGAAACAAGTCGGGAGATCATTTCCAATCGGTATTAAACTTAACTCAGCTGATTTTCAAAAGGGTGGATTCACTGAAGACGAGTCTATGGAAGTTCTTCAGAAAATGTCCGAAATAGGGATTGATCTCATTGAAATTTCTGGGGGCAATTACGAGAATCCGATAATGATGGGCGCAGATATAAAAGAAACAACAAAAAAAAGAGAAGCGTATTTTATAGACTATGCAAAAAAGGCTCAGGAATTAATCACTACTCCACTAGTAGTCACAGGCGGCTTTCGTTTCCAGAAAGGGATGGAAGAAGCTATTGCGAACGGAGAAATTGATATGGTTGGAATTGCAAGACCTTTTGCCTTGGTGCCGGACTTGGCAAATAGAATTTTTAATGGCAGTTATGAAACCGTTCGTGCAAAACCAATCCGAACGGGGATTAAACGAATAGACAAGAGCGCATCCTTGTTAGAAATTGGTTGGTATGAACAGCAGTTAGCAAGAATGGGGAAATCTAAATCTCCAAACCCTGACCATAATGTTTGGTTATCTCTATTACAAAATCTTCTAGGGAATGGTCGTAGTGTCTTCTTGAGAAGAAGAGCATAATTTTGGGAACCTGTGCGAGACATTATTCAGTTATCGCAATCGGATGCGAAACGTTGGCAAGTAATATAAAAGCTTAACCAATATAATAAAGTAGAAGAGAGGAGTGGCAATTTAACGGGTTCTCTTCAGAGGTGCAAACAGAGAAATAACACACTGTTTAGCATATTGAATCACAGGAAAACAGTGTGAAATGAGCATCGCATTTAGCGGTGCTTTTTCATTTCTTAAACTCAAGAAGAGTCCCCTTTTTTAGGAATACATTGGGATATCCTTGATATAGTTATGGGGAGGGATTTAAATAAGGAGGCTATAGCATAGTTCGTTGAATTCATAACCCTCGGAAAAATGAAACCTTTCAAACCTTATAAACGTATCTATAATATAACTATGCTTGTGCCGCAATCGGGCCATTTTACGTGGCAATCAACAGATTGTGATTTACTTAATTTAGAGAAGTCGGGGGAATTCTATGAAAGTAAAAGTGAGTATTAGTATATTGGTCATATTGGCAATCCTATTTGGTATTACGTCGTTTGTATTTTATAATAAAATGTATGTTTATGAAGCAGGAATGGAAAATGGCATCCAAGATACGTTAAGAGATAGTGCACTCTTTTTTGAAAATGAAGAGTACGACAAAGATTATGTAGAGCCATTATACACACTGTATGGATATGCGGAAATGCAGTATAACTATATGCGTATGACAACAGATTCTGAAATTTACACAGTAGCACGTATTGTAAAGAAATTTGTTGATCCTGATTTATACGCACAATTATCAGCTGAACAAAAGTCGAAAACTGCACAATATTTACGTCAACTAGCTAATGATGAATCGGTCGATTTTAAAAAAGAATTATTACCGTTTTTAAACGGGTTGTCGGTGGAGTAGTCTACCAATTGCATTTTGAGAAATGAAATTTATCAACTACTAAGACTGTCTTAATAATTGAACTGTTATTGTTCTGTAATAGGGTGCGATAACAGAACAAGCACTGTGCTTCAATGGGGCTAGATCAGTTAATATGACACGAACTAAAAAGGATTAGAGGTTAAATCAAGTGATAATGTTAAATGGTTTAAGTATCCAGTTTTCTTCCGGTTCTAGGACTCCTTATTTTCAGGTAAGCCCGAAGAAAAGAATCAGATTTGGAATGGAAAATTTAAATTTAAATTTAGTCAAAAAGATTATAGACGATATATTAAACGAAGATTATCATATAAATGTTATATTTATTGCAGGATATATCGTAAATAATAAACGTATTTCTTCAAAATCTAAAATCGGGAAATTTATAGATATTAAAAATTGGGAAGAAACTATTGTTCGTGAGGAAGATAGTGATCACAGATTTATTTACGCAACTATAAGAAATTTAGAAAAGGAAAATGTAATAAAGTATTGTTCAAAAATACTAAAAGGTCATACAGAGGCCTATATTAGCTTCTATACAGATGAATTCTTGATATATGTCAGCGGTGATGTCATTGACATTATTTCAAATAATGAAAGCAAAATTAATAAATTAAAAGAATACTATTTCGAGTTATATGATAAGTATTATGAAGAAAAATATGAATTATAACTAATATTTATTGGCATTTATTTCACGTAACTTATCTAAATTAAAACACAGGATTCAATTATCGGGGGCGATTGTAGGATAACGCTGTACCAGAATCGGGCCATTTTGTGGAACAATTTAAGTTGTAATGAACATGAAATATTTAAGGAAGGGGTGTATGAGGTGAGTAAATATCAAAAACGTACTGTTTACATTTCGATTGTAACACTTGCTTTCTTCTTAATATTATCACTTATAACGCAACAATGGGGATTCTTCTTATGGAGTTTATTGCCTATTTTTATGGTTTTGATGACTACATTTTCCACTAAGTTTGACAGGAAAAGTAGTGGGGAGTGAAAGGGCTTATTCAATCATCGGGTGCGATTGTGGCACGAAAATTATTTTGAGAACCTGTGCGCGACACTATTCAGTGAATACAATGCAATTGTATGATGGTACAAGATAAATCAATCCCTGTGCGGTTTTTCTATACTTTTTGAATAATTACTTGAATGTGTAAGTAGTTCGTCTTTGTGTCTGACACAGGTATCTCTTTTAGTTTTTGCAGATGGTCTTGTCAGATGGTTGCTTACGTGGAGAAGCGATGCGAAAGTACTTTATCCTTTAAAACTTTTAGAAAGAATGAAAGAATGGACAGAAAAGTTTTATCGTACATATCATTGAGTGCCCCTAGTGTAAAAATGCTAGGGTCACTTTTTTTACCTTATAATTGTTGTAGTGAAAGAAATTAGTGTTAGCTATCTGTGCGCGACGCTACTCAGAAAATACAATGCAATTCTACAATAATACTAAGTAAACCAATACCTAAGCGTTCTCTTCACTTATTGTGTAATTAATTGAATGTGTTAATTGTCCGGCATTTTGTCTGAGCACAGGTACCTCTTACTAATATGAGAAAACGGTCCCCAGTCCGAGAACTGGTGAACCGGTCGTTGCTGCTCGTTAGCCGTTTACAAGTTCTGTTACATTGCGCTCGATAACCCGAGCGCTACCTGCAGTTGCGAGTGGAGCGCCGTTGATTTCAAATACGTTCGCAGCAATGATCTCCTGCATCGCCGCTTCGATGCTTTGCGGCGTCAAATCTGCACGGGGTTCATCCACCGTCAAACTGACCTTTTTTCCGCTTGCTGTATTGAAGTTCAATTGTAGTGTTTTAGCCATGTTTTATCCCTCCCTTTCTACCGGGCACCACGTAGCTAGATTGACTTATGCCTGTCGCGTCTAGCGGGCGCCGTGCTATTCCTGATTAGTTATTTTGTTAATTTGTTAATCAATCAAACTCGATGTTTCCACGATATCCGCTCCGATGAACGGCAAAGTTGAAAGCTGACCAAGTTGCTCCAGCGCTTTGTACAAGTTCTCAGCTGGTGCATTTTCCTTGATGTTGCGGTACGTCTTGGCTTTGCGGATAATCTTTCCGTCCTCTGTCAAACCACCGTCGAAGAAAACGCGACCCGCCGCTTGTTGAAATTCGATTGTTGCTGCCATGTAAATCACCTCCTTTCACCCTTTATATAGAGTGATGGGGAAGGAAAGGGGACAGTGTTTTTAAAAATGATTGGTGTTGAATTGATGGAGCACTGTACACCACACAATTCAAACGCAATTCTGGGTTGTTCCTTCCACGAAACAAATCCGGTTGATGAAACTGACATGAAAGTTTCGTGCACCCCACACTACTCTTTTTTAATACTCTTATACTCTTTGGTTATTGCTAGGGGCATTTTGCCCTCTGTAGAGGAGGCAATTTGCACTTCCTCTTGGGCTGATTTTGCGGTCGTCGATGGTGCATATTGAACCGTCTGATATTGCAGCATTGTAAAATTAATGCGGTAGCATTTCGTGTTGTCCATTTTCAACAGAGTATCGAATTTTCATTATGTAATTGCATCATTTGTTTGGTTGCTTATTGTTAGCGCAGGCAGCCAAACAATAATATTATTATCGATAGAATAACCCCTCAACGGCTACATCATAATCCATGAAAGCCTCGCTAAATAAAGCCTTGCCAATAAGTTCACGGAAAACACCTGAATAATAGCCGGGCAGGTTCCGGACCTTTTTCTGTTTCGTTGTTTGAACAGCAATACGAAGTGCTTGCATAGCTAATTGCTCGAACAGTTCTCCTTTGTCTTTATGAATACTGAATTTCAGCATTTGCAGGGACTGGTGCCGGTAGATGCCGTAAAAGTTTCTTGCCAACTTATTTTCCCCGATTGTTGAAGAAAGAAGCGATTTCATTTTACCGAAAAGTGTAGTAGGCACAATTTCCGGAGGAGACGTTCTTTTAATGTCTTTAGTATTTATCGCTTTAGAAAGAAAAGCTTCGTTTTGCGGTTTAGCAGGTTCTACCTTACTGGCAGTAGGCTTTTCATCATCCTTCGGGGTGTTCATTTTCGACTGGTCACTAGTAGGTTTAATGACGTAAATGTTAGCGCCTAGACCGCTCATAACGGGGCGGATATAGTGAATGCGTTCGATAATTCCGAGCTTTTCTAATTTGCGAATGGCGCGTCGTACAGTTGCATTTGATTTCGAAATAGCCTTTTCGATTGTTTCGTGTTTCAAATGTGCAGCGCCGTATTTGACGGAATACCGACGGATCATATCAAGAACAGCCCGCTCTGTTTGGTTCATAGCATCCCAGTGCGTGAGTACATGTTGCCTTGTCGCCGCGTCTAGATCGTGTTTGTTTGTGAAGTGTGCGTACTCAGATAGGTAAGTTGTCATAAAGAATATCCCCTTTATTTTTTATATAGAAGAATAGTGGGGAAAAGGGGACATTTTTGTAAAAAAACTTTTTCATTTTTTTTCAGATGCCGGGAAGCAAATTAAAATATGGTTGGCTGGACTCATATAATTAGACAAATAATAAAATGGTTGAAAGAAAATAGAGTATTAAAGGTTGTCCAACAAACAGGGAAGTTTCATAAGCGCAAAGAAAAGAGACAACCAACTCAATGTTTGTGGTTGCCTTCTATTTTGTTTTATGTCTGTCGGAGCTAAACGGCGCATCCCACTCTTATAGGTTAATTTACTTCCTAATTTGACAAGGATTCTGCGCTTTAAATGATGGCTACCTGTGCGTCGCGCAATTCCAGCACAATTCTGATTTGTTCCTTCCCTGAAGCAAATCTGATTGTTGAAACAAACATTAAAGTTTGGTGCACAGGCACCTCACAATTATGGGATACGTCCCGCCTGAACCGGCAATTTGCAGGACGAGCATAACAATGGCCATCGCTTTACCGACGTCGCCGAATAGAGTGACGAGCGTGTAAACAATCAGCATGAAAATGATGCTGATGAAAAGTCCGAATAAGATGAATAGGAACGGACTTTGGGCTTCCACGCCGAGTATGAGCAAATCTCCGACTGTAATTATGACCGTTTGAAGAAGGCCGATGCTCATGAAGGTCATTAGTTTGCCGATATAGACTTCACGCGGGCCCACGTCATTTCGACTTTCCGCGTCGGTTGACAGTAATGAAATTAGCAGCAGGCATCCGACCCAAATGGAAAGGACGGTATAGAACGGGGTCATGCCCGTGCCATAGTTTTTAATGTGAATATTCTTTCTCTTTTGTATAATTACTTGAATGTGTGAACTGTTCGTCTTTGTGTCTGACACAGATACCCATTTTATTTGCTTTTTTAACATATATCTGTTATTCTAAAGAAGAATTATTTTTGTTCGTTTTCAGATTGAGAAAAGATTTTGTTTTTCGTCTAAGTATTTGAGCAAGGATAGTAATACATTGTGTGGATATCCGCACTAGGAGGCAACAATTATGGAACAAGGTACAGTTAAGTGGTTTAATGCAGAAAAAGGTTTTGGTTTCATCGAGCGTGAAGCAGGAGAAGACGTATTCGTACATTTCTCAGCAATCCAAAGCGAAGGTTTCAAATCTTTAGACGAAGGTCAAAGTGTAACATTTGAAATTGAACAAGGACAACGTGGCCTACAAGCTACAAACGTTCAAAAAGCTTAATAATAGCTAGAAAAAGACCCTACATGTAGGGTCTTTTTTTTATTTGCTTAAATTAATTTTAGGCACCCTCGTACGCGGAACTGTTCAGCTAATACAATGCAATTCTATACTAATTAAGATTAAATCAATAACTATGCGATTTTTATTTATACCCTAAATAATTACTAAGCCGTATAAATTGTACCTCTTTTCTATACCGGAAAGTATCTAATGAAAAGGGGGGTTCGAGCCCATCTCACTAGTTTTTTATGAAAGTAAGTGGTTAATCAACTGAAGTGCAAATAGGCTGTACTGTCATGCAAGTTTGGTTAGCAGATAGTTAAGCCTTAGTTTTTCTAAAACGCATCCAAACTAAAATGCCAACTAATCCTGCAACAACTAGTGCCTCGGTGTATAAGTAGTACGGCTTAGCATTCTTATCTGGAGTTTGTTCGTGTTGGTCAGGAACTGTGCCTGGACCAATCAGTGTGATATCGTCAGTAGCATTCGCTAGCTCAGCAGTCCGGTCACAAAGCGTGGTTGAAAGTACGGACTTTCCATCCATATCCCAATTGTGAGCATACACCAAATACTCTTTTCCAATCGTAAAGTCTATCCCACAACCTGCTGAATCATTTCCTGTGAAAACGGAAATATCCGCGTTGTCGACACCTTTCCATACTTCCGCCACTTTGAAACGTACTGTTTTTCCGCTTTCCCCATCCACACCCTTCCCTTTTTCTATTGTCATTACTTCTCCACTAAAAACAGCAGCTGCTTCGCTTAGTGCTATATCTGCGGGTGGTAGAACCATACAGGAACAAGCCGCCGCAGGCAAAGGTCTATAAAATACTACAAATAGTACCAGTAAGCAAAATGCAATTACACCCAATTTCTTTTCCATAAGAACTCTCCTTTGCACTCTATTTATGATTAGTTCGTTTCGCGGGGGAATAAGTTCCAATACATCTACTTGAATTCGTGCTTTATTTTGAGACACGGGGCCATTACTACCATTACTAATCAATGCACTACTTTCTTACTATACATGAATCAATTTCATATCTCTGAGCCCTTGCGGCTCTAAGTATAAAACGGCAAGAAAAAAGAGCACCTCCCCAAATCCTGTATAATGAGAGTTCTGACAC
>NZ_JADPRX010000040.1:0-33695 GCF_017347125.1 Sporosarcina sp. E16_3
GCCCGCTCAGTTTGGTTCATAGCATCCCAATTCGTGAGTACATGTTGTCTTGTCGCCGCGTCTAGATCGTGTTTGTTTGTGAAGTGAGCGTACTCAGAAAGGTAAGTTGTCATAAAGAATATCCCCTTTATTTTTTATATAGATGAAAATTGCGATTTAGGGGACAACTTTGTGAAAAAAGTTTTTTTGATTTTTTCAGAAGAGGGCAAGCGCATTAAATAAAAATAATCCAGTGTGAGGGAATGGGGCATACTACCGCGTTGGCGGATACTGCGTAGTATCCATTATAGATTGTATGTACAAATTTAAAGTCCTTTTAGAAGGTCTTTTGTTTTTTGGAGGGACACTGGTATTTCACAGTAGGACCAAACGGGGTAGTTAGCGAAATTGAATAATCAACGAGGCTGAAAGTCCACCCTGGCGTTCTTTTTAACTAATGTATCTTGGAAGTAGGAGAGTCTACCTGCTTTCTTTTTTATGGATTAGTTTTAGGTACCTCACTAAGATGTCCAACCAACTCGGGAAAGTGTCCAACAAACAGGGAAACTTCCAACGAAACCATCGAATTGTCCAACAAAGATCAGAAAGTGTGTAACCAACTTCGTAAAGTTATTATTAAAAACAGGCTACAATTGCATAAATAAAAAGGGGAAGTTAACCATATCAATATTTGGTCGGCTTCCTCTTTTTTTTCGGGAATCTGAATTGTCGTAATTCGACTACTCAAAGATATCTTTCAAATTTACGCTAACACTTATAAAGTAATTTTAAGTGTACATACTTAGTGTAATGGCATATAATAAAATTAATATATAGTACTGCCACTGTAGGGTTTTCAGGTGTAAAGGAGTGAGTTAAATGACGTATACTTTTTCGGAAAAACATTTCATTAATGAAGATGGGCGATTGGTTTATAAACCGAACTTAAATCTTTATGATTACGAACTTCTTGAATTAATTATGGAAGCTGAAAGAAATATAGGTGCGTTAGCAAGACTAGGTTTGAAAAACCATCCGCTTAAACCGACAATCCTTCGAAATTCCATGGTAAGAACAGCACATTTTACAACCAAGATTGAACAAAACAAACTTGAATATAAAGAGGTTGAAAAACTCTACTCTAACTATAAGATTGAGGGCTTAACAACTTCGCAAAAGTTTAAGCTGGAAGTTAGAAATGTATTTGAGGCGTATGACTATTTATATAACTTAAATCCTCGTCTTGATTTTTCTAATATTGATGAACAGGTCTTGAAAACAATTCACGAGCTCTTAATGAGGGACTTGACAGGACATCCCAATGGCTATCGTCAAATCCCAGTTACGCTACAGGATGGAGATGGAGAAGTCAGTTATATTCCACCGTCATATCTAGATGTTCCACCTTTGATGGGGGCCTTCTTTACTTGGCTGTATACCAGTGTAACTGGTCATGAAAATCCGTACGATCAACAAGTGAATCCTCAATTTAAAATACATCCTTTGTTGATCTCAGGGATTACCCACCATATCATTGGGTATATTCATCCTTTCCCAGATGGAAATGGGAGGACAGCACGTGCTTTTTCTACGCTTGTTGCCCTTATACATCCGGATTTAAGTACAATAAAAGATGCATTTAGTGTTGAAGAGTTTTTTGATAAAAGAATTGATGAATATTACGATACTCTTATGCAAGCATCCCAAGGCGATTTAAAGCCATTTATAACATTTTATTTAGAATGTATTAATGCCTCTCTAATGAAGGTGTTAAAAGAACTTCAGCGGTATGACAGAATTAAACATGTCAATGAATTATTAGGTAAGGGGCATGCACGAACGATGTTTGAAATTATTGCTCGAATGGAAGATGGAGATGAATTTCATCGTCAGATTTTTGATGATATGTTGAGCGCATCAGCTTCTAGCATTGCTAAAAACCTATCAAGATTAAAAGAATTACAGGTCATTAAACCTGGAGAAAATAGAGGAACATATATTATAACGATTTTAGATTGAAGTTTTAGCTACCCATTAGCGTTGCATAGCTGTAAGAATACTCACAAATCATAACGTTAGACTTCTATAATATGTTAAAATTGAGCCCGCCTGTAAAATAATGACTGATGACTAAACCAGTTTATATCACACAGAAAGGAGACTTCCTATGGGAAGCATAGATCACAAGAAAAAGGCGAATGAAGAGCCTCTTAGCAAAAGGAATGGATATCGACGATGTTATGGAGGTAACAGAGCTAGATGAAGAACAAGTTCTTAAGATAAAGAATGAATTTATAGACTAATGTATCTTGAAAGTGGGGGAGTTTACCTGCTTTCTTTTTTTATGGATTAGTTTTGGGTACCTTACTAAGATGTCCAACCAATTTCGCGAAGTGTCCAACAAAAGCCATGAGCTGTCCAACGAACTAGTCCTAGACTCACTCGTAAAAGCCCAATTTCTCATCAAAATGAGAAATTGGGCTTTTCTTAGGCTTACTATACCCCGGCACTACTGACGCCGTATTTGAACGTCTATGATTTCGGATTCGATACTTGGGCCACATTATCTGTCGCCATATTAGCAAGTGCAGCTGTCGTCAACTTCCCTGGAATTCCGTCTACAACAAGTCCAAAAGCCTTCTGAAATGACTTAACCGCAGACTTTGTAGCGGGACCGTTTAGCCCATCCACAGCTATGTTGTAACCTATTTTGACAAGCAAGCTTTGTAGTTGTTTCACATCAGGATCCACAACATAACGTAACGGATCAACCGCATTCGTAAATTTGTTATTCCAACGGCCGATGTGTACCTCGAAATGAAGATGGATCCCCGTACTATTTCCAGTCGTCCCTTTCACGCCGATACGTTCGCCCTGTTTGACTGTCTGTCCGACTTTCACAGCGATTGACTGCAGATGTGCGTACACGGTTTCAAACGTCTTTCCACCTAGTGAGTGAACAATCATAACTGTATTTCCATACCCATTTGTAGACCTAGAAAAAGTAACTTCTCCAGCAGCTGCTGCAATGATTGTATTGTTGTATGAAGTATTTCCGTAATCGACACCAACGTGCATCGTTCGTAAATTAGTAATCGGATGGATGCGGTAACCGAAAGGAGATGTGACATGACCCTCGCATGGTTTACTAAACATTAGTTCACCTTCTATCTCCAAATTAGGCACATATAGAATCCAGCTAGGCAACGTGAGCGAGTAGCCTAGCTGAAATTTCCAACGAGTAGAAATGGATTAAAATTTACTGCATTTTTAATGAAACCAACACATCATGGATCGCGACGAGTTTTGTTTCGAGCCGGTGCAAAAGATAGAATGATACGAATATCGGAAAACCGACTTCCTGTATGAGACTCATCCATTGTTCCATCTCGTTTCCTCCTCTCTTTCTACATGAAAAAAACGGTCCCCAGTCCGAAAACTGGTGAACCGGTCGTTGCTGCTAGTTAGCCGTTTACAAGTTCTGTTACATTGCGCTCAATAACCCGAGCGCTAACAACTGTTGCGAGTGGAGCGCCGTTTATTTCGAATACGTTCGCAGCAATGATCTCCTGCATCGCCAATTCGATGCTTTGCGGCGTCAAATTTGCACGTGGTTCATCCACCGTCAAACTCACCTTTTTTCCGCTTGCTGTGTTGAAGTTCAATTGTAGTGTTTTAGCCATGTTTTATCCCCCCCCTTTCTATTGTCTAGACTCCGGGCGCCCTGCGCTTTTCCTGATCAATCAATCAAGCTCGATGTTTCCACGATATCCGCTCCGATGAACGGCAAAGTTGAAAGCTGACCAAGTTGCTCCAACGCTTTGTACAAGTTCACAGCTGGTGCATTTTCCTTGATGTTGCGGTACGTCTTCGCTTTGCGGATAATCTTTCCGTCCTCTGTTAAACCACCGTCGAAGAAAACGCGGCCCGCCGCTTGTTGAAATTCGATTGTTGCTGCCATTGTATTTCACCTCCTTTCACCCTTTATATAGAGTGATGGGGAAGGAAAGGGGACAGTGTTTTTAAATTATCAGGTACCGATTTTAATTTCAGGCACCATACCATTTATTACTATGAAGATTGGACATGTACGCAGATGTCTGATCTTTTTTGCGTGGTTATTCAGCTAGCTATATTCATAATTGGATGGAGCCTCACATAAATACTAGTGTATCTTAAGGAATTAACTTGGGGGTACAGGAGGCAGGAATAACTATGAGAGAAAACAATGGAAGGGAATCAGGCCCTTCCACGCATCTAAACAGCAATAGTCCAAAAGGAAGCGCTAAAGATATGCATTCACAGACTGTAGGTGAATGGGGTCCTGTACTGGAGCAAGACAGTATTTTGCATGAAACATTGGAGACCTTTGTCCATTCAACAATTTTAGAAAGACCAGTGCATGCTAAAGGCTTTGGTGCTTTCGGTTACTTTGAGACCGTGTATTCTATGGCAAACTATACGAAGCTTAGCTTTTTACAAAATCCAGGGCAGCGAGTTCCAGTTACGGTAAGGTTTTCGCTGGCCGTCAGCAATAAAGGCACTCCGGATACCTCACGAAATGTGCGTGGATTTTCTACTAAGTTTTATACTGAAGAGGGTATTTTTGATTTGGTCTTCAACCATATTCCTGTATTTTTAGTACGAGATGCCATACGCTTTCCAGAGGCCGTCCAGGCTTTATCACCCTCGCCGGTAACTAACCTGATGGATCCCGAACGGTTCTGGAGCTTCGTAGCCAGAGCACCAGAATCAACCCATTTCGTTGTTCGCCTTTTCTCTGACGCAGGCACAGTAAAAAGCTTTCGCCACATGCCAGGTTATGGTGTGAATACCTACGTTTGGAGGAACGGGGAGGGCGTTCGCAGTTATGTTAAATATCACTGGATTCCTGAGGCTGGGGAGCAGTATATAGACAGTCAAGAGGCGGCAAGGTGGAATGGCGAGAATCCGGATATTGCTGGGAAGGATTTACATGATGCACTAGCAAAGGGGGAGCCCGTTGTATATGGGCTTTATGTGCAGCTTATGAATCCAAGTGACGAAACCATTCTGTCTTATGATCCAATGGATGACACAAAAGTTTGGGACGAACAGCAGTACCCTTTGAGACCGGTTGGCCGCTTGAGGTTGAACCGAAACCCGGATAACTATCTGGAACAAGTGGAAAAACTGGCGTTTTCACCATCCAATCTTTTAGATGGGGTAGAGTTATCAGATGATAAGATGCTACAGGGACGCGCCAATATTTACTCCGATTCCCAGCGTCGGCGGCTTGGACCGGATTTTCGGAAAATACCTATCAATCATCAGGAAGATTGGTCGCCAGCAAATCTCGTAACAAGCGGAAATGGTAGGTTTGTGGAGGGGCATCTGGAACGATCCGATTTGCCAAAACAGGATGATTTTACGCAGGCCGGGCAATTTTATCAATCTCTTCCCCCTGTGCAGCAAGACCACCTAGTAACTAATCTTTCTGCCGGTCTTGCCGGCATATCCCAAGAAACACGACGCATTGTTTTAACGTATCTGTATAATGCATCGCCGGAATTAGGCGAACGGGTTGTAAAGGCAATAGAAATGCCAACGAAGGGTTAATTCTATAACCCGGAAAGAGTTAAATTGTTAAAAGTAGTACCCACCTATATAAGTAAGTGAGTTCAATTGTCTTCACTACATTAATCAAAGTTTATCGAAGCATCCAACAAAGCCGGAAAAGTGTCCAACCAACGCCGAATAGCGTCCAACCAACGGCAAAGTGTCCAACAAAATTATCGAAGCGTCCAACGAAGCAGCAATAGTGTCCAACAATACTATAAAAGCATCCAACCAACCAACCCCGAATAATCAACTAGTCATACCGTCCGCGACGTCACCAAGATAATCCACCACAAATTGCATACTAAAAAAACCAGACAAATTGGCACTGTCTGGTTTTTTCTATGGTTATTCAGATGTTTCAAGCACAGTACTCGTTCAGGTACCGACACATTCTACTCATTCTGTTCGAAAATCTCCCCAGCGATTCCCATTGCCTGAACGGCTTTTGGGAAGCCGACATACCCAACGCAATGGATGATGATTTCAATAATTTCATCTTTTGTGAGGCCGATGTTTAAAGATGCCTGCAAGTGAACCTTTAACTGCTCAAAAGCACCCTGTGTGATGAGAGAAGTGAGTGTTATGTATTCCCGTTCTTTGAGAGAAAGAGCTTTTCTAGTGTAAAGATCCCCAAAGCCGAACGACACAATCATATTAAAAAGGTCAGGTGAAATTTTTTTTATTTCTTCCATGCCAGTACGTACTTCTTGTGAGAATAATTCTTCCATTACCTTTACACCGGACTCGTATCGTTTGCTATCTTCCATATTACTGCCTCCCCATGGTTGGTGGAATTTCATTTTCAAGAACCAATGCTTCAATTACAAACGGTTTGTTAGTTTCTTTAATCAGTTGTAACGCTTCTTTTATAGCACCAGTTAAATCATAAGGATTATGGCATGTAGTCGCAGTTAGTCCCATTGATTCTGCAAATTTGGCTACATCGAGTGGGGTCTCATAAATACCACCGATGGACGTGCCAATCATTTTTTGCATTCCTTTTTCCACCATGTCTAATCGTCCATTATTCAAAACGATAAACAGGACAGGGGAGTTGTAATTGTACGCTGTGGAAAGTTCCGTACCATGCATGAACATACAACCATCACCGACTAAGCAGATAATTGTTTTCTCGGGGGCTGCGAGTTTTGCACCGATGGAATAGCCGATTCCGTTACCCATCGCACCGAATATATCATCAAAGAAGAAAGTCCCTGGTTTGTAAATATCAAAGTATTTGATGCCATAGAAAGAGTGACTTCCATCATCTCCAAAAATAATCGCGTCATCTGGAAGCGTGTTACGCATCGCCCGTAATACTTGGACCGCAGACATTCGCTCACCCGGCTGATTATCTTGAAGTGGGCTTAACTCGATTGGTAATAAAAAGGCTTCACTGTTTGTTTTCGGTATATCCTTTAAAACCGCTGTCAGATTCGATTTTATATCGCCAAGCACAGGAGTAGTTGGTACGTGAATCGCTTTTCCAATATAGGTTTGGTCATAGTCAAAGTGGATGACGTGTTCTGGGTACATTGCTTCAGATAGGCCAGCGATTGACATGTCACTCAGTTTTGATCCAATCACAATTAATACATCAACGGGTTCATTCAAATAGGCGGATGCTTCTGTAGTACCACCTAGTCCAAATGCTCCTAATGAAAGCGTATGATTGGATGGGAATGTACCTTTTCCTCCTGGTGTGGTGATAACAGGGATGTTCCAATGCTCAGCAAGATGCTGCACTTCTTCATAGGCCTTGCTGGAATGAACGCCTTTTCCAAGGAATAGAAGGGGACGCTTGGCTGCATTCAGTTTTTCGATGACTTCTCCCGTTTTGGGTGAGACCATTTCATGGGACACTGGTAATTCTAGTTGGAATGGTTCAATCTCTTCTAGTAAAATATCAAACGGGATTGATAGATGTACAGGCCCTTTTACGCCTGATAACGCCTTTTCAAGGGCATGCTGCAAGAACGGCTGTAGCATATCACCTCGTTCTACTCGTGCACTAAACTTGGTGACAGATTTGAACATTTCCACAAGATCGGTACCGAATATGCTAGAATCCTGTCCCATAGCTTTTCCAGTATCTTTCAACGAAGGGTGTCCTGTGATAATTAGTAGGGGTAGATTGGAAGCTTTCGCCTGACCAGCAGCTGTCAGCAAGTTGGTCCCACCAGGCCCAGACGTACCAACTGCTACCCCGATTTTCTGATTCATTAAGGCATAGCCAGAAGCTTCAAACCCAGCCGCTGCTTCATGTTTACTTAACACAAATTCCAAATCATGTTTTAATATTTCGAATAAGATAGGGGATATTGCCTTCCCTGGAATGCCGAAAATATGATTAATTCCCCACTGTTTAAAATTCGATACTAATACGGATGCAGTCGTTGTCATGTTTTTTGCTCCTCCAATTATCTTTATCGTTCCAAATAAATCTTCTCGATTTCCTCAATTGGAAGTGGCTTGCTGAAGAAGTAGCCTTGTGTTATATCACATTGGTGTTTTGTCAGAAAGTCGAGCTGTTCCTTTGTTTCAACGCCTTCTGCAATCACTTCTTTTTGAAGGTTGTGTGCTAACGTGATAATTGCTTTTACAATAATGGCGTCATTCGGATCGTTCATTATTTCGCTAATGAAGGATTTGTCGATCTTAATATAATCAATCGGGAAGTTTTTAAGATAATTCAGCGAGCTATAGCCAGTCCCAAAATCGTCAATACTGATGCCGATGCCGAGCGATTTCAGCTTATTCAATACGATAATGGAGTAGTCGTACTCCATCGCCATATATTCAGTAATCTCTACTACGATATAGTGCGGGTCAAGTGCTGTACGTTTCAGCACGTCCTCCATATAGGTTACGAGATTTCTTGTAAGAAATTGCTGGGTAGATAGATTAACGGAGACTTTTATCGGTTCCATTCCAGCATTCTGCCATTTTTTGTTTTGTGAACATGCTTCATTGATGACCCACTCCCCAATTTGGGTGATCAAGCCGTTTTCTTCAGCTAGTTTGATAAATTTCCCTGGAGGGAGCAGGCCTAGCCGAGGATGCTGCCAGCGAATTAACGCTTCAAACCCAACCAACTTACCGGATTGGTTATGAATTTGCGGCTGATAATGAAGAACAAACTCATTATTCTCAAGTGCTCTTCTTAAATCGATCTCGAGACTGTATTCGTCCATCATATCTTCTAATAATTCGGAGGTATGAATTACATAGCGATTTTTACCTTGTGATTTTGCCTGGTACATCGCATTATCTGCATAGACCATGAGCTTCTCCATTGAAATAGGGTAGTCAGGATAAATCGCAATCCCGATACTCGCTGTCGTATGTAACTCTTTCGTGCCGACTTGAAAAGGTTCATGAAACAGATTGAGTATCTCTTCAGCCTTTGTCGTGGCATAATCAGGACTAACAAAATCGGTAAGCAGGAAAATAAATTCATCCCCACCCATTCGGGCAAGTGTATCCTTTTCTCCAAGACAACTGCGTAAACGCTCGCTTACCTTAATAATGAGTTCATCCCCATGTGAATGACCGAAGTTATCGTTAATGACTTTAAAACGGTCCAGATCTATGTATAGAAGAGCCATAGTCCGGTGGTGACCTGCATTTAGTTCTGTGATGATGGTCTCTACTTCTCTATTAATATATCGTCTGTTTGGCAGGTTTGTTAAATCATCATGATAGGCTAAGTAGTTATATTTTTCCTGCAATAAGTAACGGTCTGAAATATCCCTGAACTGGCCAAAGGCACCAATCATTTTGTAGTCTTCATAAATGGGCTGGGCATCGAACAGGCAGACAACTAGGTTACCCGCGTCATCTTTAAATTTGATTTCTTCGTTTTCGACTATTTTTCCTTGTTCCAGTACTTCTTTAAAATAATCTCCTGTTATAGGCGAATCGTAAATATGTCTTCCTACAACAGATTCTCTGCTGTTATTCGAGATTTTTTCGGCAAATTCATTAAACTCAGTCGTGATTCCGAACTCATCCGTGACAACAATCCCATTTCTTGTCCTGCTTAACATGATCTGATTCATAATATTAAGCTTCTTATTTTGTTTCCTTAACAAAAGTTCTCTCTCAATTGAATCAACGGCCTGGGTTAACATCGTTAGAAAAAGTGGGTTTTGAAACGAGATGGGCATCATGATGGACACGCTACCAAGTAAGTTATTGTCATCTGTATAATGAAATGCAGTCCCATAACACGCAATGCCATGAAGAAACGTATGATAATGTTGATCGCCAATTAAACTGATCGGGTGCTTTTGTAGCAATGAAAGACTAACAACGTTTGTACCTGTATCTTCCTGGGTGAACAAACTTCCTAATTTAATCCCGAATTGTTCAATGGTAGACTTTATGGTTTCATCTCCTTCTATTTCAAGAAGATATCCGTTTTCATCTGAAACAACTACGAGTATCGGGGTGCCTTTTAAGGAGTTTAGTAGCTTATTTGAGAAAAAACTCACAACTGACAGGATTTCACTATATGATTTTCTTTTGTCAGCAAATTCGACTTCGCTTAAAAAGTTCTTGGGTCTTGATACCTCATTAGGATCCATCCCGGACTCTTTGCACATTCTTTTAGACTCTTTTATATAGTATGGTTCCGTCATTTTTATCTCCTCCTATCGCTTTTGTATGTATTATCTATACCCTAGTTTAAATTAGTAGCTACATTTTTTGATGGAAAAGTAAAAAAAATCCTCTTCTTCCGAGGTGGAATTATTACAAAATAACCAGTAGAAAGGGTTCTTAGTATACCAATTTTACCGCATTCCAATCGTATTATCAATCCAACTATATGCGTACCTGCAAGCGTTGCATAAAGAAAAAAGTGATTTCAGGGAATAGTGAGCGGAGCTGCTCTGAAAATACGCTATCATTTTAATATAATGGAATACTTTGTATCGACATATAGCGTCCTACGCATCACAAAATATTGTTATGTATTTATTCTGAATTAATGGTACTATAGACATGTAGAGGATTACCACATTGTTTTTCGAACTATATACGGGTGATTAGAACTAAGGCAAACTAACTGCATTTGAATAGGGTGTTTATTAAAAATAAGAAATGGGGTTATATGTATGCGGGCTTTTATTATATTGGGCAACAATAAAGATACACAGGGGCTAATCGATCATCTGAGAAAAAGGGATAGTGGAACGATTACAATCGTTGACGAAGACCTTGAAACTGGGCTATCCAGAAGAGGTGATCTTTTCTATGTAAATAGGACTTATGTAGAAAGCGTTAAGGACATGGATCTCCCATTCGTATATTATCACCACATACTACCCATACATCGAAGAGATGGACGGAAGTGGAGACGTAGTTTAAGTAGTGTAGGGTGAACAGTGGCGGTACGTGAAGCTACTCAGTTAATTGACTACGATTGTATGATAATAGTACGAAGACCAGACAAATTAGAAAAATGTCTGGTTTTTTTGCATGATTACGTTTGTCCAAATCGCTATAATTCATTCTTTCCAAGTTGCCCGCACTAAACAGTTGTGACCTATTGCTACTCAATACTAATAACTAGATTAGCCATCTGCGTGAATTATCTTTCCTTGTACCAAGAGCAAGTACTCTGCACTATTGAATTTACAGTCAAATTAGAATAGTATGTATTCATAACTGAATAGGAGGAATAACGAATGCTTCCATTACAGAAAAGCCAACTAGTTTTGGAGAATATCATCCAATATTCATTTGACGAAATCTTTGTAACTGACCAAGACGGTACCATTATATATTCCAGTGACAGCTTTAAAAACTTTTTTGGAATTGATGCAAAGGAGATTATCAATCAAAATGTGTTTGTTTTAGAGAGGGATGGTATTTTATCTCCTTCGGTTATTGGCAAGGTGTTAAAAACAAGGAAAATCGAAACCATAATTCAAGAAACTACAATGGGAAGAAAAATAGTTGTGTCTGGCTATCCGATTATTAACGATAAGCAAGAACTATTGGGGGCCCTTAGTTTTTCAAGGGATATTACAGAACTTGATTATCTAAAAAAGACGAATGATCAAGTAGCAAAAATAATGCTTTTATATGAAGAAGAAATTGAAAAGATAAAAAGGGGGAATTTGATTTCCTCTTCTACTCATCTTGGAGAAATGAGGAATGTCCTTCGAATTGTTGAAAAGGTATCCTGTATAGACGTTTCAGTCTTATTGGAGGGGGAATCAGGAGTAGGGAAGAACTTCATTGCACAGAAAATCCACCAAACATCCAATCGAAATAATGAACCTTTTGTCGAAGTTAACTGTGGGGCTATTCCTGAGTCGTTAATTGAATCTGAGCTATTTGGTTATGAGGAAGGTGCGTTTACAGGAGCAAAGAAAGGAGGAAAAAAAGGTTATTTCGAAGCTGCCGGGAAAGGTACTATATTACTTGATGAAATTTCTGAGTTGCCGTTAAATCTTCAAGTTAAACTGTTGTCTGTCCTTCAAAACTTAACGATTCAACGGGTAGGTGGCAGTTCAATTATTAAGTTAAACTGCAGAGTGATTTGTGCAACGAACCAAGATCTCCAAAAGTTAATTGCTGAAAAAAAGTTTCGAGAAGATCTATACTACAGAATTAATGTTATCAAGATTGCTATTCCCCCTTTACGTGAAAGAAGGGAAGAGATAAATGTATTAGTTACTGAATTATTAGGTGAATTTAATGATAAATACAAAATGAATAGAGCGTTTTCCGCTAATATGGTTTCCTGGCTAAATAGGCAGGAGTGGAGGGGCAATATAAGGGAACTTCGAAATTTTGTTGAGCGCATATTAATCACTTCGAATGAAAATCTTATTGACGTTGATTTAGTCGGACTAACACCTCCTCAAAAAGCTGTTATGACGTTAGATAACTATATAGAGATGGTTGAAGGCGATTATATTGTTCGAATGTACGAACAATATCCAAGCAGTGTTAAGTTAGCAAAGATGTTAGGGATTAGCCAATCCACAGCAAGTAGAAAAATCAGTCAGTATGTTAATCAACAAGCTAGTCAAAACTGACTGGCTTTTTGTTTTGCTTAGGAAATTAGTAAATCCCCTATTGAGGATAATTTCTAACGTGAAGACTTCCTGTCTAGATTCTAGCGTCTGTATGGGCTGAACAAGTGCTTACGCTGTTACTCTAAAACCATCATGAATAGTTGGCACGAAACTTGCAATTATAGTAATCATCGAGAAGAAAGGCAGTGAGAGAGTCTTTTTTTCCTTGAATCTGCGTTTCACACTATGAGGAGGATGTATGATGACAAATCGAAATGAAAAACAAATTCTTAACCTTCCATTCACTGGTATTTGCTCGTTTGGGAAGTATCCAATCTGTACGAGTCTTGACGAACTAGAAGCAGATGTAGCGGTTATTGGCGTTCCTTATGACATGGGGACACAGTGGAAGTCGGGTACTAGAATGGGGCCACGTGGAATGCGAGAAGGTTCTACTTTATATAGTTTCGGACTTGAAGGGGCTTATGATATTGAAAAAGATATTATGTATTTAGGTCCGGACTGCAAAGTGGTCGATTGCGGGGATGTAGATATCGTTCATGGTGATTTAGAACAGAGCTTCGATAATGTTGAAGAGTCGATTCGAAAAATCGTATCTAAAGGAGCAATACCTGTCGTAATGGGCGGAGATCATTCCATTACAATACCCGTTGGTAGAGCATTAGATTCCGTTGGGCCATTCCACGTCATTCAAATCGATGCGCACTTAGATTGGGCTGATCATCGTTCAGGCCAACGATTTGGGCATGGAAGTACGCTTCGTCGATTGGCGGAAATGGACTATGTTGATAAGATGTTCCAATTCGGCATACGTGGAATTAGTAGTAGCAAGAAGGAAGATGTAGATGCTGCTAGGGAATATGGAAGTGTTATCTTGTCTCCACGCGAAATGAGGAAAATGAGCATTGAATCAGTAGTAGCTCTAATTCCAGAAGGAGAAAACTACTACGTGACAATTGACATCGATGGATTAGACCCATCCTTGGCACCTGGTACAGGTACCCCTTCTCCTGGTGGATTGTATTACGATGAAGTGAATGAACTGTTGGAAGGGATTGCAAAAAGGGGGAATGTCATCGGTTTTGACTTAGTAGAAGTTTCTCCTCCCTATGATCCTACTGGTATTACGAGTCAGGTAGGTGCAAGACTTATACTTGATTTTATTAGCTTTATTCTAAAGGAAAAAGAACTTGCTCCACAGTTAGTAGTAGCTGCAAATGCGCAAGTAACTAATTGAAAACTCATTTTAAAACATAAAGAAGGGTGTTTACACCGTTCTCTATGACCTTCTTTTCATACACTGAAGCGGCCTTTTACTTGCCTATTTTGCTTTAAACTAAATGGAGGTGAAATTATGAATCAAAGTGCGTTAGAAATCGATGAAAACAAGGTGAAAGTTGAGGAACTTAGTCCAAATATTGAACTAGTAGATCGAGATGATCCAAGTTATGTAGATCAGATAACACTCACTAAAAAACAATATGGAATTGGTATTACGAAGTCAATTATTTTCACGTCGGTTGCTGTGCTTGTTTTCTTCATTCCGATGGAGATAAACGGGAAAACGGATATATTATTCGGATACATTTACAACTATCTTCTAAATTTATTTGGTACTGTAGGATTATGGATTGTCACATTATTAATGGTAGCAAATGTATTTGCAAGTTTTTACGGAAAATTTGTGGCTAAAGAGGATTCTTTTTTAAAGAAGTATTATGATCACGACTCGATTATGCATCCCTTCTTCTATCTAATAGGCGCTTTTTACACCGTCGTATATACCCTTGATATCAGTTTCACACAATTTACAGGTCCAGAGTGGATTGTGGGTAGCGGTACGGGTGGTACCGTTATTCCGAGTATTGTACTTGGGGTAACTTGGATTATTATCGTTGGTGCATTCTTTATGCCATTTCTTTTAAATTATGGAGGAATTGATTTTGTAGGTTCAATTATGGAACCATTAATGCGTCCTATTTTTAAAGTTCCTGGAAAAAGTGCAATTGATGCAATCGCTTCATTTGTGGGCTCATCTTCAATGGCTGTAATCATTACGAGTAGATTGTATCGCATGAACGTATATACAAGAAAAGAAGCAGCATTTATTGCGACGTCTTTTAGTGCCGTAAGTATTGGATTTGCGTTATTAGTTATTAATACTGCGGGTTTGGGAGATCATTTTCTAAAAGTATATTTTTCATCTCTACTAATTACATTCCTCATTTCCATTATCATGATTAGAATTCCACCTCTTTCTAGGAAATCAACTACGTACTTTAGTGGAAAAGTACAGACCGAAGCGGACAGGACGAATGAGGCGAAATTTGAAAGAGGCATTTTTAAACGTGGTGCTGGGCGTGCAGCAAAAAGGGCTTATACAGCAGAAAGCTTATTTAAGGAAATTCAATTAAGTTTAAAAGATGGATTTAATGTTCTTCCCAAAGTATTAACATTAATTGCAGCAGCCGGAATTACGGGTTTAATTATCGCTGAATACACACCTGTTTTCAATTGGCTTGGCCAAGCATTTGTTCCACTTTTACACTTGTTTGCTGTTCCTAACGCACAAGAGATTGCTCCCTCTATTCCGGTTGGCTTTGCTGAGATGTTCCTTCCCGTGCTTTTGATAGCAGATAAAATTGACGTTATCGATATTGGCGCAAGGTATTTCATTACAGCATTATCGATGGTCCAAGTTATTTTCCTATCCGAGACAGTTGTAGTCATGATGGCTACAAAGCTGCCAGTTAAATTTGGAGAGCTTGTTGTGTGCTTTATTCTCCGTACTTTGATTGCAATTCCAATCGTAGCGTTGTTTATGCATCTATTATTTTAAAGTGTTCGTACAAATCGCTATTCAGAATACAAACCAAATTGCATACTGATAAAATTAAGGTCAAACGTTTATGTAAATGTTTGATCTTTTTTTGTGCTTATTCGATTTTAAGGAAGTGTCATTTTAAGTACGCGACGAAGTCATATTCAGCCATAATGCCCCCCGGTATAGTTATCGCGGCCATTTTGTCCAAAGCGAGCGGAATACTTACAAGCGAAAATAGGTATTCTCCGACTTTATTACAAGAAATCCATGTCATAAAGTGCAAATTAAAACCAGCCAATAGTCTAAATGGCTGGTCACACTGTACTAGACTATGTATTACGCGGCACTACTGGACAATCTCCAGTCAGATTATGCGTGGAATTCTTTCTCACCCTCCGTCGAAAGTGCCCCCGTGCGGGACAGAGAAGTGCCGCCCCTCTGTGATTAGCAGTATATACACAAATCGCTAGGGAAATACCTATTAGTCGCACACTATTTATGTTGAACAAATTAATACCTATATAAACTGAGCGAAGGCGCCTTACCAGGGGTAGCCGAAGCCCTAAGACTAGCGGCGAAGCTGCCTGGCTTAGGGCGGGAGGCATCCCCTAGCGCCGTAGCGTATATAGTGGGATACTTTATTTCAACCTATTTAGAATGGATTTTAGTGAATTATTGCTGGATGGGTAGTGGTCTCTTCGGTGAAAACCCGCCAACGAATAACTTTCCATGTGGTAGCAATTTTTGAATGCTGATTGAAACCACGATTGGAACGACCAATCCAAATGCTGTGAACCCAACAATGCCATAAGTAAAATAATCATTTAACAAAATATCGGTAAAAATGTGCAAATACATAATCGTTAGGGAGTGCTTCTCTATTTTTTGCAGCCATTTAAGTGATAGTTGAGCAGCGATGAGTTGGAATACGCCAACCAATACAAGTGTGAATGACAGGGGAATGATCAAATCTAAAACGAAATGTTCATAACGCAAAAATTTCATGCTCAAATGATAGTCAATTACATTAAAATTATCGAGTAATACCGCCGTTACACTACCGACTAATCCCACGATTAACCATCTTCTCGAAACGTTCATCCAAATATTTTTCATATAATAACCGAGTGAAAAATAGACGACCGCCATTAGTGCAACATCAATGTTCCAAATCATTGGGATAGTTTGAGACGCAGTATCTGGTGTGCCGCCAATGACGCGCATCGCAAACAAACTTTCAAAATGGGCAATACTATAGAAGATAGCCAGAATAACGATTTGTTTCATGCGGCTAAAGTATTTTGTCATCCATAAGAAGAACAAATACGTAAAGAAAAGCGTTGTTACAAACCAGAAAACACCGTATGCACCACGTGCAAAACGTCCGCCGACAGCAAGTGTCCACAAATCATTTACATACCACGATAGATCCATATTACCTGAACCAATTTCTATCCCGTAACGAATCAGCGTAATACTGACGAGGAAAAACAAATAGGGGACAATCAATTGCATAAAACGTTTGTGAATCGAACGTTTCATTAAGCCCTTTTCGATTACAGGCTTAAAGAACAAGCCGCTTAAAATGAAAAAGGCTGGCATGTGAAACCAATAGATATACTTCGCAAGTGGGAAATCAAGTTGTCCCGGATAATGACCAATGACGACAAGAATCATTAAAAATCCTTTGGTGACATCCACCCAGGATAAACGTTTCTTATTCATTATCAAGCTCCTCTAGAAAATAGACGTAAATCCATTGTACAACCCATAGACAGTTGGGAACGCAATGTAACGGAATTGACTTGGGATTGAAAGAAAGGTAGAAATGCATGGGGATACGACCTCGATTTATTACGGATAACTAATTAAACTGATTGTTTAATGCGGATGGATAGTGAAGTTATATGTGAACCCAATGCCTGGAATCACGGAAGATATGTTCCCGAATTGGTAGCCGTCGCTAATCACAGATGCACTAACACGTCTGTTTAAATATGACATATAGTTGTTGAGCTATTTTTAGGTCTGAGATTTCGTTATCCATATGTTCCTAATGGATGATTGTCGACTACTAACGATTTGTATTATCCAATCACCTGTACCAATACGAAAGCTATACACCGCCTGTGTACAGAATACAAGTGGATACTAAGGAAAGGAATTTCAATAGCTATTACTAACGACATAGTGGGTTATTTTGAACAAGAATAAATTATGTAGTGAAAAGTGCCTAGGCGTGACAGCTTTCAGAAAATACAATATGATTGTATAATAATAGCATCAAAATCAGGCAACTTAGTGAATGTCTGGTCTTTTTATGTATTTTTACTTAAGTATTTAAGTAATTCGTTTTTGACACTACTCTGGAAACTAATCATAGTTGTTAGTTGGATTAACAGACACCAGCTCAATTCAATTATTCTGGTGTACAAACACCGGTTTAACCGGGGTATTTTGAACTATTTTAGTAAGGGGGAATATAGTTGCTATCAAGAATTAATAAAAAGAAAAGATTAATGGCTTATCTGAACGAGGAAAAAAACGCTTATCCTCAAATATTTGAAAATTCACCGGATATTCTTCTCTTCGTTGTTGATCTAAAGGGGGTAATCGTCAATGTACGTGGAGGAAGTGACCAAATTTCCGGAATTAATATTGAAGAAATTATCGGGAAAAAGTATAGCGACTTTATTTACGAAGAAGATTTAGAGGTGGTAAAAGGCTACATCGCCAAAGTATTAAACGGAGAAGCTCAATATGTAAAATATCGAATCATGAATAATGGTGAAATCATTCATATTGATGTAACGCTGACACCTATTCAACTAGAGAATAACGAAATATTGGGTTTTTATGGATTAACGAGTAATATTTCTGTTAAACAAGAATTGAAGCAAGATATTCAAGAAATGCGCGAAAAACTTCAATCATTAATCCAGTATTCTCATGAAATTATCGGCATCCTCGACTCAGATGGAACAATTGTCTTTGAAAGTCCATCAATTGAGGCTGTTCTTGGTTATAAAGTGGAGGAGATTACGGGGAAAAACTTTTTTGATCTTATGCATCCTGATGACCTTCATTTCAAGAAGGGTAAATTCAAAGAAATTCTCAATCGGCCAAATACTCCGTTCACTGCAGAACTTCGATTAAAGCATAATAATGGGGAATGGCGTGACTTTGAGGTCATTTACACGAATCTCCTTCATATACCAAGTGTGAATGGGATTATTTGCAATGTCCATGATGTAACTGAAATAAAAAAGCAACAGCGTGAAATTCAATATATGGCTTATCATGATTATTTAACTGAGTTACCAAATCGACGAGCATTTGAAAATGCGGTGGATCTTGAAATACGATTAGCAAATATCGATAAGAGAAAGTTCGCCGTTATGTTCCTTAATTTAGATGGATTTAAATTTCTAAATGATTCATTAGGTCATGATGTCGGTGATCTTTTATTAATTGAGATTGCAAGAAAGTTAAAAAGTACTCTTGATAAAAACATAAAAATGATGGCGAGAATAAGTGGAGACGAATTCGCAATTTTAACTACGAACCTTCAAGATACCAACTTAATTGAACAAATTGCGAAGGAGGCACTGCACGTTTTTGAGCAATCGTTTGACATTAAAGACTATAATCTTTACATTACAACAAGCATTGGTATCAGCATTTATCCCGAATCTGGAGATGATACTGCTTCACTAATGAAAAATGCTGGCCTAGCATTATACCTTGCAGAAAAAGCAGGAAATAGTAAGTATCAAATTTTTTCACCAACGGCTAGTGTCGCTACATACAAGGTCTTTTCATTAAGAAATGAGCTCAAGCAAGCGTTGCATGACAATCAATTTCTTGTCTATTACCAACCGATTGTTCATGCGGGGACGAATCAAATTGGTAGTGTAGAAGCGCTACTTCGTTGGAATCATCCCGTTTGGGGAATTGTTCCACCGGATGAATTTATTCCGCTGGCTGAAGAATCGGGATTGATCATTCCAATCGGTGAATGGGTATTGCGGACAGTTTGCAAAAATGTACGCTTATGGCATAATGCTGGGCACTATATTCAGGCTTCAGTTAATTTGTCACTTGTGCAGTTTTTACAAACGGGTTTAGTAGATATGATTTCTAGCATTTTACAAGAAAACGAACTTGATCCAAAATGGCTTAACATTGAAATCACGGAAAGTACGATGATGGAGCAAGAAGAAAAAGTATTGGGTAAAATAAAGGAATTGCGTACGTTAGGTATACAAATCTCACTTGATGATTTTGGTACAGGCTATGCATCCTTTAAAAGTTTAAGAGATATAAAACCGGATATCTTAAAAATAGATAGGAGTTTAATAAAGGACATACCTTCAGATAAAGACAGCGCAGAAATAGTAACGTCAATTATTCAATTAGCACAAAGGCTTTCAATAATAGTCGTAGCGGAAGGTGTAGAAACGATAGAACAGCGGGAGTTTGTATCTAACCTACAATGTGATTGGATTCAAGGGTATTTATTTAGTAGACCTGTTTCAGAAGAAAATATTTTAAAGTTGTTAAACGGAAAAATGAATTCTGAAATTGAATCCTCACCTACTAATGAAAGAAGAAAATATTTTAGAGTTGATCTCCAGTACCCGCTAGAAGCATTTATGACGGTGTCAGAAATAAATAGAAAGAAGGTCCAATTAGGAAGTACTAAAGTGTTAGTTAAAAACATAGGGCCGGGTGGATTAGCTTTTGTATCTAACATTAAACTTCCCGCAAGATCGGACATTGTATTGAAGTTTGAAACAACAATAATTGACGAGAAAATGACGCTTTATGGGACAATTGTATATGATGAGGAACAAGGGGATTTCCATCGATACGGCGTTAAATTCATAGTTGATGAGAAGAAAAGAGGCTCCTTGATTAAGCATTTCAATCAATTTCAATTGCAGTTGAAAAAGGACCCGCTCGTAAAGGGCCATTCATTTGTAACAGAAAACGTAACAACGTATTTCAGGAAATGATAAGGTGTTTTTGCTACAGTGCATAAAGATATCCGCTCTACAGCTCCGGAAGAAATGCTGACTTTATCCACATGCTATCCATTTGGGTATATTGGAAATGCGCCAAAGCGGTATATTGTTTATGCAATATCGAAGTGAAATGAGTACCTACTAAAACGAATACCCACTAGTTTGCGTCATTTATTATTTACAATAAAGCGACAGAAGGGGATAATAGTAAGTACTAAATACGTTAATGCCGAAGGACTGTATTTCACTTATGAAAAAACAGCATAAAAAAGAAACGCGTATGCACTTTTTGTTTCGTTACTTCTTCATTTTAGTAGGGGCAACCATGGCTGCCGTGGCCATTGAATTGTTTCTAGTCCCTAATTCGATTATTGACGGCGGCATCATCGGTATTTCACTAATTCTAACTTTTTTAACAGGTGTTCCATTCGGTTTACTCATTTTACTGATCAACTTGCCATTCCTTTTCTTCGGCTATAAATATATCGGGAAAAACTTTTTCATATCTTCCTCATTTGCGATTGTTGTGCTTGCGCTTGTGGAAATTCCACTTAAGTCGGTTGAGCCTTTTGTGACGGATCCGCTTCTTGCGACTGTTTTTGGAGGGCTGTTGCTCGGGGCGGGCGTCGGGCTTGTCATTCGTAATGGCGGGGCGCTCGATGGGACTGAGATACTTGGTATTTTATTGACGAAAAAGATTCCTTTCTCTGTCGGCGAATTTGTAATGTTTTTCAATATCTTCATTTTCGGTTGGGCGGGTTTTGTACTCGGCTGGGAGCAAGCAATGTATTCGATTCTGACGTATTATATCGCTTCGAAAACAATTGATGCTGTTATCCAAGGGTTAGAAGATACAAAAGCGGTGATTATCGTATCGGATGAATACGAGGAACTAGGCAACGCCATCACTAACCGCCTTGGCAGAAGTATTACGAACCTTAAAGGAAGCGGCGGCTATAATAATAATGACAAAGATGTTATTTACGTCGTTATCACGCGTCTGGAAATAAGTAAATTGAAACAAATTGTCAATGAAGTTGATTCGAAAGCGTTTTTAACCATCATGAACACCCAGGAAGCACACGGCGGACAGTTTAAATCACCGATTCATTAGGATGAAGAGTAAGTGTTAACTATATAGTTGGCGCTTAGAGAATGGAGTGTTATTCCAATACCGCTTTGTCGCTTGGTGATGGCCTTACGCAATAAGCCTGTCAGAAGAACACTGTCAGTCTTATTGCTTCGGCGCCTGCAGGATGCAGGTGTGCAGCCTTTGCCGCAGGACGCGGCGACATTGGGCTGCCTTTTATTAGTGTCGCTCCTTCGCTAGATTTGTTCGTTGTACGGGTAGGGTATAGCACTTAGTTAATTTTCAATAAGTAGTGCCGAATATATAGATAATTTTAGGGCGGAAGTAAACAACGTTTGGTACATACAAGACAACGTTAGGCCGAAAATAAATCACGAAAAAGGAGTGCGGACCTCAATTGGTCTGCACTCCTTTTCATTAATAAAAAAAGGCCTCCCAACTAGTTGGATAAGGAGGCCATTAGATCATTTAGTGCTTGGAACAAATACGTGGAAGTCAACGTTAAAAGTTTCACGGAATTGAATGCCGTCTTTGTCAGCGTAAAGTGTAACTTGGACGCCCTCTGCTGATACATCGCTGTCTGTTGAAGGTTTGGTACTTGGTTTCAAGAGGTTCAAGAAGTCGTCTTTTAGCGCATCTTTTGCTGTGGATTGCGAGAGGTCGACTGCTTTAGCGTTGCCTATGCGGATGTTATTCACACCAAGTGCTCGCAATTTAGCAGAGAAAACACCAATTCCGGTAATCCCTTTAATCCCTTCGTCAGAATCATAGGCGGTCATCGTTACAGTATTTGTCCTACTAGTAAATTTTGATTCTGCAACTTTCTTGCCGCCTACTTCAATGACACCATTTTGCGTAACGACTTTTCTGATTTTAGCACGCGCTTCATCGATTGGAGTGGTTACGACTTCGATGTTCTCGGCACGTATAACGAATGATGCCATTTGGGCACGTGTAATGCTAGCATTCGGATCGAAAGTTGTAGCTGTTTTTCCTTTTGTCACCTTGTTACTGACGAGCGCTTTGACGTGATCCACATACCAAGCAGAATCACTTACATCTATGAATGGGTTGACGGTCGATTTACCTTCGAGTTTGAATCCGAGATCGATCGCTTTCGCCATATGAGCACGTGTCATGAATGCATTAGGTTTAAATGTGTGATCTTCGAATCCTGAAATGAGCCTCGCATTTTCGAGAGCTGCTACATATTTATAGAAGCCATTCGCTTTGTCGACGTCTTTAAAGCCTGGATTTTTGACGTTTTTCGTATCCAGCTTCAAAGCGAGCGCAAGGATTTTCGAAGCTTGCCCACGCGTGAGCCTGCTGTCGGGGCGATAGGTACCATCTGAATAGCCTTTGACAATTCCGCGCCCAGCAAGATCCATAATCGAATCATAATGGTCAAGAGTTGGTTTTACATCTGTAAATGAAGGACTAGCTGCATCGGTAGTTACAGGAACTGCAGTAACAATCACTGCTAAGACAACAGCCACGGAAATAGCGGCCACGTATATTTTTCTTCGTAAATTGTTCTTTTTGATGTAAATCCCTCCAATAATTAGGTTTTGACAGCTATAATTTGGATTTATTTACACAAATAAACTACAGCATAACCCTATTTAGAATGATAACTCATTATATGTACTAATTAAAGAGTGCAAGCAGGCGTTCTAGCATTTAACGGAGATGTCACTAATTGGTTAGTTAGGGGATTAGGGGAGACTGTTGGGGTGTCCCATGAAAACGGGGGAGTGTCCAACCAAGGCGGTAAAGTTCCCAACCAAATCGTCGAAGCCTCCAACCAATCCCGTGAAGTGTCCAACAAACCGGAGAGCGTCCAACCAATCTATCGAAGCGTCCAACCAAACCCGTTGGAGTCTCCAACAAAATCAATAAAGTCTCCAACCGATCCCGGTGTCGTATATACTAAAGGTGTTGGAGGTGTAGAATTGAAATCATTAATTGATAAAATTAAACAAGGCTTGTCTCTTTTATCTACTGCAGAAAGAAAAGTGGGTGAATATATACTTTTGCATTCGGAGTTAATCCCCAATATGACGACAAAAGAGTTGTCAATAAAGATAGGTGTAAGCGAGGCAAGTGTGATTCGTTTTTGCAAATCGATTGGAATGGGTAGCTTCAAGTCATTTAAACTCGCGCTCGTTAAAGATTTAACGTTAACGGAAATGAACTTAACCGATTTTTCGATTTTGCAGCAGAAGGATACCCCCTATGACTCATTTCAAAAGGTCATACAGGTAAATAAATTCGCAATTGAATCTTGTACGGATTCCATGGATAAGAAGGAGCTATTGAAAGCGGTAGATGCCATAAAAGACGCGAAGAAAATTGTTTTCTTTGGAGTTGGCGGATCATCGACTGCTGCACTTGATGCACACTATAAATTTACTAGGCTGGGGTATCAATCGATTACCTCTTTGGATTTTCATTATATGCTGACGGTTATTCCTTATTTAAACAAAAATGATATTTTTGTTGCCATCAGTACATCGGGAAAGACGAGGGATGTCTTGGAACTTGCCCAGTTTGCTCAAAAGAAAGAAGCAATTGTTATCGCCATTACGAATCTGGATAAATCCCCCTTATACAGGACAGCAAATATCAGACTCTGCACCCCAAACGTGGAACAGGATTTTAGAATTGGGAGTATTCCTTCCAGAATGACGCAGCTAACGGTCATTGACACCTTATATATGAGTATTTTTCATCATGTCGGAGAAAAGGTTATCAAACAATATCAGGAAGCAAGAAGTGAAATGGAGAATTTGCGGAGATGAGGAAACCGAATAGTGGTTTCCTTTTTTTTATTTACTTATGAAATTAAGATTCAGTAATATTTCAAGTAATCTTGACATATAGTTTCTTATGGGTACAATTGGAATATAAAGTACTAGTTTAAGAGGGGCGATAGAATGCTTGATAAATTATCTACAGAAAAGAGAAATAACAAGACGATGCAGCTTGATGAAATGTCTGTAAGGGGAATTCTAGAAGCGATGAATCAAGAGGATAGTTCAGTTCCATCTACCATCGCTAACGAGCTAGATCATATTGAAAAAGTTGTTGAATCTGTTGTTGAGTCTTTCCAATTAGGGGGCCGACTCATTTATGTAGGGGCGGGAACCAGCGGGAGATTGGGGATTCTTGACGCTGTTGAATGTGTCCCGACGTTTGGCGTTTCGCCTGAAATGGTTCGTGGTTTCATTGCCGGAGGAATGGAAGCGTTTACAGCTGCGGTTGAAGGCGCTGAAGACAATGTGAATTTAGGGGCTTCCGATATGGAATCTGCTTCAGTTTGCGATAAGGATACTGTCATTGGAATAGCTGCGAGCGGTAGGACGCCGTATGTCATAGGTGCATTAGATTATGCACGAGAAAAAGGGGCTAAAACGGTAGCCATCTCGTGTAATAAAGGCGCTGAAATAAGCAAGCATGCGGAAATGGTAATTGAACTAGAAACGGGTCCTGAAGTTTTAACGGGGTCAACGAGATTGAAAGCGGGAACAGCTCAAAAGTTAGTGCTGAATATGATTTCTACGGCGTCGATGATTGGAATTGGAAAAGTTTATGAAAATCTTATGGTCGATGTCCAATCTACGAATGAAAAGTTAACAGAGCGCTCCAAAAGAATCATTATGGATGCCACTCAAGTTGACTATGAGACGGCTGAGGACTATTACGAAAAAGCGCAGCAGCAGGTGAAAACCGCTATTGTCATGATTTTACTTCAAAGTTCTTATGAAGAAGCGGTAGAAAAATTGGAACTAACGGGTGGCTTTGTCCGAAAGTCTATATAAAAAATGAAATGGGGGGATTGGGATGAAAAAGGAAGAGCGTATGGCCCAAGATATTTTTGCGAATATCGGCGGCAAGGAAAATATCCAGCGGTTATCTCACTGTATGACGCGTTTGCGCCTGGCATTAAAAGATGATAGTAAGGTGAATGTGGACGCGTTGAAAAAAGTCGATGGCGTAATGGGTGTCATTGAAGATGATACGTTGCAAATCGTAGTGGGGCCGGGGACGGTCAATAAAGTGGCTGCAGAAATGAGCAAAGTCACAGGGCTGGCAATTGGGGAAGAGGCAGACCCGGATGACAATGACTTAACTTTTAGTGAAAAAGCAGCAAGAAATCAAGCCAATCTTAAGGCGAAGAATAAAACGCCTTTAAAAATGCTACTTCGCAGAATTGGTAACATCTTTATACCACTAATTCCAGGTCTTGTTGCATCCGGTTTAATTAACGGAGCTGCAAACTTCGCGAAAAACGCGGGTGTGGATCCGACGCAAACGTGGATGCAAATATTGCTTCTACTTGGAAGCGGCATATTCATGTATCTTGCCATTTTAGTGGGCTGGAATACAGCTAGGGAATTTGGGGGTTCACCAGTACTTGGTGCGATTGCCGGAGCCTTTTTGTTCAACCCCGCGCTTGCAGATATTACAATTTACGGTGAGGCATTAGTGGTCGGTAGAGGTGGCTTATTTGGCGTCATTTTTGCGGCTTGGTTAATGACATGGGTTGAAAAGCGTGTCCGATCTGTTATGCCTGGTTCAATTGATATTATATTTACTCCATTAATTACCGTATTAGCAGTAGGTTTCTTTTCACTCTATGCAGTAGTTCCAGTTGCAGGTGTTCTATCTGATGGAATTACATCCGGAATCAATGTCGTCTTGGATGTCGGTGGGGTTGCGGCAGGCGCGGTACTAGCAGGCTTCTTCTTACCACTAGTTATGGTCGGACTTCATCATGGGTTAACGCCCATTCATCTAGAGTTGATCAATACTGTAGGTTACACGGCGTTATTACCAATATTAGCAATGGCAGGTGCAGGTCAAGTTGGTGCAGCCATCGCAATATTTGTGAAAACTAAAAACAAAAGATTGCGTACAATCATTAAAGGCGCACTACCAGTAGGCTTCCTAGGAATTGGAGAACCACTACTTTACGGGGTCACACTTCCTCTAGGTCGTCCATTCCTTACTGCCTGTATGGGTGCGGCAGTCGGCGGTGCCTTCCAGGCAGTCATGAAAGTAGCCGCATCTGGTATCGGCGTATCTGGTATTTCGTTAATTCCACTTATCGCAGACAATAAATTCTTGTTTTATTTCTTGGGTCTAGTAATCGCCTATACATTCGGCTTCCTGTTCACGTACTTGTTTGGATTCAAGGAAGAAATGGCGGACGGTATTTAACAAAAAGGGGGGGCTTGCCTCCTTTTTTTGATGAAAAGAAAGTATATGTTTTAACTTGGAACAAGACTAGCTCGAGGTGCCTGCAAGGATGCAGGTATGCAGTCGTTGCGACAGGAAGTCGTGATCTTAGACTGCCCTCTTTTTCACTTATGTCTGTCGCGTCTAAGCGGCGCCTGGAGCTTTTCATACACTCAAATAGGAGTTGATCACATGCTTGGAATATCTGTTTATCTAGGAAATGAGTTGAACGAGGAATTTGAATTGTATCTTAAAAAGGTGAGAGCAATCGGTTTTACTTCCATTTTTACATCGCTTCATATTCCCGAGGAAGATCCACAGCTCTATAAAGAACGCCTTTACAGGCTAGGAGCGGTAGCGAAACAATATGATATGGAGTTAATGGCAGATATTTCGCCAAAGTCACTTGGACATCTTGGTTTCACTTGGGAAAATGCAGAGGGCCTTCTTGAATGGGGGCTAACGGGGTTACGGGTCGACTATGGTATTTCAGAAGCTACAATTGTCAGGCTATCCAAGAAAATGAAAATTGCGCTGAATGCAAGTACACTGACTAAGAATAGTTTGGAAAAAATGAAACAGGCAGGGTTGCGCACGGAATCTGTTGAGGCGTGGCATAACTTTTATCCGCGACCCGAAACAGGCCTCGACCGTGATGAATTTAGCAAGGCGAATGAGTGGTTGAAACAGGAAGGGGTAACCGTGATGGCCTTCATCCCAGGTGATGGATCATTACGTGGGCCGCTTTATGAAAGACTGCCAACGTTGGAGGATCATCGAAGTATCTCACCTTTTGCCGCATTTCTAGACTTAATTGAAAATGGCTGTGTGGACAAGGTCTTGGTCGGTGATCTGACACTGACTGAAGAATCGCTAGAGCAATTTGCTTCCTATCAACAAGGTTTTTTTTTATTGCGAGCTGAACAGGTAATCCACGACAAATCCCTGCTTGAAATAATGGGAGCCGTCGTGCAGACAAATCGTTTAGATGCTGCCCGGGATTGCATCCGATCGATGGAATCAAGAGAATACGGACTAATTGGAACCCGTCCCGTTAAAGCAGTCAATACGGTAGAAAGACCACTTGGTGCAATTACGGTAGATAATGAAAAGTACGAACGCTATCAGGGAGAGATTCAAATTGCCAAAAGAGATCTCCCAGCTGATGAAAAGGTTAATGTGATTGGTAGAATAAAGGTGGATGATCGATTATTGCTTCAATATATGTACGGAGGATCTAAGTTTCAAATAAAATGGACGTAATGAAACGAATTCTAAAAAAATGCCTTTGGAAAATTTTAAAAAGCCCTATTTACTTGTATCATTGGATGCCCGCAGCTTAAGTAGTTTTGGTGTCAATTATCGTACCATATTCAGATGTACCAATGAAAAAGCAAGAACCTGCTGTATACATCTCAGCGTTTTCTTGCTTTTTGTTGGAGTACTTGGATAAGAAGTTCACATTGTGAAATCATGCTGAATCTGAAGCGTAGGTACCGCGACGTGCAAGGTTATATTTCTCGGGCAGAGCATGTTTCTGTTGAAAGAGAAGGTGGGAGAATTACAAAGGGCTGATGCAGTCATCACTCTCAATCGCCACCAAGAGGGAAATAGGGCTTGCATACGACAGATGAATACAGCGATTTTATCGAATTGGTTAAAGGGAAAGTAAATCAGACATTAGATTGGTATTTATCATTGGGGTGACGAGCATTAGTTGAAATCTGATACTGCCCTGTATCTCATATAATCAAAAAAATCAGCCATGTACATGAATGGCTGATTTTTCGAGTTAATTATGGGGTGTGGTTTATGAAGAGTTCAGCGAATTGACCGAATCAGAGCAATTAGCGTTGTTTAACGCAATTAAACAGGACTTATTTCCATTCGAACCAGAGAAAATTACTAAACTACTCAATAGCATTTGAAAATCGAGTTAAGCAAATGCTCATTACAGCGTGTCAAAAATCGAATTATACAACTGTAAATATGCTAAGAAGTGTATAATAAAAGACCTCAAAAAAGAGGTCAAATATTTCATTTTAATTTTTCAGGATTCCTAATTTTTATTGACGCTACTTCTCCACAATCCAAGCAAACCGTATAAACTTTCTCTGAACCAATAGCCACTTTTCTATCTAAAGGTCGAAGATTTATATAATCTGTTGCTTGAACAAATGAATTTCCATCACAATACTTACAATTCATTTATGTTCACCCCCTTTAACTATTATATAACAAAATTTGTAATCTAAAAGCAACAATCTTTTAGAAAACAGCCAATAATAATCACTCCACTATTTTTAATGCTTTCTTAAGCCAATACACCCGAATCGGGTATATTTATCGTTCCGTAATTAGAATATTAACTCGTGTGTCGCTCCACTAATAAACATACTTAAGCCGATCAATGACAGTACTATTCCCAAGTAAAATGGCCAAGGATTATCTTCTTTTTCTTTATCAAAGGTAAATAGGGTCACTATACAAAAGATAAGCGTAATAACGGGAATAAAGCCGTATTGCGGTCCGAAAGTGAATGCAATTCCACCGAGAATCAATCCAATAAATCCATATGGGTTTTGAGTTGGAACCCTGTCCATATATTCTATTTCTTTATCGGATATACCTTCCATTTTATCTCCCCATATATCAATTACTTTCATTCTGTTTAGGAATTCAATTGTTTTCTTAAATTTCTTCATATATTTCACCCTCACTGGATTGGATTGCAGTACAAATTAGTGTTCAATTATCGCGCCTGAAAGTTTAAGAAAGTCATATATTAGTTTTTCGTCTCTTTTGCATCTCTCTCTTTTATATATCTTTCGTAAGCCTCTTTCACCTTGTCATTACTAGTAGCTGGTACTACTTGTTTATGGATTTCATTAATTAAAATATATGACCTGAAAATGACCCCGACAATAATGATACATAAGATATAAATTCCAATAGGACCGAGGATAGCCAAGGTACCTAAAAGCCCAGCTACTAGCATGGATAACAATAACTTCACAAAATCCCCCCCTTTTCTCTGCAAAATAGCCCATTTTGGGTAGAATGATTTAATTGTCAATTAGTCAAGTTTGTATAATAAGTATATCATCCCCATTTCTGAAAAATATGTTTTTTTCATAATAAGCGATTCGACTGGCGGAAAAAGCGAAACAGGAAGGGGTAGCCGCGAACGCAAATTTAAAATGCGACTTGAAGGTTCTACCTATATGGATAGTATGAATGCGGGTGTAGGAATCCACGGGACAACACGGATGACCCGCGATGCAACGGAAGACGAACTGGTGGTGCAAACAAGGCATCGCCTTGATTCGTTTTTGCAGCATGGGGTAGCAACCGTTGAAGGGAAAAGTGGATATGGCATTGATTTAGAAACGGAATTAAAACAATTACGTGTGATGTAGCGTTTGAATGAACTTCATTCGATAAATATCGTACCAATAATCATCGGTGCACATGCCGTTCCACAGGAATATAAAGGGAGGGAAGAGGCGTATATTGATGTAGTGATAAATGACATACCCCCTCGTGTAGCAGAAAAGAAGTTAGCACTATTCAACGATTTGTTTTGTGAAAAGGGCGTATTTACACCCAGTCAATCAGAACGTATTTTAGAAGCGGGCAAAAAACTTGGGTTAGTACCTAAATACCATGCCCCTCGTCATGAATTTGGCATGACTATCAATACGTTTGACACCAGCTGAAGCACTCGTGGCTACGACTATCAATGCTGCTTGTGACATTCAGATGGAAGATTCCGTCGGTTCATTGGAAGTCGGAAAACAGGGCGATATTGTTATGTGGAATGTATCAAGTTATCAAGAATTACAGTATTTACTTGGAGTGAATCATGTAGGCATGGTCTGGAAAAAGGCAATTCGAGTTGTAGGTTAAGTGTCTATGCGATGAAATGCAGTCTATTAGGGGAGATTTGTTAGTAAAAGGGGGAGAATAGATGCAACAAGTAGGGGAAAGGGAGAAGTTTGGTTCAAACAGGGGTATGTGGAAGTTCTTTGTCTTTAGCTTTATTGGTGCTTTCATGTTTTTTGTACCGGTTACAATAGGTGAAAAGAAATCGATTATGTTGGATCATATGGTGACATGGATTCAAACAAGTCTAGGTGGCGTATTGCCGTATTATGCATTACTTGTAATTTTAGCGGGCGCCGTTTATCCATTCATTTCGGGTAAATGGAAAAAGTCTAAAGTTGATATTGTTTTTTCGATATTCAAAGTGATGGGTCTTGTTGTAGGTATTATGCTTGTTTTCAATAGAGGTCCTGCATGGCTATTTGAACCAAGTATGGGACCATTTTTACTGAATAAATTAGTCATACCCGTAGGACTTCTTGTGCCAATTGGTGCTGTGTTCCTAGCGTTATTAGTCAGTTATGGTCTGTTAGAATTTATCGGTGTTTTACTGCAACCTATCATGCGTCCGATTTGGAAAACACCAGGTCGTTCAGCGATTGACGCAGTTGCATCTTTTGTAGGTTCTTATTCATTGGGACTACTCATAACGAACCGAGTTTATAAAGAAGGAAAGTATACGGCCCGTGAAGCAGCAATCATTGCAACAGGATTTTCTACTGTATCCGCAACATTCATGGTAGTCGTAGCAAAAACACTAGATTTAATGTCGATTTGGAATTTATATTTTTGGGTTACTTTGGTTGTGACGTTCCTTGTAACTGCAATTACTGTTCATATCTGGCCACTACGATCCATAAAAAATGACTATTACGAAGGTTCCACACCGCAACCTGAAGTTAAGCCAGTAGGGAATCGTTTTGTAGCTGCATGGAATGAGGCGACTGAAACCGTTGCGACTGCACCTACCTTTGTTACTAACATATGGACGAATGTGCGTGACGGCATTCTTATGGCAATGGCTATCTTGCCTTCAATACTTTCGATTGGTTTACTTGGTCTCGTATTAGCAGAGTTCACAAAGGTATTTGATTGGTTGGGCTATATTTTCTATCCAATTACGTTACTACTTCAATTGCCGGAACCAATGCTCATTGCAAAAGCAAGTGCACTTGGCATTGCAGAAATGTTCTTGCCAGCATTACTAGTAGTCAATTCAGTATTAGTCGTTAAGTTTGTTATTGCTGTCGTTTCCGTATCATCAATCATATTCTTTTCTGCTGTTGTACCTTGTATCGTATCTACTGAAATTCCGATTACAATTCCACAACTTATTGTCATTTGGTTCCAACGAGTCATCTTAACGTTACTCATCGTCACGCCAATAGCCTATTTATTGTTGTAGGGTATACCTTACTATATATATTGAACAAATGAATACTTATATCAAATTAGCGAAGGCGCCTTCCAAGGGGTCGCCGAAGCCCTAAGACTGGCGGCGAAGCTGCTTGGCTTAGGGCGGGAGGCATCCCCGAGCGCCGTAACGAATTCAATGGGATTCTTTATTTCAACATATATAGTAGATTTATTTCTGAGTGACAGTGATCAGCCTTTCAAATCTGAAACTGTCCCGAATTATACCCAAAACCTAACACAGTCGCAAAAAAATCAGCCATGTACGTGAATGGCTGATTTTTTGTGTTAACTATGGGGGGAGATGATTATCTAACGGTTAAAGCTTCGCATATTCAGGTTCAGCAACCTTCACAAGCTGCTTACCTAGATTCGTTCCTTTGAACAAACCAAGGAATGCTTCTGGCGTATTTTCAAAGCCTTCAACAATTGTTTCCTCGTATTTCAGCTTACCTTGTTGTAGCCATTTACCTAAATCTGTAGCACCAACACTAAAATCAGCAGCGTAATCGCCAAGTGTAAAGCCTTTCATAAGAGAACTTGTCTTGATCATCGTTGATTGGATACGGGGGCCTGAGTCTTTACCTTCTGCATTGTAGGAAGAAATGGCTCCGCATAATGGAATTCGGGCATTCCTATTTAAATGTTTAAAAACTGCATCTGAAACGTCGCCACCGACATTATCGAAATAGACATCTACTCCATCAGGTAGGGCATTTTTAAGGTCAGCTTGAAAACTTTCTTTTTTATAATTAACGGCAGCATCAAAGCCGAGCTCATTTAGCAAGTAGTCAATCTTTTCATCTGAACCCGCAATGCCTACTACTTTAGCACCTTTAATTTTAGCGATTTGTCCAACTGCTGAACCAACAGCACCGGCAGCTCCGGAAACGACGACGGTTTCACCTTCTTGCGGTTTTCCGATGTCTAGCAATCCAAAATAGGCTGTTAAGCCCGGCATACCCAAAATCCCCAAATGAGTTGAAACAGGGGCCATTTTCGGATCGATTTTTCGGATTTCTCGTTCACTGGCTATGGTATATTCAGCCCAGTTGAGGTTCCCAACAACCACGTCTCCTTGTTTGAAGGCGTCAGATCGGGATTCAACGACTTCGGCGACGACACCTCCAGCAATGACCTTGTTTAATTCAAATGGTGCAATATATGACTTGGCATCTTGCATTCTTCCACGCATGTATGGGTCTACGGATAAATAAAGTGTCCGTACTAAAATTTCATTTTCTTTTGGTGAGGGAACTGAACTCTCTACAAAATTAAAGTCTTCTTTCGAAGGCATTCCCTTAGGGCGGTTGGCCAAGTGGATTTCTTGTTGTTTTACTTGTGTCATTGTAGAACCTGCTACTAAAAACATAGAAAAACATGTAAGTTTATCTACGCTAGACTTTTTCCTGCTTCTTCGTACCCCGCCTCGCCACTTGCCCGCTACTACGGTTGGTTTAGCACTCCGCAGGCGTAAATTTGGATGTAGCCCACCCTATTGATACGCGGTTCTCATTTTGTCACAACCGTGTATTCCTTCGTATATTTCAGATTTAAACTCGCATTGAAATCCCGATCCA
>NZ_JADPRX010000041.1:0-27575 GCF_017347125.1 Sporosarcina sp. E16_3
TTTGCATTTATTGTATAATTTCTGCAAAGAACGCAGAAATTATACAAACCGAACCCTTCGCTGTCCGGTTGGCTGCTCCTTTATGGATAGGTAAGTGGTTATTCACTCGTTCCCAAAAGCTTTATCTTCAGCACTTAGTGCATCTGTATCTTCGGAAAGCGGCGGATGATCGGCCACCATACGATTAACGAAAAGCTGCGTAGGGATGTGACAAAGTCGCATCCCTACGCAGCAAGTAATCCCGATAATTGTATAGTTGACGTTCAGTCCAAAGCAATCCGATAGCACCTGTACATAGGTGGCCTAGTGTTTTATCAACGAGAATCTCACTAACAACGTCGTTGCACAAAGCAACAACAATCCAAAGATCCCAACTGCAATGCCTGTATTTTGTAAAGTCAGGGTCGATTCAGGCAAACCGCATAGGGTCGGATCGATAGTAACAGCACCTACCATCGTCCCCATGACCGCTGCTACTCCTCCGTTAAAAAAGCCCGCAAGTAGCGATTGTTTCCTGGTCACCGAACTGAATTGAGTGCCTATTACTATGCCAATCCATAAGTTAACTGTACAGATAACAGTAAAATCTATCGGGAAAACCAAATATAATGTCATTGCGATGACAAAACTGGTAATCTGCCCAGCGGCTAAAGTAACTGTATAGCTGAGACTGTCGCTTATTCTATAACGTGACTTATAGAATAATGCATACATATAAACACCCAACAAACTACTTAACACGAGCAAAAACAACCCAAATAAGATCATTGCACGCCGCTCCTTATGTTTTCCTGGAAGATTTCGTCGCTCTAAACAGCATCATAAATGAGCACAAAACGAAAAATTCCATCATGATTGCAAACGGAATACTGTACGATGCTGCAGCCCCAATCATCGGTGCCATCATTCCCGTCATAAGCCCGCTAATATAGCCCGTGAGCAACGTTTGATTGTCAAACATTCCTCCGAACAAACTCCCCATCAGCATCCCCGTCAAAGCAGCTATTACCGTAACTTCCATATAATAGAACGGGAACTCATAAATCAAAAGAACGCCCGTTCCAAGAGCCATTCCTCCACCGGCTACCATGGCGATATTCATGCCAAGATGAAAACCAATCAGCTTTCTTCGCCTATATAAAAACCGATAGGTGACGGCGGCAAGCAGAAATTGAAAAATTAACAAACTCCAAATCCATGCCGACAAACGGATTCCCCCTCCCGACATTCTATGAAAGCAGGGAGTAAAAGAGTCATCAGAAAAGCTTGAGTTGCCTGAAACCTAGACACCGAACTCAGTTGATAAGTTTATCCTTTCTTTTCTTCAAAAAAATGCCAAGTGCATACACAATTTAAAATTGCGTTCGCACTTGGCACCGATTTATTCCGCTGAATTGTCTGTTAGCTATTTATCAATCTAATAGGAAACAAAGTTTATTCCTTTTAGTGTTTAGCGGTTATACTTGATCGGGAGAAGGGATGACATCATGGTGGTATACACCACAATTATGATAGTCAACTTTTCACGTTAACTAATCCCGATTGAAACATATTGCGACTCTAAGAACGCTTCAATGCCTTCACGTCCGCCTTCCCTTCCAACTCCGCTCTCTTTCATCCCTCCGAAGGGAGCCTGTACTGCCGAAGGGGTTCCATCGTTCCAACCGACAATGCCAAAGTTAAGTTGTTCAATTAAACGTGTGCCTGTAGAAACGCTTTCAGTGAATACATAAGCAGCCAAACCATATGGTGTGTCATTCGCTAATGCGATTGCTTCTTCCACCGTTTCCACTTTCTGAATAGGAGCTACAGGTCCAAAAGTTTCTTCGTTCATGATGACCATGGACGGATCTACGTTGCTAACCACTGTAGGGGCATAGAATGTTCCCCCGTCTTGTGTAATTAGCTTGCCTCCAGTCATAAGGGTTGCTCCTTTAGATAGTGCATCTTCAACATGATGTGCCACCTTATCGAGACTTGCACGATTTATTAATGGTCCAATATCTACAGTTACATCTGCACCATTTCCTACTTTCAACTGACCAACTGCTTCAGAAATTCTTTCTACAAACTCGTCGTGAATACCTGATTGTACATAAATACGATTAGCGCAAACGCATGTTTGACCAGCGTTCCTGAATGCTGAAGCAATCGCACCTTTCACCGCTAGATCCACATTGGCATCATTTAATACAATCAAAGGCGCATGACCACCAAGTTCGAGTGATAATCGTTTTACTTGATGTGCACTTTGTTCGATTAGAATTTTACCTACTTCGGTAGATCCGGTAAAGGTAACTTTTCTAACTTTGTCATTTTCCATAATTGCTTTTCCGATTTTGCTTGAAGATCCTGTCACCAAATTAATGACGCCTTTAGGAAACCCGGCTTTTTCACATAGCTCTATCATTTTAATAGCTGTCAGTGGACTTTCACTAGATGGTTTAATCACAATGGTACACCCCGCCGCTAAAGCCGGACCCATTTTCCTCGCTAACATGGCAGCTGGAAAGTTCCAAGGAGTGATAGCAGCTACAACGCCAACTGGTTTTTTCCAAACTTGCAAACGTTTACTCGTCGTATGTGTAGGTATGATTTCTCCGTAAACGCGTTTGCCTTCTTCAGCGAACCATTCAAGAAAAGCTGCGGCACTTGTCACTTCCCCAACGGATTCATTAATTGGTTTGCCCATTTCCATCGTCATTATTTGTGCCAATTCGTCCCGATGTTCTATCATAAGTTCATAAAGCCTTTTCAAATAAATTGCACGTTCATAAGCGGTCGTTTGTGACCACATTTGAAATGCATCATAAGCAGCGTCAATTGCCTCGTTTGCTTCTTCTTCCCCACCAATTGGTACACTACCTACGATTTGACCATTAGCAGGATTTATCACAGTTAATTCTTCCAGATTTTCTCCAACCCATTCACCGTTTATATACAATAAATGATGCTTCACTTGCGATGTTTGTTCCATCTCCTACTACCTCCACTCTTTATTTATTCAATATACCTATCGACTTCTTTACTACCCTATTCATATTCCCTAAGTATACGCTTTATTTCTTGCTTCATCTCTTCATCCGACTTCGCTGTTCCACATCATTACCTACTAGCCTTTGTGATTCATACAGGTCAAACAAACTGTGTTTTTTTGAATTAAAAGCAGCCCCACATTAAATACACCCTCGGTGGAAATAGAGTCATTCCAACTAAAAAGAGCCACTTATAAAGACAAAGGATTGTATTGCGAAATCCCGTCTGTATAACTGACTCCAATCTAGTTGTGTAATTATATTAGTCTACTGCCCTATTAAAACTTCCAATTTCCACTTAGCTAGTTATAATTATTGGTCCATTTCAATTGTTTGTTTCAATTGTTTTAAGTGACGTTTTTCATGCAATCCGACAAAAGGAAACCACTGAATCAATGGCACTTGGCCAAATATCGGGTGTTTAAATGATTTTTCACGAAGTACTTCTTTTGTGCTTGATTCATATACATCTAATAAAAAGAGGCGCGAATCATAAAGTGCGTTTTTCATTTCTATTTTTGATTTGTACTCTTTCGTTGGTGCTGTATAGCCTGGCGCTTCCACTTTTATCATGCGAATCGTGGATAGTGCAATTGGTTTTTTAATCGATTTCGGGCTATCAGGATTTTTTAGTTCTTGGGCTATATTTGTCGCAATCACTGTCTCCATTCGGACAAGATGTTCGAATATTTGTTTTGGAGACCATCCGCCATTTGAAGGTATTCTGTTAAATTGCTCATCTGTTAATTCTTCAATTGATTGATATAGTTCTTTGCGAATGACAGTGTTTTTCCCTAAATTCATTTAAATATCTCCTTTGATAACCCAAAAAGTCTTTTCCGTAGTTATTTGTTAGTAGTGTAGTACGTTACACATGACGTTTCAGTTAATAGTCTAGGCAACTGACTTAGTCATCGTTTTGTTTCTTTACCTACACTAGTAGTTTTCTTCTTTTTTCGCAAGTGATTTATTAAAAAAACTCCAAATTATGGCGATTTTAAATCATTTTAGGCGAGAATGCCTTTCAGTTCATTAGTATAGTCATCGTTGGTAAGTTTTTAATTCTTTTCAGAATTCGCGAACCAGTATGCCGCTCCAATGAACACAGCCCCACCAATAATATTGCCGATTGTTACGGGTACTAAGTTCGCCGCCAACCCGGCCAATGAAACAGTGTCTGGGTGAGGGATCATCAACGAGAGCGAGAGCAATGACATGTTGGCGATACTATGCTCGAACCCCGAGGTGATAAAAGCGAATAAGCACCAAAAAATCATAATCAACTTTGCTGTTTCTTCCTTAAGTTTAAATGCGCACCAAACAGCAAGACAGACGAGAATATTGCAAAGAATCCCCCGAATAAGTAACTCTACAAATGGCGTATTCATCTTGGTACTTGCCGCCGTATTGATATAGTCCGCCGTTCCACCAGTGGCCAGGCCCGAATAGACAAAAAGTGCCGCAACGAGAATAGACCCGGCAAAGTTACCCACATAGCTGAATGTCCAAATTTGTATGGTTTCATACCAAGTCGTTTTCTTCGTCAATGTACCAATCGTCATAATCATATTATTACTTGTAAAAAGGTCGGATCCCGCCATTAACACCAAACTTAACGCAATCCCAAATGTAACACCCATAATAATTTTCGTTCCTGCAAAGCCAGTTGGACCAAGCAAGCCACCAATCGTAAAAATAAGAATGATTCCGAATCCGACGAAAAACCCCGCCATTATTGTCAATATAAGGTATCTACTTTTACTCGTATGTAATTGATTTACCTTCGAAATTGCTGTATCACCCAGCACGGCGATTGTAGCTTTCATCTCTTTACCCTCCAACTAACAGATATCTAGTTTTGATTTTGGATATCCAATATTCTCTACTTACTCAAGTATGTATTCTATCATTACTGACTATACTACTAATCGTAGAAACGTGGTACTTTCGGCGGGAAATAGAAAATAATACAACACCCCCTCCTAAGGTAACATTCATAGTACCGGGTTATGTCAACAGATTTTTTCCTAATTCAAGTGTATACTAGGCATAATCCTAAACCCACTATTCACTCATAAGGGGAACTAAAAATTATTTGAGGTGTCTATCTGTGAAAAAAACGCGCTATGAAAATACGGATAAAAATGCAGCACTTGCTACGTTTAAAGATTTACTACAGTGGCGAAAAGAACGAAAAGGCAAACAGAAAGATTTATCGTTCCAAGTGCCGTTGGTAGATAAAACAGAGGCCGAATTCTTGCAATCAAACCGTACGATTCCGACAATCACCTGGATTGGCCATTCCACCTATTTAATCCAACTAAATGGACTAAACATCCTAACAGATCCAGTTTGGGCAAATCGCCTTGGCACGGATAAACGACTCACTCCACCTGGGCTACCAATTGGGGAATTACCTCCAATCGACATTGTCCTAATTTCACATAGCCATTATGACCACCTGAGCTATGGTTCTATTAAAAGACTAAAAGGTGATCCAACCTTTTTTGTTCCTATTGGACTTGGAAACTGGTTTAAAAGAAAAGGATTAAATAAAACTGTGGAATTTAATTGGTGGGACAAGCATCAAATGAGCGGATTAACAATTTCTTTTGTTCCAGCTCAGCACTGGTCAAAACGAACATTTACGGATACAAATCACTCACATTGGGGCGGATGGATTATCCAGCATTTAAACCAAACAATCTATTTCGTTGGAGACAGTGGCTATTTCGAAGGCTTTCGCACTATCGGAGAGAAGTTTGCAATTGATTATTGCTTGATGCCGATTGGCGCCTATGAGCCTGAATGGTTCATGGCTGCCCAACACGTCAGTCCAGAAGATGCTGTCAAAGCTTTCATCGATACACGGGCGAAGGTTATGATTCCAATGCATTACGGTGCTTATCGGTTAGCCGATGATACCCCGAAAGAAGCACTTGATCGATTACAGGCTGCATGGGAGACTAAAAAGTTAGACGGCAAGAAGTTAACTGTTATGAAACTTGGGGAAACCATTCAGATGGAGACTTCAACTACTTGAGCTAAAAAGAGCGAACTCCCTATACTTTCAAGGGGTTCGCTCTTTAACATAGACAACTATTAAATTTCAATTTCGAAATAATTCTCGTAGTATCCCCGTGAAAAACTCTATTATGATTTTGAGTTCTTAAGATGAAATTTAGGTAGCAGTTTAGCTGATGATATGTCTGGATTTTTTCTATTTACAGCTACCTTTTCCAATTGACAGTAGTCATTAGAGTAAATAAAAGCCGATTCCCATGATCAGATAAGCCGCGAATAGGATCAGACCCTCGAACCAATTTGATTCCCCGTCATTGCATAGAGTAATGACCAAGAACGTTGCGGATACCATTGCGACTAACTCTGGTATTGTGAAAACAAGTGACATTGGCTGCGACATGACAAGTGAAATCAATACAAGGATTGGCGCCACGAACATGGCGACCTGCAACGTGGAACCGACAGCTATTTCCACGGCTACATCCATCTTATCCTTGACCGCCATCGTGATTGCGGATACGTGCTCCGCCGCATTTCCTACAATCGCGACGATTATGACACCTATGAATAACTCAGTCCAACCGAACTTTTCACCAAGCATTTCAAATGTATGAACCAGCTGCTCTGATACGAAAGCAACCGTTATCGTCGCCAACAATAGCACAAGAATCGACTTGCGCTTCGTCCACTCCGGAGTTTCCTGCTCCTCCACAACCTTATCAGAAGAGGCGAAGACACCACGGTGGGTGACGAGTTTGAAGAACAGCCCTGCAAGATAAAGAGCGATTAGGATAATCGCGATTCCAATACTCAAGTGAAATGTCGTTTGTGTATCCATTGACATGGAGAAAATCTCAGGGATGACAAATGCCACGATGACAGCAAAAATCAGCAATCCCGAATTATATTGCGCATCATGAAGACTGAAATTTTGACGTTTGAATTTAATGCCGCCTGCGAAAAAGGAAAGTCCGAGCACAAGCAACAAATTCCCAAGTACAGAGCCTGTGAGCGAAGCCAAGACGATGCCTACCATTCCTGCCTTCAATGTAAAAATTGAAATGATGAGTTCGACTGCGTTGCCGAATGTCGCATTTAACAACCCACCAATCCTAGGCCCACTAACAATGGCAAGGCTTTCCGTTGCCCGTCCTATGTATCCTGAAAGCCCGATGATGCTAATACAGCAAAGGATGAACATTATGATGTCCGACCAATTTAGGAATGCACCGGCAATCACGAGTGGGACTCCGGTGATAACAAGGATGGCGAATAATCGTTTCAACAGAATCACCTCTTAGAATAATTGAAATCTCTCCCTATTCTTTCCCTTATGAAGCTAAAACAAACGTAAGAAGGTGTTCCTAACTAATTTTGATGTACCTGTAAGGTAACGAAATGAAAGTTAAAAAAACCAACCGAAGTGCTGTTGGTTGGTTCTAAGTTTTCCTTATGCATTTGTGAACTATTTATCCAATAGCGTCATGCACTTGTAATCAATTTCAAGCTCGTCTGTTAAGGTTTCACTACTAGTGATTGACCGTCTTCATTTTTCTGCAGTCTCAACGAAAATAGAAAAGCAAGCAACAACAAACCGGAGCAGAGAAGCAGCGCAGATGAAATTCCACCGATATGATCAATCAGCCAACCACCAAGACCAGGTCCTAAAAGTTGCCCTGACGCGAAGTAAACAGTGACATACCCCAAAGCAACTGGTGCATAAGAGGGATGAATTTGTTCCGTTGACAGTGCTTGAATAAGCGAAAGCATGCCAACGACAGTGATTCCCCAGAAAAACTGACTGATGACAAACCCTATGAATACGGGATATATAACAGGTATAAGCATGGATGCTGCCCCCGTAACGAGCGTAATGATTAGTGACTTCCTCCGCCCAATTTTATCAGAAATCGTGCCCCATAATGGGCCGCTGAAAATAGACATTAATCCACCTATGGCCATAATTTGGCCTGCGACAAATCGATCAATCTTGGATTCTAAGATAAAACTGAACAAAAAACTTTGCGGAATTAAATAAGCAAAACCAATCAACCCATATATGATAGCAACAAGAAGCACACCCTTATGTAAATACACTTCCCTCAAAAAAGATTGATCCTTCTTCTCCTTTTTCAATAATGGTATAGGTGGATCCCGCAAAATGAGCAAAGCCGCAAGTGCAAACAACAGCGACAAAAGGCCATAAACAAACCAAAGATACCGCCATCCGTCAATTGAAAACCAGGTAGTAAAAAACGGAATTAACAGGCTAGAAATAAGCGTTCCAAGTCCAAGACCACTGACCAGGAAACCAATCATCATCCCCCGCCGCTGTGGAAACCAGCCTACTACAATATTAACTAGTGGTGTATAGGTGAACGCAGTTCCAACCCCAAGTATACTCATACCCACCAAACTCGCCGTAAAGCTTTGGACCGTTGCCATATATAGTAACCCTGCAGCAACAAGCAATGTGCCGAAAACAACCAACTTTCTCGATCCCCATTTTGCGGCTAATATGCCAGCAAATAGAACCATCCCTAAATAGCCAATTGAATTTGTCATTGCAAGCATTCCTGCCTGTTCATAGGATAAAGACAAACTCTCTTTCATGAAAGGCATTAAAATACCATATGACATTCTCCCAAAGCCAAGTGTACTAATCGTCACCATGACACTTGCAAACGCATACTTCCAAATAGGCTGTTCTTGATTCATTCGTCCACCCCCTATTCGCTTCATTAATTCCGAATACCACTCACTCCACTTAACCCCATTTTCCAGTAGCATACTACCTTCTACTATAACAAGAATTCATTTCAGTGGGTGGATTATTCTGAATTTACAAGCGTTTAAATGGGTGGTATTTCACAGACTAGTACCAGGATTGAAATTCGTACTATTTAACGAAACAAAAGGCGTAGTTTAGATGTGGAATAGTTCTTTTTAAGGCTATCCATAGGCTGAATTTTTTCTTGTGTATGTAATAAAAAAACTTCAATTAATGAAGGGGCAAAAAATCCCCCATTAATTGAAGCTTCCCATTAACTAGATTTTAGGTGTTGTTGTGCATGCAAACAATCTATAAGTTCTTTTACGGCAACTTCGCCTGCATGAATCCATCTGTTTTTATCAATTATTTTCCCATCTGGATCAATCGGTTTCTGGAATTGGCTAAACCCAGTTGCATTTAATAATGAACTTTCATCACTATCTAGACCGACATGAACGACATGCTTAATGATATAAGATGTTTCAAATTCTATCGAAGCGTTATAATCATCAAGCTCCCCTTCAGTTACGAAAAAAGGAATTCGTACATAAATGGTTTCACCGCCTTCGCGGCATAAAATATGGTCAAAACACCCTTTATGATAATCCCAGTTTCCACCCAAATGATAACCTAGCCCCTGAATACAATCGCTCACAACACCAAAAGAAGCCCTTTGCCCTTCAAGTTCAGTCTGTAATTTCAACATTATTTTTTCCTCCTTCTAAATTGCTCCATAAACAGCATTCACTAAAGAAGAAGGAAAAATACTACCAACATTTACAAGGACAATGACAGAACTAACTATTGTACCTTACTAACGCCTATTCAACGTACGAATTCCATCCACTGTTCCCGCCAAACTCATAAGACGTATGCAAATCATCAAACGTTAATCCTCCATCTCTTTTGCTAACTGTGTGAGCCTGTTGATTGTTTTCCAATTGCGCATCGTGGAGGGAACATCTAGTCTTTGTAAATTATTCGCAAGTTTAGCGTTTCGAACACCAAGCCGGAACAACAGATAGACCTCCCGCCCTTCGATCATAAATTTATCATTGTCACTTTTATAAGCACCGATTCGATCGATTCCATCTTGCGAAGGCTTGTCCTGCAATAAAGAAATGTAAAGACTTTCTCCATCAGAAGTGGCTTTCGCTTCTGCTACAGCTTCCTCTGTAAACGGGCAATTATTGGAAATCCTTTCCAACTCAGAAGCCGTTCTAATTACAACATTGATCGAAAATCCGAAGACCTTTTCAATCTCCCCTTCAATACGTTTAATAAGGGATTGTTCACTTTCATGGGATTCGAACAGAACATTGCCACTTTGAATATAGGTCTGCACTCCGCTAAAGCCAAGCATTTCAAACATCTGTCGCAGTTCTACCATTTTTATTTTATTATGCCCGCCCACGTTAATGCCGCGTAGTAATGCAATATTGATGGTCATTTAAATATCCAACCTTTCTATTATTAACCACAATTCAATCCATCCTCATCCAAACAAAAGATGTCTATCTTCTTTAACCATTCTGTTATTAAATTCGACGCATTCATCCGAGTCCCTCTGTCTTCTCATTGCCATACGTTTTCGATTAACAACAAGGAGTGGCAGATTTAATTGGGAATTAACGGCAAGTAACATGCCACTCACTTTAGAATGGCTGTACGTTTATTCACCCGTCGAGAATTATGATCGCCACGAGATGGGTTATGACCGTCTGGGATGACTTTATGACAACCTTAAAGCAGTTTATGACCGCCATGCCCCTTTTCTCAATAAAAAAAAATTGATTGTCTCCTTTAAAAAGAGTCAATCAATTCCCCATTGAATATTCACTCCAATAAATCATTCACTCGCTTGACATACGGTTTCTTATCATAGGAACGATATAATTCGCCCGACAGTTTAATTGGATCACCAAAGAAAAACCGTTCATATAGCGTTTCGCGTGTACCAAAAGAGCTCATCGTTAAATCCCATGCTAAACGGAAAACTTTGACACGATCCTCAGCATTTTTGGATTTAGCCTGCAAATATTGATCTAAATCTTTTCTAATACTTGATTGAAATGCATTTTCAGTTGGAATGGACATCAATCCACTTGCACCTAAAAGCTGAATGATTTCAGTAAACCTCGGATACACTCGTGGAAATAGATTAATCGCGATTTTCAATGTTGTTCGATCTGGTCGCATAAATCCCCATTCATCGATTACAGCTTCAGCCTCTGCCTTCATCACCAATGCTTTCATCGTTTCTAAAGCTACAATAATTTCAGAAGCCTTCTCTTGTACATGCTGATATTCCCCGATATTAATGGTTTCAATAATTGACTGGACTATTCCCAAAACAAATTCCGTTTTGACAATTTGTCTAGAAACAACTTGATGCAGTGTAAGTGGTAAAAACGAGCTAGAAGCCACAAAACTGTTCGCTACTTCTATATTATCATAGTAAAATACGCGCTCCCACGGCACCAATACATTGTCGAAGACAACAATCGTATCCATTTCCTCATACCGCGAACTTAATGGATAGTTAAATGTAGAATCACTCCCAACAAATGATTCTCTGCAGACAAACTTTAGACCTTCGCTATTACTAGGGATAGAAAACGCAAAACCTTTCTCTTTATCCTCAATTCCACCCGCAGCAATCACCATGATTTCATCCGTTATACCGCCCTGTGTTGCCAGCAACCGTGCACCCTTTACGATGATTCCCGCTTCGTTTCTGTTCATCACTTTGGCAGCAATCGGCTGATCTGAATCTTCAAAATAGAATTGCCCTCGGTTTACTTGTGGCTCAATAAAGGTATGTGTCATGGACAAATCGTTTTCACGTGCATATTCATAGAACGCAAGTATGTTTTCAGGAAAACAATTTTCTTTTCCTTTCAATAAACCCACAGACGATGCAAGCGCCATTAACACGGTATTCATATAGTCTGGACTTCTGCCCATCATGCCATTGTTCGATTTAGCCCACTGTTGGACCATTGTCCGCCTTTTAACTAAATCCTCTTTTGTTGTCGGCTGTAAATAAGACATGCCTACTGAATCTCCAGTTGATGGTGATAGATAGGTCATACTATCTTTTACTAGCGCATCATACTGCAAATCATATAGCGCTGCCTGACTTTTCATAACCCCTTTAAATGCGGGATGCTCAGAAATATTGCCTGTTACAAGATTACCGTCTATCCACACATTCGTTTGTAGCCGATCAATTCGTTCAATATAATCGTTTCCTGTAATCGCTGGCATAGACACACCCCTAACTAATAGTAGCGGATTGTATTATCCCGCATTAACGGGCAGTAAGACCCCCACTTCAAGTCTTTGAGGACACGAGAAGAATAAGTGGCGGATCAACTGCCCGTAAAAGCCCGAATGGTTAAACTAACAATCAGTGGGGGATGAAGACCCCCTCTGATTGAAGATTAACTTTATCATCCATCTATTTCTTTAGTTATATTCTATTATTAGGTTCTTTCGATTGTTACAAGTCGTATATATGCCTATGCCTATTAACAGGAAATTTCACTTAAAAGCAATCGCAGCTTTGACTGCTTTTTGCCATCCAGCGTACATGTCTTCGCGTTGTTGCTGCTCCATTTTCGGTTCAAAAGGTCGGTCCAGATTCCAATGAGCCGTGATTTCTGAGCGATCCGTCCAAAACCCTACCGCGAGACCTGCTAGATAAGCAGCTCCGAGTGCTGTCGTTTCACTAATCATTGGGCGTTCGACAGGTACATTTAATAAGTCCGCTTGAAATTGCATAAGGAAATCATTTCCCACTGCACCACCGTCTACACGTAACATTTTTAAAGAGATTCCAGAATCTGCTTCCATTGCATCGAGTACATCCTTCGTTTGGTATGCAAGCGATTCCAAAGTTGCACGAATAAGATGTTCCTTCTCTGTACCACGTGTCAATCCGAAAACAGCACCTCTTACTTCGCTGTCCCAGTAAGGTGTACCTAAACCAACAAATGCTGGCACAACGTAGACTCCTTCTGTTGACTCAACACGTTTTGCATATTTTTCACTGTCGGATGAATTACGGAACATTCTAAGTCCATCACGCAACCACTGAATGGCAGATCCCGCAACGAAAATACTGCCTTCGAGTGCATACACTACTTTTCCATCGATTCCCCACGCAATGGTTGTCAGTAAACCATGTTCAGACTTGACTGCTTTATCCCCAGTATTCATCAACATGAAGCAACCGGTACCGTACGTGTTTTTTACCATACCGCTTTCAAAACAAGCTTGCCCGAACAATGCGGCTTGTTGATCACCAGCGATTCCAGCAATCGGAGCCGCATGACCAAAGAAGTGGCTTTTTTCCGTATGCGCATAAATTTCAGAAGATGGACGGACTTCTGGAAGCATTGACGTTGGGACGCCTAAGATAGAGAGCAATTCTTCATCCCATTTTAATTCGTGAATATTGTACATAAGTGTCCTGGAAGCGTTGGAATAATCGGTTACATGCCTTTTTCCATTAGATAATTTCCAGACAAGCCATGTATCAATGGTACCGAATAGAAGCTCACCACGTTCCGCTTTTTCTCTTGCCCCTATTACATTGTCTAAAATCCATTTTACTTTTGTTCCCGAGAAATAGGCATCGATTAGTAAACCGGTTTTATCTCGGAACAGATCATTGTAACCGTTCTCTTTTAACTCTCGGCAAATTTCAGCAGTTTGTCGTGATTGCCAAACAATTGCATTGTAAATCGGTTTCCCTGTGTTTTTATCCCACACGACTGTTGTTTCACGCTGATTGGTAATACCGATTCCTTCGATTTGATCGGCTACAATATTCTTTTCTGATAACACACCTGCAATAACTGCTAGAATGGAACTCCAGATTTCATCTGCATTATGTTCAACCCATCCAGACCTAGGGAAGTATTGTGTAAACTCTTGCTGTGCTGTGTGAAATATTTTACCGCTTTTATCGAATAGGATCGCTCGCGAACTTGTTGTGCCTTGATCAAGAGCCATTATATATTTTTCAGTCATTATTTACCCCCCCATATATTGGATATGTCATTACATCTTGTTGCCGATTTAATTAACTATTCTACAATACCTTATTTAACAGTTGTTGCAGTAGAAATCTCGTCCACCAGTTCTTTTTCATAGCGTTGAAGCTCTACATCTGTCCACCCGAAAATGTATGCCATTTCATCTAACACATCTGTTTTCCCAGCTTTAACATTGGCAATAGTAAAGAACATATCCCCCGTTCTCCGAACAAAGAAATCAGTTGGCTTAACAACCATTTCATGGTCGATAGCGTACCTTAGTTTCACATAAAGAATACGTGGAATTCCTGTGTGTGCTTCGAAGGGAATCGCAAACACCTTATTAACATTAGTGCCATAAAGAGTTGCCAAGTGACGGCTATGTTGTTCTGAAAATCCAACTGATTGACCTTTCTCAATCGATTGGGCCATAAAACGATTCATGTTTGATGAACCACCCATATCTCCACCTGAGATTGGTAAATTCTTTGTTACACAGTTATTAAAATGACGTATTTCTTCCTGACTAAGTTGAGCAACGATTTTATCCACTACGGTTTCCGCCATTTTACGATAACCCGTCAATTTCCCACCTGCAATTGTAATGAGACCTTTCTCCGATTCCCAAATTTCATCTTTTCTTGATACTTCAGATGGACTTTTGCCTTCTTCATGGATAAGCGGTCTAACGCCTGCCCAACTCGACTCGACTTTTTCTGCTGTCAATTCAAGACTTGGGAACATGTAATGAATGGCGTTTAAGATATAAGAGCGATCCTTTTCCGTAATTTGCATCACTTTTGGATCCCCTTTGTAGAATGTATCGGTTGTTCCCACATAAGCTTTTCCATCACGAGGCACCGCAAAAATCATACGCTTATCTGGAGTATCAAAATAAACTGCTTGGTGGAGTGGAAAATCTTTTTGGTCGAATACGAGATGCACCCCTTTTGATAAAATTAAGTGTTTTACAGTCGTAGTCTTGCCTTCAATCCTTTTCACATCATCTACCCAAGGTCCAGCCGCATTGACAACTTTTTTCGCCTTAATAGTAACTTTTTTAGTTGTTATTGTATCTAACACTTGCACCCCTGTGATCTTTCCTTGACTGTAAATAAAGGTTTCCGCTTTCGCGTAGTTTACTATGGTTGCACCTTTTTCAGCGGCCGCTTTCATAACTTCTATTGTTAGGCGAGCATCATCCGTACGGTATTCGACGTAAATGCCGCCGCCTAATAATCCTTCTTTTTTTACAAGCGGTGCTTTCTCAAGTGTTTCTTCTTTCGTTAACATCCTTCTTCTTTCCGATTTCTTAACGCCTGCAAGAAAGTCATATACTTTCAAACCAAGGGAAGTCGAATATTTGCCAAATGTTCCTCCTTTATGAAAAGGAAGGATCATCCATTCCGGGGTCGTAACATGTGGTCCATTTTCATAGACGATTGCTCGCTCTTTTCCAAGCTCCGCTACCTCTTTGATTTGGAATTGTTTTAAATACCGTAATCCACCGTGAACTAGTTTTGTCGAACGGCTTGAAGTACCAGAAGCAAAGTCCTGCATCTCGACAAGCGCTGTTTTCAACCCGCGCGCCGTTGCGTCTAAAGCAATTCCAGCTCCTGAAATTCCGCCTCCGATAATGAGTAAATCAAATTCCTCTGTTGCTAATTTATCAACTGTTTTTTCTCGTTCCAGTGATGAAAAACTTGTCATTTATCTCATCCTCTTCTAAAATATGGTGTATTATAAGTGAAAAAAGACCTCAAGTAATCAGTTGCGATAGGCAACCATTCCCTGGGGTCTCTCATTAGCTTAAACCTAATCTATTAACTTAAGTCTAGTCTATCATATATCCAAATAATCACAAAATAGTTTGTTTCATCACTTTTCTCTTATCCATAAAAAACCACTCCTCCCCCGTAGAAGAATCAATCTAAGGCCAATACATATTTCTCTACTAATTATTTAAACAGCGAAACCGCTTTTCAAAGGATAGCCGCAGCGGATTCAATGGGATTCTTTATTTCAACATATTTAGTTGGTAAGCATACATACACTATAGGAACTACTGTGAGGGTCAGGTACTAACATTTATTACATAAGATGAATATCAAAGGCTGGGGGCGTCCTATTTATTGATAGAAAAAGCACTTCTTTTCATAATTATATTGCGAATTGTATCAGGAAGTATTGATATCACAGCAGCAATGTTTATGTTAAAGTTTAATGATTTAGAAAAAGCCTTTTATATTAACACCCTACTTGCTTTAGTAGGCCCTTGCATTCTAATTATTACGACTGGAATAGCATTGGTTGGTCTATCTGAAAAGATTTCATTAACAAGAATGATTTGCCTATTTGGTGGTATTACACTCATTCTTATCAGTTTAAAATCTAAATAACGAGCTAAGTAAGTATTTCCTTAAACCTTCACGTTTCTATTGCATAATAATAAGTTCGGTGTTATTCTCTGAATAGAGGTTTAATAGCAGATCACATGTTACTGACACGATCAGGCATGGTGGTAAACTTAGAAGTTTTTCAACATTCTTCTGTGTTACCCCATGCCTTTTTCTATTCTGCTTTTTAAGCCTCTGTAATATAAATAAGCATACGCAGTTCACATCTACGAAAAAAAAGGAGTTCATAGACATGTTATCAAAATTATTTAAAAAACGTAAATTAGAAATCTACGCACCCGTTAACGGGCAAATCGTTCCGCTTGACCAAGTACCTGATCCAGTTTTCAGTGAAAAAATGATGGGCGAAGGAATCGCTATCATGCCGGACAATGGAAATATCCATGCACCTGTAGCAGGAACCGTCGTTCTCGTATCGGACACAAAGCACGCGATTGGCCTTCGTTCAAATGATGGTACAGAAATCCTCATTCACATTGGTTTGGAAACGGTTGCATTAAAAGGGGAAGGATTTACAGTTTTAGTAGCAGCAGGCGACAAGGTTTCAGTTGGCCAATCCCTTATCGAAGTAGATTGGGACTACATCCGTGAACATGCAAAAAGCATTATTACGCCTATCGTGATTACAAATAGCGCGGAAAGAAATGTGCAGTTGGAAGTTACAAAAGAAGGCATCATGGGGGAAACGGTTCTAATGACCATTTCTCCTAAGTGATGCACTGTTAATTCCAGTGAAGAGAAGAAGGTGAGGATGTAGAAGGTCCGGAAGTAGACGGAGTAGCAAGCGCCACAAGCGGAACTAAATTCTCGGGCATGGCAACTAAGATTTATGATGGTTTAGGCGGAGACGCAAACGTCACATCTATCGACTTCTGCGCAACTCGCTTACGCGTAGAGGTAAGAGATATGAAGGCGGTCAACCAAAAGAAAATTAAAGATACGGGTGTACCAGGGATTAATGTAGTAGGTCCACAAAGTATTCAAGTTATTGTCGGAACAAGTGTACAATTCGTTGCGGATGAAATCGAAAAAATTCGCAAATAATAACGGATGATTATCAATGGACCGGGTCTCTGCAGACTCGGTCTTTTTTGTATTTCCGACATTATTTCTTGGTACATTCTACCATTTCACTTAGTCTGTTTCAGTTTATAATCAGCGTTCAATTAGGACGATGATCCATAAAGTTTTGGTAGGCAAAACCTTTGACCGTCTCTTCACTGTATTTTTTTAGCAACTCATTTAGTAAATTCGGATGCATAGATGCATCTTCTAACTTAACAATCTTCGAAGAAATACCATCGAAGTCTGAGCCTAATCCAATTTGTTTCTCTCCCCCTAAAGAACAAAAATGGTCAATATGTTCGATAAGGTCTGTTATCGCCACTTCCCCTGTTTCCTTCACAAACGGCGGATTGTAGACAACATGGACAAGTCCATTTTTTGCAAACACCGCTTTTGCCTGCTCATCTGTCAGATTACGAACATGATTGCATAGCGCCTTAGCATTCGAATGGCTCGCAATCGGATAATTTGCCTCTTCCATTACATCCCAAAAAGCCTTTTCACATAAGTGGGAAACATCGGTCAAAATTTTATGTTCGTTATTGAAATGAACAATCTCTTTGCCAAACGACGTAAGTCCCGCCCCACGTGGTTCCCCCGCTCCATCTGCTGCCAAGTTAGCATTGTTCCAAGTTAGTCCAATCGAACGGACGCCCAATTGATGGAGAATAGATAGCTTTTGCAGATCGTTTCCGATTGCATCCACACCTTCAAGTGTCAACATCGCTCCAATTTCTCCGTCTTTTAACTGATCGAAATCGCTCCAGTCCTTGACCAGTTTCATATTCGGATTGTTCCCAAGTACATCTGTATAGAAGTAATGGATTTGATCTAAAGCAGCTTGGAATTTCTGATCTGACTTCACTTCGGGATATACGAATATGGCGAATGCTTGTACCTTTACTCCACCCTTTATTAATTTCTCATAACTCGTATCAAGTTCCAACGAATCTTGAAACTTCATTTCCCCCTTTGATTGATACAATCTCAGCAATACGTCACAATGTAAGTCGATAATTTTCAATTTATTTTCCCCCTTTCACCGAGTATCCCCACAAACTTTACTTCCCCTTTAGACTCCAGATACACGAGTACCACCAATGATTAGAAATATCTGCCAGTACTGATAATAGCAAATAAATAATAGTTTTTCAACTTCGTCCACACAGTAAATAAATCCTAAAGTCGAAGAAGAACCTGTCATGTACAATGATGGATACAAGGTTTTAAACGCTATAAATAGTTACTCAAAAGTTGGGAACGCTATCTCTTGAAGGTTTTATTAAAAAATGAAGGAGGAAGTATAATGACTAGCATCAAACCAAATGATTCAGACGACAATGTAAATAGGCTAAAGAAAACCATCAGCAATATGGAAGCAGCAGAAGTAGCAATGGAATTCGCTGAAGGAAAAGAACTTGCTGCAATCAAGGAGAAAAACGAGCGACGGAAAGAAAGCATTGAAGGATTAAGAACTGAAATTAGTGCAGAAGAAAAATCGCGGATTAACGGGTATATAAAAAGGATGTAAATATAGGTTTATGCGACACTATGCATACTTGTTCATTTCTACTACGTGTATAAAGCTGTGCAAATTGTTGTAGCTAACGGGATAAACCCACCACGCCTCTTACCAATGCGGACCACGGTGGGTCATTTTCTATTTGAAGATTTTCCACGAGCCAAGCTAAAATACCCACTGTTCACTCTGTATTTCACCATATCTTTCTGACTCGTTGCATGAATGGGATACCCGTGATTTCATTGACAAAGCTATTCAATTTAAGGTATGGTTAGCAGGCTAATTATCTTGTAAAGGATTGATACCATGATTGAGGAAGACATTCGCATATTGTTTGCGAAAACGTCTGCGAAATCAAGAAAAGATTATGCAGATTCGTTAAGAGAGGTTAAAATCCACGTCGGGCAAGATCATCTGCTTTGGCAATTGTGGAAGAAAGACGGTGCGAGCCAAACGGAGTTGTCTGAACTCATGGGCTGTGAACCGCCGACCTTGACAAATATGGTGAAAAAACTAGAAGAATATGGACTTGTGACTAGAACGAAAGATGCGGTGGATGGACGTGTGACAAGGGTTTTCTTAACGGAGAAAGGAAGCGCACTTGAAAATTCAATCGCAGAAATATGGCGAAATCATCAAGATAAAATGTTGAATGACATTAGCCTAGAGGACCGAATAATACTGAAACGTCTCCTACAAAAAATCGAATCCAATTTAAATACTTGATTATTTTACTTAATTACTTAGCATGCTAAAGAAATAATATTTGTTCGAAAAGGGAGTTCATTTGATTGGGAATTAAAGAAACAACTACTTTTAAAACAGGACCGATTTTAACAGTGCTGTTAATCGGTGCGATTGCGGCAATATTAAATCAAACAGTACTAAACGTTGCATTACCAACATTATCAGAGGAATTTAAGGTTTCCACAGCAACTGCGCAATGGTTGATTACATTGTATATGCTGGTGAATGGTATTTTCATTCCAATTACGGCATTTTTAATGGCTCGTTTTTCAACCCGTCAACTATTTTTTACATCGATGATTGTTTTTTCAATCGGTACGCTAATTTGTGGGATTGCACCAAGCTTTACACTTCTTTTAACAGGACGTGTTGTGCAAGCGATTGGGGCAGGAATTGTAATGCCCTTATTAATTAGTGTTGTGTTCAGACTTTTCCCAATGGAGAAGCGCGGTGCTGCAATGGGAATCGTTGGGGTTGCGATTATGTTTGCACCGGCAATCGGCCCTACGCTTTCAGGTTTTTTAATTACGACTTTATCATGGCGCTTTATCTTTTTCGCCATTTTACCATTTTCTCTATCAGCGTTAATCGCCGCTTTCTTTGTGCTGAAAAACGTCTCAGAGCCACGACCTGCCAAGTTAGATATCTTGGGCGTTATTACGTCAACGTTCGGCTTCGGCGGTATTTTATACGGGTTTGGTATAGCTGGCAAAGCGGGTTGGGGCAGCTTAACTGTCATATTCCCCCTAACTATAGGTGTAATCTCACTTATATTATTTGTCATACGACAACTGAATACAAAAGAGCCGCTCATTGATTTAAAAATATTTAAGTCCATAGAATTTACATTTTCTATCATTATTAGTTTCTTTGTAAACGGAGTTACGTATGCAGCAATGATTTTAATCCCGATTTATTTACAAAGTAATCGTGGAATGACTGCATTAGAATCAGGTCTATTTCTATTACCAGGAAGTATCGCCATGGCGATTATGTCACCGATTGCTGGAAGAATGTATGATCGATACGGCATCAAGTGGATTGGTATTTTCGGCACAGTTGTACTTGTCTGTACAACCGCAGCTTATACCAATTTGACGTATACATCTGGAATCGTGTTACTCGCAGTTATTTATCTCGTTCGGTCGATTGGACTCACTTTCTTAACGATGCCACTTACAACTGCCGGATTAAATTCATTGCCAAGTAAATTACACGGTGATGGCACAGCCATGCAAAATACGCTTCAGGCCATTGCAGGCGCAATTGGTACAGCCGTCATGACGACCATTATGACGACTCAAACGAATTTATTTGTGTCGAAAGAAGTTATAAATACGGCAGGAGGAAATCCGACATCAGAACAGTTGAGCATAATTTCTGCAGATGGATTACTACACGGTATTAATTTCGCCTTCTTAGCTGCTACTATATTTGCGATTATTAGTCTAATCGCCATGACTTTGTTGGCGATTTCGATTACGAAGAAAAATAAAAAAGTACTAGTTGGTAGAGGCTAAATAAGAGCACTTATGGATGACAAGTACTCCACACATCTGAATAAAAACAATCAAAAACCAGACATTTACTCGAATGTCTGGTTTTCATTCTATATTTACGCAGTTTGCTTTCTGAATGGGTTGCTGACAAGTTGAGTCGTTTCATAAATTCGGACTGCATCGGGTAAACTGATAGTGGTTAGGATTTGTCAGTTAAAAAATGAAATGACTAGATAGACAGACTTACTGATATAGGAGGAATGGTTATGAATGTTCTCATCGAATGGATTTACAGATTATCGAGAGGCTCGGAAACCGTCTTTCGCTCTGAAGAGATGCCGGCAGCGCAAGCACTAGTGATTGCGGAAGACCTGGAGCGGACTGGGCGTACCAAAAGCGTAACATTCGTTGATCGCTTCGACAGCACGTGGTCGGTCAAAGAGATGAAGGGCTATTTGAAAGGAATCGAAACCGAACCACATAACATCACGGTTTATTTCGACGGTGGCTTCGACCGCGAGACAAGTTCATCGGGTATGGGTTGCGTTATTTATTATGAGCAGAGTGGGAAATCCTACAGGCTGCGGCGAAATGCACCTTCTGCCGAACTCACATCTAATAATGAGGCTGAATATGCGGCACTCTACTTATGCCTGCAGGAGCTTGAGCTTTTAAATGTCCATCATCTACCGGTCCAATTCATCGGCGATTCCCAGGTGGTGATTAACCAGCTGACCGAGGAATGGCCGACATTCGAAAATGTTCTGTCGGGCTGGGCAGACCGGATAGAAGAAAAGCTGAAAGAGCTCGGCATCCAACCTGAGTATAAACTTGTGCAGCGGAAATTAAATTCAGAAGCGGATCGGCTGGCAACACAGGCGCTTAATGGAGTCTTGATTACGGCAACGAGTGAAATCACAGAGGATTAGTGAGTGCAAAAAATCAATGTAAAGAATACCTCTAAACAGTCATGAAAGTCTAGCTTTCATGACTGTTTATTAGATATACATGAGATTGAAGTCGGTAATTCTTCGTGAGATTCCATTAAATTGTTTTTTCATCCTGCCGTTTTGTTTGCGAAAACTGCAATCACCAGTCAACTATGAATAAATTGGCAAGAGTCATTTTTTCATAGTTCGAAATTAATTTAAAGTAAAAACAACTTTCCCCATCGCCTTCCCCCGTTGTCAAATAATGCTCCAACTTTTGATAAAAATCATTATTCCCGTAAAATAAATTCCTGGAAAGCAGGACAACTTGTAACACTTTTCAACAATTTTAATATAGTAGTAATAGCGTACATGCAAGGAGGTGAGAAAATGAGTGATTATAAAAATGAAGACAAGTCTGGGTATTACCATGATTACACATCTAATGTTAATCATAGACGCAGGTGTGAAGACCCATGTAATGATCATCCTAGATTAAAACCTATGGTATTAACTACAGGTGTATTAAATACAGTTGTTGACCAAACAGCAGCTCATATTGAAGTGGCTAACCTTGATCCAACTAAAACATTTCAAGTAAGGGTACAAGTTATCAATTGGAATAGTGGTAGCCCAGTAATCCTGCTCAATCAATTAGTAACTCTTTTACCAAATCAACACAAAAACTTAAGTCAAGCAGTTAACCCGTTCCACTATGAAGTTAGAATTTTTCATCCTGGAAGTCCAAATGTTATTGCCAATACTTTTGCAATAAATGCAGCGACTTTAACTCTTCCCGGTTTAACCTTCAACCAAAAAGACCTTATGAAGTTAAATGTACCATTCATTTAATTTCAAATCCCCCCAAAACAACCCAGAAGTACCTCATACTTCTGGGTTGTTTTTTCAGTACCCATTAGCATTGCAGCCATAGGTACTAAAAAAACATGATTGTTTAAAGTTTCACGGTCATTTTCAAGATTGGGACAACATCCATGCAATTATCTCTCTATCCAAAAACGCCGAACCACCATTCCATCTTCTTCAATAAAGCTTTTGTCTTCAATGCCGCCATTCTTCACTATCGTTTTTGCAGATCCAATATTGTCATCATTACAAGTTACCAGTACCCGATCGATTTCAAGTTCATCGCATTTCTTCAATGCCTCTGCAAGAATCAGTGTCGCATAACCTTTCCTTCTTTCCGTAGGTCTCACACCATACCCTATATGTCCGCCGACATTATGTAAATAATCTGTCAGACTATGCCTTATGTCAACCATCGCTAGCACTCTATCAGTATCATCTACCAAGAAATAGTTAGTGCTAGGCACCCACTTTCCGTACCCACTTTCCCGGATTTCCAGCGCATCCAAATAAACTTCATAGTTCTCGTAACCAGCTAAATTAAAACTGCTCGGCGTCATCCGAGGTTCATCCCACTCTTTCAAATAATCTTCATGCTCGTTTTTCCATTCGATGGATGGTCTTACCAATCGCATTGCCAGTTCCCCTTCCCATTTTTATTAGTTACTTGGTACTAATTGCTCACCTTTAAAAAATCAAATTCTTTTAGCCTTGCTAACTTTAAGCTTCTTTCCTTTAATCGTAGCTTCTTTCATGGCCTGCAAAACTAATGAACCTCTGCCATTCAGAATATCCACATAAGTCAACTCATCCTGAATCGTAATAAGTCCAATATCATCTGCTGTTACGCCGGGAAGTTTCGCAATTGTCCCAACAAAATCTACGGCACGAAGCTTTTTCTTTTTTCCGCCGTTGAAATGGAGTTTCATGACATCCTTGTTTGATTGTACTTGAATTGTATTTTGGGATTTCTGACGACCACTGACTTTTTCCTCGAATGCATTTTTTCCAACGACTACTTTCTGCTGTGTCGCCGCTTCCCGGGTAGCAATCCGAAAGCCAATGTATGCTTCAATTGCTTTAAGTGTTTTGCTGTCACTCGGGGTTGCAAACGTTATTGCTTTTCCATTATGACCAGCACGACCGGTTCTGCCAGTTCGATGAACATAGCTCTCTTTTTCCATGGGAACGTCATAGTTAATCACGAGTGTTATTTTAGCTACATCGATTCCCCTTGCGGCCACATCAGTCGCTACAAGATAACGGAAATTCCCCATTTTGAAGCCTTCCATAACTGCAAATCGGTCTTCTTGTACAATTCCACCGTGAATTTTCTCACAAGAATAGTTTGATCTTTCCAATTCTTTAAACACGGCGTCCACATTCCTTTTAGTTCTGCAGAAGATAATACAGCTATCAGGGTTTTCAACAACAGTAACATTTTTCAGCAATGACATTTTCCCAGCCTCATTCACTTCAATTACACGATGTTCAATCGTACTCGTTGTGATTCCCGTAGAAGCAATTTGAATAGAAATAGGGGTTTTCATATAGTTATGGCAAAGTTTTTCAACAGCTTTAGGAAATGTAGCAGAAAATACCATCGTTACTCTATTTAACGGAAGTTTTTTTATGATAGCTTCTACTTGGGTGACAAAGCCCATGGCCAGCATTTCATCTGCTTCATCTATAATCAGGTATTTTATTTCATCTATACGTAATGTTCCTCTTTCAATATGGTCCATCACACGCCCAGGTGTACCCACGACAATATGCGTTTTTCGTTCCAACGCTTCCTCTTGTTTACTAAAGGATTCTTTGCCGTAAACCGCCATAGCTCTAATTCTTTTAACTCTCCCGATAGCTGTTACATCCTCTTGAACTTGAACGGCAAGCTCTCGGGTAGGTGTGAGAATTAATGCCTGTGGAGTTTCCTTTTTCCAATCAATCATTTCACAAAGAGGGATACCAAAAGATGCCGTCTTGCCACTACCCGTTTGAGATTTCACTATGAGATCCTGGTTTTCAAGCGCCCTCGGTATGACTTCACTTTGAACCTCTGTAGGCGTTTCATATTTCAAGAAAACAAGAGCTCTTTTTATTTCATCGCTTAATTTATAATCTTCAAAACTTCTTTCATTCATATAAGTAACCTCATTTATTATTATTTGACCCTATTTTTTTATAATTAAGTGTAGCATCATACCTGGTGCCAGTTACCGACATAATTCATGTTCTTTGAATTGTAGCAGCAGCTAGCACCGGATTTTAAAAGCAAATTATTAAGTACCGCAAAAGGTTTGGTATGGGCTTATTGAGTGCACAGGAAGAGTGGAATAATCATCCTGGCCAGGAGTGTACGCATACGGACTTGAAAGAACTTCAAGTAGCCGCTCCATCACACCGTAATCACCTTTGTTCACGGCAGCTTCTAGTGCAGCTTCTACCCGATGGTTCCGTGGGATTAGTGCAGGATTGCTGTCTCGCATCAACTGCCCAGAGCTGACCTTCGATTCCTGCTGCCGGCCTAGTCTTGCCTGCCATAACTCATGCCATCCGGCAAATTCCGGAGTCTTAAAAAGGGCCAAATCTCCCAAGTTATCAAAGGTTAATGCGCGGAAAGTATTCGTATAATCAGCTCGATTCTTCTCCATCATATGAAGAAGGTCTTCAATAAGGGATTCATCCTCAATCTCTTCATTAAATAACCCCAGCTTCGCTCTCATTCCCTTAAGCCAATTCGCGTGATACTGCTCTGGAAAATCTGAAATAGCATCCTGCGCCAGTTTGGCACCCTCCGCATACTCTTCATGCAGTAGTGGGATTAGCGTTTCAGCGAATCGCGCCAGATTCCACCCGACAATATTCGGCTGATTGCCATAGGCATAACGACCTTGGACGTCTATAGAACTGAAAACCGTTTCCGCGTCATAGGTATCCATGAATGCACATGGACCATAATCGATGGTCTCCCCACTTATCGTCATGTTATCGGTATTCATCACTCCGTGGATAAAACCAACCAATTGCCATTTGGCAACCAAGGCGGCCTGTCGCTTGATCACTTCCTGAAGTAGCTCAAGGTAGCGATTATCATCCGCTTCAACGTCAGGGAAATGGCGCACTAGTGCATAGTCAGCCAGAGCTCGAAGCTCCTCATCCGTGCCCCATTTTGCAACGTATTGAAAAGTTCCAAAGCGCAGATGACTGGCAGCCACACGAGTCATAATGGCGCCAGGAAGGTCGGTTTCACGGATGATAGTCTCACCGGTTGTCACCACCGCTAGACAACGTGTCGTAGGAATACCAAGCGCATACATAGCTTCACTAATGATATATTCACGCAGCATCGGTCCAAGTGCCGCCCGGCCATCGCCACCGCGAGAATAAGGTGTTCGGCCCGAACCTTTAAGCTGAATATCAAACCGTTCACCTAAAGGCGTAATCTGTTCGCCAATTAACATGGCCCGGCCGTCCCCTAGCCTTGCAAAATGCCCAAATTGATGCCCCGCGTAGGCTTGAGCAAGCGGCAAAGCGCCTTCAGGAACCTCGTTACCAGCAAATATCACAATGCCCTCCTTGCTTCGAATCGATTCGATATTCAATCCAAGGGATGTCGCCAAAGAATCATTAACTATAATTAACTCCGGAGTGCTTACAGGATTTGGATCTATTATTGTGAAAAGCATTTCTGGCAGATGAGCATAACTGTTGTCTAAGTTCCATCCCGCATCTATCGCTTCATTTCTCTTCATCATCGGTTCGCCTACTTTCTTTACGCATTTATTTATTTGCAAGTTCATCACTAGTAGTATCCACTTCTGATAATTCATTATACCCTATATATTTCTTCTAAATAACGCACCAATTCTTGTTGTCCTTCCGCTTTCAATTGGATATCACTTTCATATCCTCGTCTAAGTTTTGAATTTCAGAGTATAGTGTTAATACCTGTTAGTGTAATCTACTTTTTTAACCTGTTAAACTTAATTAAATGAGCTACTATTCTGTTGACGATTATTTCGAATTCAAACTGGGGGGAATTAAGATGCGGAAAAAAGAATATCAAAATCAAAGAACAGTAAACGTACTCAAAAAAGGCATTAGTTTCGGAACTTGTCTTTCCATGGTTATTTCATACACAGCATACAAGTCAATTGGTTGGGCAATTATACATGGTTGTTTGAGCTGGCTTTACGTTATATATTACTTCATTAAATATGCACCTAGTTTGTTCTAGATTTTAGCTTAAATACAATCGTTAAGAGTATCTGCGTGACAAACAATCGTGATTCGCACCAAAAGATGGCACTTTGGTACCAAGACAATCATGTCAATTTAGAACAAACCTGATTGAGTAAGTGCTTGTCACGATAAAACTATCTAGTAACACTTTTTCATTCCGTAGAACACATAACTATAATCATCCAAACTGATACTTTAAAATAGGCCACCCCTTTGCCAAAGAAGACAAATGAAGACAAAGGACAACATTAAAACTCTATTCTAGTATGTAATAGAATAGAGTTTTCACCAATTCATATTAAATTGACACACCTTCTTACAACTGCGTTTGTTCTTGGAGCTTTGCCGCAAGATATTTACGCGCATCGGCGGTCAGAATCTGCAAACAAACTTCTTCTTCCTGCCGT
>NZ_JADPRX010000042.1:0-27108 GCF_017347125.1 Sporosarcina sp. E16_3
GTATTAACATAGAAAAGCGGAAGGCGCCGTTAAGCTCCGACAGGCATAAGACGGGTCGGCGGAGCGGCGCTCTTTGCCGCATAGCCGAAGCGCCTTATGACCCGAGGAGTTGGCGCCTGAAGCTGGATCACTAGAAAAGCGCAAGGCGCCGCTTAGCTCCGAAAAGCGCTGAAAGGCTTGACGTGAAAGGCGGGCTTTGCCTATTCGGCAAGACTGAAGCGACTCGAGGAGTTGGCGCCTGGAGCTAGATCTCTAGAAAAGCGGAAGGCGCCGTTAAGCTCCGACAGGCATAAGATATAAAATCGGTTTAACAAACAATGACGACTAATTCACGCAATTACATAAAACGCAAGGAAGATTAGATATTGAAGTAAATACCTAATCCACGCCTTATAACTATGTAATTGTAGTGAATCGTCAGTGTAGTATCATGTGCAAGTACCTAACATACTGAGGATACAATCAATCTAGTTGTGAAAAAATAGTCAATAAACAAATGCTCACCGCTAGATAAGCTTTTTGCTTTTTGCGCTTTGCGATTCATCTTTTGAATGGATGCAGGTAGATTCTTCAAAGTCGTGTCGACGTCTTCGGAGGTTAGTTTAGCGTATTCGTTGATTTCACTTTCAACCCACTCTTTATGAGTGTTAAAACACATATCTAAACTTTTCTCGACTTGAAATTCCTCAGGAAGTATATAGTCTTCAGACATCGACAGCTGTTCCAACAAGTTTCGAATTTCCTCGTTACTCATTTTTTTCCGCTTAGCTTTTAACACTGCAACCAAATCATTTTGCAACCATGACGGTACTTCGAGTTCTCTCATCAATTTCTCTACGTTAGCAATTGGATCGAATACTTTTGTTTCTATTACTTTCTTTTTTGAAAAGAATCTCATCGTTTTATCCCCCCTTTATTAATTATCCGCTGTTAAATTAACAATGCTTAAAAATCGGTACCTGACAGTAAACTCCTTCTTATCTTGAACGAGGAATTTGGCTTATAATCTTAAACTTAACTAATTGCACCAGTAATAGAACAGCTAGTTAGTAGTTACAAAGAAAATATAGTGTCTCGCTTAAATTGACAAATCAAACGATAAAAACTCAGGCAGTGCCTGTTCACGTTTGTCGAGCATAATCTGTTCAGGCTTGATGCCCTGCTCACGCAGTACTTTAATGTTCTGCACAAGGAATTCATCGCTACCGACAACATAGAAGAGTCCATTCTTGTCTGCAGCAAGAGTCTTCACTTCTTCATAGTAGTCTTTACGGTTATCAACGAACTGTGATGTGAAATTCTTGTCTGGCGCGGATTCAAAAATAGTAGTGAATAAGAAATCACTTGATGAGTCGATGTTGAGGGAATGGATTTGATTGACGTTGTCAGGACGTTCGAAGTAATCCAGTACAAGCGGTCTGAATGTTGCCAGGCCGACACCTGATGACAGCAGGTAAACATTTTTGTCTTCTCTTTTAAGCGGTACATTCGAATGAGTTTTAAATAGTGCAACTTCATTGCCGACCTCAAGATTTCTTAAAATCGTTTTAAACTCAGAGCACTTCTCTCTGATGCGTGTTGTGATACCGATTGAATTTTCGTGCGGCAAAGTGGAGATTGACATGTGACGAATCAGGCCGCGGTTTGGTTTATCTCCGGCATTAAAACCTTCCAGTGCGAAGTGGGTGTGGGAACCTTCTTCCCATGTAAAGTCTTTCGGACAGTCGAGTAGGTACGTCTTAACCTCAGGCGTTTCTTCAATAATCTTATTTATTTTAGTCCAGTATATTTGCATTATATATTCTCCTTACTCAATTATATTTGTCTGTTCCTAATCTAGTATACAATCAGTGATAACAATTCTCAATTAAGTGGTCCTTCTATATAATTGGGGTGCGTAATCTTAGTCCAGAATGGCTCTCTACTCGGGAGTGTCAATATTTATGCGTTAATTACAATCCAATCTTTTCATAGTGACTGTCACTTTTCATCATTTATATTCTCCCTTACTTATACCTACTTACTATTTCTTCTAGAAATTGAAACTGTCTGATTAGTGTCTGAAATGTGCAGTACACAGGCACATTTTCTTCACTTTTTCGTTCTATTTCCAACAGGATTTCAATAAATTAGAAGTAGATATAGAGGAGGAAACATCTTTGTTAAATAGCATTGAGGATCCGGCATTTAAGCAGGTATCCGGGGTAAGAAATACCTATATGAGACCAAGAATTGTTGCCTTCATCCCTGCACATAATGAAGAAAAATCGATTCGTGACTGTTTAGCTGGGTTAGGCGATCAAACGTTGCCTAAGGACGTGGATCTGGATGTAATTGTAATTGCTGATAACTGTACGGATCGGACTGAGGAAAAAGCGTTAGAAGCCGGAATAGAATTTAATTTAGAATTAAGGGTCCTTACTACGAAAAATAATAAACAACGAAAAGTTGGGGCTTTAAATGCAGCCTGGAAAAGTATTTATGGAGATCCTTTAGACCTGTATAATAAAAAGCAAACTATTTATGAAGAGTATTATAAGAACTCAATCAAAGCTGTTCTTGGAATGGATGCGGATAGTAGACTTGCGCCTGGTGCATTATCACAACTTTGGGAAGGATTAATGAGTTCTCGAAATATTGGCGGGGTAATGGCTAAGTACACCATGAGGATGCCAAAAAAGAAAAGCCTAATTTCAAAATCTGATCCCCATTACGAAGAAATGATTGCTAGCGGTGAATATGGGGGTCCCATTACACGCTGGTGGACTCATCAGCAAAAACAAGATATGGCAAGTTGGCTGTTGGAATTACAATATAGTGGTGGAAGCACCTATGTACTTGGAGGCCAGGCTACATTATTTCGGCCAGAGTCACTGCAAGATGTTGTCGATGAAAACAAGTTAGATGGCCCTTGGCAGGATGAAAGTGATGTAGAAGACATGCTACTAACATGGCAAATGCAAAAGCAATGGAAAACATTAATTAGCCCTACTGCACGTTGTTACGTGGATGCCATGAGAACATACCATACGTTCAGGCAACAACGGAACAAATGGCAATCCGGAACAGTTGAACTACTTACAAATAGTAATATCGGGGTCCGCTCAAAGCATAGGGGGAAAATATGGTTAGCACAAGTAAAAACATTTATGAATCTACTCATTCGTGCATTATTCGTCTCACTATTAATCCTTAGCATCGCGACAAACCAGTTTAATTGGTCCTGGATTTGGCTTACGCCAGTAGTTATAGCCTCATTATTAAATACGATTCTTGCCCTTAAGACGCCAATGCATAGAACCACAGATGTCATTTTTGCGGCTTTATTAATAAGTCCAGAAATCTATTTATGGGTTAATCTTATTACCTTTATAAATGTTTGGTTAGGAAAATTATCTGCAAATAAAAAAGATGGATGGGCCATTCAGTATAGTGCTGAAAGAGGGCAAACAAAAAGTAAGCTTACTGAAGGCATTATTGCAGTTATATTATTGATAGCACTTGGAACCTATTTTTGTATTGATCAAAGGAATTTTTTAACTAGTGAGCCTATACAAAATGCCGTTCTGCCTTATTTACAATCGGGCTGGATTGTACTAACCTACCTTACCATCATCACATCTTTAGCTATGGTGTACCAACTTTGGAAATTGAGAGGGCGCCATAAGGCTTAGTTATAAAAATTGACATTAGGGGAAATAGCGATGAAAATAAAAAAGGCCATTATACCTGCCGCAGGATTTGGCACCCGTTTTTTACCAGCTACGAAAGCACAGCCTAAGGAAATGCTACCCATTATTGATAAACCAACAATACAATACATTGTTGAAGAGGCCGTGGCATCTGGCATTGAAGAAATCATAATTGTTACAGGCAAAGGCAAACGTTCCATTGAAGACCATTTTGACTACGCTCCAGAGCTCGAGCAAAACTTATTAAAAAAAGGAAAAATAGACCTACTAAACAAAGTTCGGCATTCTGCAAACCTTGCTAACATTCACTATGTTCGTCAAAAAGAACCACTTGGCCTTGGGCATGCTGTATGGTGCGCAAGACATTTTATAGGTAATGAGCCATTCGCAGTGCTCCTAGGTGATGACATCGTTCGAAGTAAAACACCCTGTTTAAAACAACTGATGAATGTATTTGATGAAACAGGTTCATCCGTTGTCGGGGTTAAGCAAGTTCCCTGGAACGATACACAGCGTTACGGCATAATAGATCCGGGCTTACAACAGGACAGACGATACGAAGTCCGAAACCTGGTAGAAAAACCTAGTCCTGAAGCCGCTCCCTCAAACCTGGCAATCGTAGGCCGCTACATTCTAACGCCCGAAATTTTCACGTTCTTAAGTCAGCATGCGATTGGCGCAGAAGGAGAAATACAGTTAACCGATGCGATACAGCAATTAAACCAAATCCAAAACGTATATGCCTATGATTTTGAAGGGAAAAGATATGACGTTGGTGAAAAAGTCGGGTTTGTAAAAACGACTATCGATTTTGCTCTTTTTGATGAAGATATTAGAAGTGAACTAATCGCCTACATGAAAGAAGTTGTCACGGCTTTAGAAGGCCATTTGATAAAGGATTAAACGGGACTAAGGGGCAGGATAATCTATCCCCTGTTCCGTTTTTTTGCGTTGGTTGCTTGTGTATTGTACAACTAACACCCTATTGGGAATTGCATGGTGCGCAGACATTGGTTTTCGAATGGGGCCCATTACATTCAAAGGGATTACTACAACCCCTCTCCTATTTCGGATTGTATCATAAACACCTTTTTGTAAGTCAAGACTATGAAACTGTATTGTGTTTAGTGTTGTGAGTAGAGAAAAACCTGATAGATCAATGTTAAAGAGCACTGTTTAGCCTTGGAGAATTAACTTTATACCCCCATTGTGTGGGTGCCTACAAACAACAACTAACAATTCATCCAATCCTATGAAAGTACAAAAAAGAGTAGATATTTGTGTAGTGCAAAATAGAAGTACATAGTATTGCCCTACACACCACTGTCTGAGTGACTGTGGTCGCACCCTTATTACGGACAGATTGAAAATGAAAAAACCTCCAGCTACGTTCGGCCAGAGAACTCCTTTCATTCGCTATAGAAATTGTTTCATTAGTGTCTGAATTATGCGGTGCACTGGCATCGATTATTATGTTATCATCATTCCTCTAATGACTACGTCAAACAATTTTTTTTGCTCACATGCCAAGGAATAATTACCTTTACTAATACTCCAGTCGTACAATATTCCTCTCATTGCTTGCACCAGAACCGTCACCATTTCATTTGGTGTTAAATCTTGTCTCAGCTCATGTTTCTTAATTCCTTCTTCACATAAATTAAATAAGATTTCATATAACGGTCGGTCGGGATTCATAAAATAACTTGTACGCTCCGTATTCAATTCCTGTTCATAGATTGTTCTTACTACATCCCAACCTAGGTTTTGCTCAATATAAGTCATTTGCATGTAGATAAACTTTTTTAACTTATCAAACGAGTACATATTCCCTTCCATTTGTGGAATCAATTCATTTATATAATAATCATCAATTTCTTTGAATTTCTCAGCAAAAATATCGTGTTTACTTTTGAAATGGTTGTAGAAAGAACCCTTTGAAGTAGAGGTCTTTTCGATGATTTCATCCACAGTGACATTATTAAAGCCCTTTGTGTTAAAAAGCTCTAATGCTACTTTTGAGATTTTTTCTTTCGTCTGCAAAGCCTTTTGTTTTCGAGGATTCATCCCGTCTCTCCTATTCTGAATGTTTTAAATTAACTTGACAATTAGACTCCAGTCTGCGAAATTATATTCATAGACTAGAGTCTACTACAGTATTAATAATATGCACTCTTTTGTAAAGTCCTATGAAGAAAGTTCTTACAAATAAAGATTAAGAGGAGGAAATGGAATGTTAAGAAGGATCTCCCAACGCTTTAAAGTAGCTGTAGAAAATTATTTGCCGAACGCTTTTATCTTCGCTATTTTGCTAACCTTCATCACGCTTATCCTAGGCATTACTGTAACCCATCAGTCTTTGACTGAAATGACGACACATTGGTATGGCGGTTTTTGGAACTTTCTAGCCTTTACGATGCAGATGATTCTTATATTAATTACAGGGTATGCACTTGTGAAAGCGCCTCCAATCCAACGAATACTTATAAAGGCCGCATCAATTCCTAAAACACAAAAATCAGCGCTCATCCTCACAATCGTTGTGGCGGCAGCGGCAGGGTATTTGAGCTGGGGACTTGGATTAGTTCTTGGATCACTTTTTGCAATTGAAGTTGCGAAAAATGTGAAAACAGCAGACTTTCGAATCTTAATTGCTGCAGCTTATACAGGGACAATAGCCATTCTCCCTGCAAGTATTACAATTACTGCTCCATTACTCGTAAATACACCGGGGCATTCACTAGAAAGTAGTATTGGTCTCATACCACTATCAGAAACAATTTTCAGCCCCACCTTATTACTTACGGCATTTATAGGTCTGGCAGTCGTATTATTTGCTTACATCAAAATGATGCCAAAGCAAGATGAAGTTATTCCTTTTGAGGGCGATGTAGAAGTTTTCACAAATACGGTTCATAGCCCTTCGAAAACAGTTGCCGAAAAGTTAGATCACAGTAAAATCATCACGTACACGCTCGTTGCTCTGGGTGTTACTTGGCTTGTCCAATATGTCCTTATCAATGGATTCAACTTAGAACTAAATATCTTAAATTTCTTTTTTATCATACTGGGCCTAGCTTTACACGGAACACCAATCAGCTATATCAATGCAATAACAGAAGGTATGCCGTCTGCATCGGGTATACTAATCCAATTTCCTTTTTATGCAGGAATTATGGGGATGATGGTGGGATCAGGACTAATTAGTGTGATTTCAGAAGCTTTCGTTTCAATTTCTAATGAATATACGTTCCCTTTTCTGTCCTTCTTATCCGCAGCTATCGTCAATGTATTTGTACCTTCCGCAGGTGGTCAGTGGCAAATTCAAGGACCCATTATGATAGAAGCAGCAAGAGCTTTGAATGTTCCAATTGCCACCGCTATTAATACAGTGACAATTGGGGATGTGGTAACAAACTTACTTCAACCATTCTTTGTTTTACCTGCACTTGGTTTATCAGGCCTTGGTTTGAAAGATATCTGGGGGTACTGCATGGTGTCAATGGTTTTACTGATGATTGTTGCTGGAGTTATCGTTACCGTACTGCCCTTAATTATATAAGAACGAAAGGAGATCCACATTCATGCTTACACATGGAAATACAACCGTCTATACACTATTAAAAGAACAAGCATCAAAATATAAAAACAAATCATTCGTGTTATATGAGGATGAAAATATATCCTATGATGACATGCTAAAAAGGGTAAACCAAATGGCACAGTGGTTATTGAAAAAAGGAATTAAGAAAGAGGATACAGTTGCTGTTTTCCTTTCGAATTCACCGCTCTTCTACGAAGTTTGGTACGCATGCGGTGCAATTGGCGCAATATTACTGCCCATTAATACGGCCTCAACACCAACAGAATTAGATTATTTTTTAGAGCACTCCGAAAGCAAAGGATTAATCTATGAAGAGAATTTGTTGAATGAAAAACATATTACGATTACTGAAAACAGAAGCCTTTCTTTCACTCAAGTCTGGAACGACTCTTGGGAGTTTGAGAAGTCTATATTGCCACATGAGTCTTTGCAAATGGATGTAACCGCTAATGATACCGCATGTATTATGTACACATCGGGTACAACTGCAAAACCGAAAGGCGTTTTAATCACACATGAAAACTATCTATTTGCAGGTCATTCCTCTGTGCTTTACCAACAACTGACGTCTGATGATCGTTACTTAATTTTTTTACCTTTGTTTCACGCGAATTCACAGTACTATACTTCTATGGCTACTTTAGTTGTTGGTGGAACAATCGTACTACTAAAAAGATTCAGTTCCTCAACATTTTGGGATGCAATAGACAGATATCAACCGACCGTTTCCAGTCTAGTTGCAACTGTCATTAAAATTCTATTGGAATGTCCCGAACATCCAGCGGAACGAAGACATTCTATACGCCAAGCCGGTTATGGGTTATTGGTTACCAGTAGTGACTTGGCTTCATTTCAAACAAGGTTCGGCATCAAGCTGTTCCAATGGTATGGATTGACCGAGTCAATTACGACAAATATTGTAACCCCACTTTATGAAGAAATGCCAATTGACCCTGTAACAGGAATAACCGCTATCGGAAAAGCTGGAATGGGACAAGAAATTCGAATCATTAATGAGAGAGGAGAAGATGTACCACCAAAAGTAGTAGGAGAAATAATAATCAAAAGCCCGTCGCTTATGAAAGGCTACTTTAAAAATCCCACGGCAAGTATACAAACTCTGCAAAACGGCTGGCTCTATACAGGAGATAACGGATTTTATAATGAATCCGGTTTTATCTGGTTTGTAGATCGTAATAAGGACATGATAAAACGTGCTGGAGAAAATATTTCTTCCTTAGAAGTTGAAAATGTGCTGTCCGATCATCCAGCAGTCCAAGATTGCGCAGTTGTTGGGGAACCAGACCCACTGCGAGAAGAAGCGGTCGTCGCTTACATTAAATTATACGACGGGAAAAAAGCTGATAGCGATAGCTTGTTCAATTTTTGTAAAGAACGACTATCCATTTTCAAGATTCCAACTGAATTCCGATTCCTTAATGATTTTCCAAGAACATCTATAGGTAAAATTCAGAAAAATCTATTGCGTGAAAAGTGAACGCATCTGCGCTAGAAGGAAGGTATTTTAGAACCATTGGTAATGTGGTAACAATAGAGAATTGTAAAAATGGCTAAATAAAAGTCAACCATTATACTTATGGTTGACTTTTTTTCTCTTTATATTTGCACTAGACACCTATCTGCTTAAGTAGTACTTCACAAATGTTGATTGTTAATGAATCCTAAAAAAATTAGCAACACTCTTCTCATCAGCTGTCAGTACTGTCTGGATAGTATTCGAATTGCGCTGTGCACAGCATCTATTTTAAACAAAAATGCATACTAAGGACACCACGTGGCAAACTAAAATCATGGAGGTAAATAAAGTGAGCAACAGCTCGAATTATAAAAAATAAGCGCACCTTTTTTAAAATCGAATACACGGCTTACTTCATTTATTTTCTGTATTCCGCTTAGATCCTTAAAAAGTTTCTTCAGGTATTCGTAGAAATCCAAACCGTTACTTTTGGCGGTTACTGCGATACTCAAACAGACGGCTTTTGCTTTTCTTCAATACATCTTAAGGTGCTATGGAGAGCGCAATTATCTACAGTATCGTGAAGACAGCGAAAGAAAATGGATTGCATCCGTATTACTATCTTCCCCAGCTTTTCAAGACGCTATCCACTGTTTAGCCGACAGACGAAAATGCATTGGTCAACAACATTACGTGTATCATCTTTAATAAGTTATCAAAATGATACAACAAGCCCCCATCTATCGTAAGGTGGGGGCTATTTGACTAGTTGACGCTTACTTGCGACCTGTAGAACGAGGGAGCCCGCAATAAAGGCTAATTGCGCGGTGCACAGGCATCGATTAGTAAATTGATTCAACTAGACGGAGGAATAGAAGATGGGACGAATTGACAAAAAAAAAGAAGAAGAAATGGCCATTTATTGTTGGAGTTATTGGGGTTTTAATTTTCGCAGTTGTTATTTACGGTATTCTGGTTTTCAAAGGATTGACCGATACAGCGAAAGAGATACACGAACCGATTGAGCGCGAACTATCCAAAAAACGCGAAGAACCTGTTGCTTTTAAAAAGAAAGAACCGTTTTCCGTACTCGTACTTGGCGTTGATGAACGTGAAGGCGATAAAGGCCGTTCGGATACGATGATTGTTTTGACTGTGAATCCAGAATTAAAATCTACTAAGATGGTCAGTATTCCACGCGATAGCTATACGGAGATAATTGGAAAAGGTGTCCAAGATAAGATTAACCATGCCTACGCATTCGGGGGCATTGAGATGTCTATGGATAGCATTGAAGCCTTGCTCGACATTCCAATTGACTATGTGGTTCAAGTGAATATGGAGAGTTTTAAGGATATTGTTGACGCGGTCGGCGGTATTACAGTTACTAATCCACTCAACTTTAAAGTAGGTAGCCATACATTCCCCAAAGGTGAAATCACATTGGACGGCGAAGAAGCATTGTCTTTTGTACGAATGCGATATGAAGATCCACGCGGCGACTTTGGTCGACAGGACCGACAAAAGCAAGTCATACAAGCGGTTATGCGTAAAGGCGCTTCTTTGAACAGCCTATTGAATTACAAAGGCATCTTCGGCGCAATTGGCAAGAATGTCCGGACAAATATGACGTTTGACGAAATGACTGACGTGCAATCGAAATACCGTGACGCGTTCGGAAAAGTTGACCAGCTTTATATTAAAGAGGGTCTGGGTAAAAAGATGAACGGGGTATGGTATTACATGATGAACGAAAATGAATTGGATAGTATCAAAGTTGAATTGCAAGAGCATTTGGCGTTGTGATCGTGTCAGGACCTGCGCAAGGTTGTTTTTGGATAACTCACCACAATTATATATTTACGCAAGAGGGATTAGATAAGTAATTGATTATCTAATCCCTTTTCGGTTCTGTATACAATTGGGCGAATTAGTAGTTGTTTTATGTTGCACAGGCACACAAACAATTAATTGGTTGGCTTCTTTTGCAACATTATTCAATTTCAACGCATTGTCTGTATGATTTGTGGCAGAGTACCTGAAATTTATTTAAAACAAAAAAGAGTTCCGGTTAAGAACTCTCACTTTCCAATCTGCTGATTTTCGTTTCCAATTTATTGATTTCCATTTTCAATTCATTAACATTAGCATCCGTTAGATTTGAAGAGCCGTGCAGCATTATAATCATTCCACATAAATATTGTAGTATGTCTGCCCCAGTAAATACCGCAAATAGAATAATTACAAATCCGAAAAAACAAAATGCATTTCCTAATGCTTTCATAATTATCCCCCTTCAAATCTACTTATCCACCATTTTTAGATTTGAACTTCAATAGCATGTTGAGTCTATATGATTTAAGCGTATGGGGTAGTCTTTTGACCGGATCCTTTTGCCACATTCTTATACCACTACTTAACACTTGTAGTTAAACGATAAAATAGAGTGGGTTAATGTATGATTTGAGTCGTTCTACTATATGTATGCACTACTTAGTAAGGGGTACCTGCGCAACAAACAATTCACGTTATTGTATAAAACTACAAATAATAGTAGATATCGTAGTAAATTATCCGAATACCCCCCTGCAGGTACCTAAAATTCAAAAATACCCTATAAGAGGGACTTTTTCAAAGTGTCCATCTTATAGGGTACAGTTTATAATTGCTTGGCTAGAAGACTCACCTTTACGCGTACCTTATTTCAGCTCACTCAATAGCTCGCCTAGTTTTTTCACACTCGCCGTTTCATCCAACACAGTTGAATTCAACAACTCTATTTGTCTTTCTAGTGCGCCTTTTAATGTTTCAATCTCTTTGGAAACATCAGCATTTGCTTGTTCACTTTTGGCTTTCAAAGAATTAATCGTATCAAATAAGTCTTCGTGGCCGACGATTCTTCCTTCGCCCCACATTAGTTTTTCTTTAGGTGCTTTTAGGACGTAATCTGTAAAGTAATTGAATACTTCTTTATCGAAGGCATATGCGTACCAGTTGTTATCGACCCCGTATAAATACTCGTCCAACGGAGTAGCGATGTCCCCTTTGCTTAATGCTTCAATCGATAACGTTATATTCTCGATGTTGTTTTGTGCATGTTCGTGCGGGAAAATTTGCTCATCTTCCCATGTTAAACGTACAAATTGATCCTCCGCATACTTAAATGCAGCAAGTAATCCACTGTTCAACGCACGGCTATCCTCATACTTTTTCTGAGCAGTATCCGAATCCCCTTTTGACAGTGCAGCTAAATAATCTTCATTTACCTTCGCTACTTTTTCATTTACATCTTCAGTAATCGCAAGAACACGATCGATTTCTGCGATTAATTCGTCAGGTGATACAGCTGCTTCTTCAAATACAGATGCGTCAACTTTTTCTTTCAGCGCGTTCAAACGCATCGTGAAATCCAGTGGAACGACTGCAGTCGTATCGTAATGCATTGTCAGGAGTCCATATAGATTCAAGTGGAATTTCAATGCATGTGCATTGAAAGCATCTTCACTATCGAACTGGGAATGATAATGCGAGTGCATAAATTCGCTGTCCTGAAAGTCATTCCGAAGTGCAGGAACACCAGCGATTCCAAACGAAAAGTCATCCGACCACGTACGTAGTGGGGATACAACTGAAATTCCATCTTTATAGACTTCAGACAGCTGTGGTACATCTTTTGCAAACTCAGTCAAATAGCTGTTCAACTCATACACCGAACGAATCTCATCTTGCGTTGTATGTTCATATGCCGGTAACTCAAAGTTCATATTGGCAAATGCTTTTCCTACCCACTCAGGGTGGATGTTGAAGATTTGATTGTATGCCCCTGTTGACCAATCGTACCGGGAGTTCGAAACACCCCATTCTTCCGCCGCTAGCGCGTTAAAAATAATTGTTTTTTCAGGTTGATACCCACTGTCAATCAATCCTTTTGCAACACCCATCATAAGACCAATTGCCGCGTTGTCGTCTTGAAATCCAGCAAAGTACGAATCATAATGTCCCGATAAAATGATATAGGATTCTGGATCTTTCCCAATAATTTTACCGTAGTAATTATACGTTTTCCCATCCATTTTCACAGTCGATTTAGCATCGAACTTCACCGTTAGAGAATTTCCATTTGCTTGAAGTGCTTCTTTTAACCCAGTTGCATCCGTTTGCGACATCGAAAACGCTGGCGCATCATCCGGTCCACAAATATCTTGTGCATTTAACGCATCTGGGTCCACTTCGCCATAGCCAGCTTCTTGCACGGTAATGACAGCAGCTGCACCTTTTACATGTGCTTGATACGCCGGGTAATTTACCCACCATTCTTCACGCTGATTAATATCAACTAATACGAGTTTACCTTCGATATCCAGTCCTTCTAAATCAGCTGCAGTTCCCTTACCGGCGTAGACAACTTCAAGCTCTTTTACGCCTTCCGTGTCAAAATTCACTTGATAAGCACCGAGGACAGCTAGCTGTTCTTCCCCGTTAGTATCTGTAAATGTTAGATCCGCTTTTTCAAACTCCCATGTATCTACCTTGAACTCATCTTTTGTCACTTCGACAAGACCAATTTTCTTCATTTCTTCACCGATATGCTCACCGGTTTCTATTTCCGCAACCGATCCTGCAGTGCGGAATCCGAGCTTCTCATTCGTCTTAAATTGTTCCAAACTCTTTGCAAATTCAAAAGCATAGTCCACGTCAACTACAGAAAGGTAATTTTCTTTATCATCTAGTAAAGGAACCGTTTTTACATCCTCCACTTTGCCTTCCTTCACTTCAGTTGTCTCTTCCTTAGGTGTACATCCCGCTAATGATGTGCCGATAACCATCGACAAAACCAAGTAACTCATAAGCTTTTTCATATATATCAGTCCTATTCTACTTTTTCTCCAACTAGCTAATTAGACGATAAAAATGGACGATTAGCAATACCTATTTAATTATTGGTTGCCTGTGTACGGTACAATTCAGACCCAGCTTTGACTGTTTTTGAATTATGTGGTGCATAGGCGGTACTCACATGGGTGTATAATAATTCAAATGTGATTAGATATTACACTGAATGCCTAATCCGTGACTTATAAATATGTAATTGTAATGAATTACTAGAATAGTGCCACGAACAGCTACCTGACACTATGTAATTATTGCAATCCCGTATATAATCAAGACTATGAAGGATCCATTTCCTATGAGCTTGAATTTGAGCTACTGAGCAGACGAGTACACAAACGCAGCTAGAACATTACATGCGCATTATAGGAGGAACACGTGTGAGCGGAGTAATAATTGTTGCCATCGGCGGAAACGCGTTGGTTAAAGGAAATGGCTTTGATTCAATTCAGGATCAATATGAAGTAGTGGAAAAAACGGTTATTAATATTGCCGATATGGTGGAAGAAGGCTTTAAAGTTGTCGTTACACACGGAAATGGACCACAGGTAGGTTTCGGTCTTCGAAGGTCTGAAATTGCACGCGAACAAGAAGGAATGCCTTTAATCCCGCTCGTTAATTGTGTAGCGGATACACAAGGCGGGATTGGCTATCAAATTCAACAGGCATTAACAAATGAGTTTGCAAGAAGGGGTATTGATAAAAAAGTTGCTACTCTTCTAACTCGGGTTGAAGTAAGTTCAGATGATCCCAACTTTAAAAACCCAACAAAACCTGTGGGATCATTTTATACATTTGAACAATCTGAACGAATGAAGGCAACACATCCGGAATGGAAATTTATTGAGGACTCCGGAAGAGGATACCGGCGTGTGGTACCATCCCCTAAACCAATTAATATACTTGAAAAGGATGCGATTAAGTCCCTCATTGACTCTAATTTTGTCGTTATTGCAGTGGGTGGTGGTGGAATCCCTGTCGTACAGCGGGAAGATCATACATATGAAGGAATAGATGCAGTTATCGATAAAGACTTTGCGACAAGTCTTTTAGCGAAACAAATACACGCAGATACGTTAATTATTACAACAGGTGTATCGAAGGTTTGTATTAACTTTGGTAAAGCTAACCAAATAGAGCTGGAAAGTATTACAGTTTCACAGACGAAGCAATATGTACGTGAAAACCATTTTCCTGAAGGGACTATGCTCCCTAAAATTGAGGCCAGCTTAAGCTTTTTGGAGGAGAGCGGGATTAGAGTTATCATTACGAATACCGAAAGTTTAAAAGACGCAATCAATGAAAAGGCAGGGACACATATCATTAAATGAGTTATTTAAATCGTATACTCTTTCTTCAAGCTAAGACGAAAATGGATAATTGGAGGTTACGGGCATGGATAGAAGAAAAAGATTTGAAGCATTATTTGCTACTATAAATCAATACAATACTGGTGATAAGGGAATAACACGAATTGCTTACTCCAACGAGGAACAAACATGTACCCATGCTTTTATGCGGATGTGCAAGGCTGAAAACCTAGCGATTCGCATGGATTCTTGTGGTAATGTAATTGCCAGACGGGAAGGTAAGATTAAAGGGCTCCCCCCTGTTGCCATGGGCTCTCATTTGGACACTGTCTACCAGGGCGGGAAATACGATGGTGTACTTGGCGTAACAGCTGCATTGGAAGTGATCAAACGCCTAAATGAAAATAAGATTGAAACGAACCATCCCATTGAAGTGATTTCATTTGCGTGCGAAGAATCATCCCGTTTTGGTGTATCAACAATTGGAAGTAAAGCGATGGCAGGGCTATTTGAAAAGGACAAATATCGACATTTGAAAGATAGAGATGGCATTACTTTAGAAAATGCACTCTCTTATTGCGCACTTGATATTAATGGTATCGATCAGGCAAGTCGAGTGAATGAGGAATTTAAAGCTTTTTTTGAATTGCATATCGAGCAAGGTCCAGTATTAGTCAATAATCATAAAAAAATAGGTATTGTTACAGGAATTGCTGCACCGGTTAGGCTAATTGTTAGAATAACAGGTAAAGCATCGCATTCAGGCACGACTCCGATGAATATGAGAAAAGATGCTCTTCTTGGGGCAGCAGAAATTGCCTTGGAACTTGAAAAAGTCGCGAAAGCAGAGGAAGACTTTGGTACTGTCGCTACATTAGGTGTTATGGAGGTGTTCAATGGGGCTATGAACGTCGTGCCAGGAGATGTGGAATTGAAAATTGATATGAGGTCCACTTCGTTACAATCAAGGCAACGCGTGCAAGATCATTTAGCGCATACGATAGCTTCCATTAGAGAGAATAGAAAACTCGAGATAGAAAGTATTGAAATTAGTTCTGAGGAGCCTGTACTTCTATCCCCAGAAATTAATAATGCGCTAGAAATGGTTTGTAAGGACAAGAATATTCCCTATCAACTCATGCAGAGTGGGGCTGGCCATGATGCCATGAACATGACCCGGTTATGTCCTGTAGGGCTTATTTTTGTTCCATCCGTAGACGGAATCAGTCACCATCCAAATGAATACACAGCTATTGAGGATATCCTAATCGGAATTGACGTATTGGAAGAGGCAGTTCTTCGTTTTGCAGTAGTCGAGTAACCAAACTGGTACCTAGGTAACAAATTGTTTGTGTGCCTGTGCAACAAAAAACAACCAACAATTGACCCAATTGTATAAAAAACCAAAAGAGATTAGATAATCAGTTACCTATCTAAACTCCTTTGAATAAATATGGAATTGTAGTGAATTGTTCGAATACGATCTTGCACAGGTACCTGACACTATTGTTTAAGTGTTCGGAAATACAATTCTTTGTCTACTTCGGTAACTTTATGGTTCAAATAACCCACTTCTTTTGAAATAGTTACATTCAATTGTTCAATGGCACTATCTACTTTAGCAAACTGTTCACCTGTTTGTTGCAGACCACTATTCAACTGCACGTCCAAAGTATCAAGTTTACTATCCACCGAATCAAACCGTACATTCATTTCGGTTTTTATTTCCTTTATTTCAGTTTTCAAGTCCTGAAATTCAGTCTTCATGCCCTTTACTTCGGTTTTCATGTCCGTCATATCAGACTGTACTTCAGTCATTTGTTCCATCATTTTGCCCATCATTTCAAGTAATTGTTTATCCATCCCGAATCACTCCTATTGTATTCAGTATAAGGTTTTTCTTAATGGAATGAAAGCCGTATATATCCGCAAATGTTTGTGTGCCTGTGCAACAAACAACAACGAACAATTCACCCAATTGTATAAAAAAGCAAAAGAGATTAGATAATCAGTTACCTATCTAATCTCCTGTACATAAATATGGAATTGTAGTGAATAACCTGAATTTAACCCTGCACAGGTACCTGTCACTTTATTGTAGTGTATTTTCAGAATAGCACCACCGACAGGTACCTGAAATTTTTACAATGCAAACTTCATAAACATCCTCGCTACTTCCTTACTCGATAACTTAAAATAGTCTCGGCTAGCTTCACAATAGGCAAGTAATATATCCGTGCCCTCTGAGTTTTCAAATTTCACCATGTACTTCTGTTGCAGGATTTCCAAAGTTTCAGAATCATGGTACGCTTTTCTTCCCCGATAATAGTCCTCCACGAGTCCATACAATTCATCCATTACACCTTCGATTCGGGGATGTTCCGTCAACAATGTTGCGTAGTATTTATTCTCACGTGATGGTTCGACATTATATTGGTCTTTGAAGAGAACACGTACAATTTTAGCAATCGGGATTACTTCTCTGTCGGAACAAGGAATAAGCCAAGCCACTTCTCCTGTTTCGGTTTTATAACTTACTGTATTACGTAACTTCTCGTTGCTAAATGAAAGGCTTATCCATGATTCAGAAGTGACGCCTGTAACGATATATTCCTTTATGTTATCCATGTCAAGAGACATCAGGTTCGTAATTTCAACTTGTTCATTTCCTAGCATATTATCGATGTTTACATAAGTACCATCACTCAAATGATCGTTAATATGAATCCTTACTTGATTAAGCTCTTGGTTCATTTGATTAGATAAGACGAGTTTATATGAATCTTTGACGCCGTCTGACATTTTACTGAATGAAAGTGAAACAGGATTTATATTCTGAGCCCCTTCATCCATTAAATTCTTGTACGGTTCCTCTAACGACAACAACCATCCGTAGTTCAGCAACTTCCAGCCACGTTTTCTGACCTTCTCAATAATCTGTTCCTCAAAGTACGGTAAAACACCATTTCCGACAAGTACACCGTTGACGTGAAGAGCTCCTGTATCATTCTTATATTCTTCTATATAGTTTTTCAGTTGGGACAAAGCATTTAAATCAATGGCATCTTTTTTAATCTCAACGATTGTCAACTCGCCGGTCTTTTCATTTTCCAGAAGAAGATCTAGTCGTTTATTGCTGTTTACAAATATATATTGACGATCTTTCACTTTCATATCTGGGCCAATCAATTTAGGCCAGTTGGCAATGAAATCTTCGATGTCCCGTTCCAACAGTTGTGGAATTTCATTGGTAGATAGCTGTTTGCCCAACAATACCAGCTTGTCTTGCGGCAAGCTTAAAATGCTATCTACGAGGAAACGCACTTGGCGATCATCCAAAGAGCACCAGTTTCTAAGTTTGGAAGTCAAAGAACCGAAAACAGTTGGGTTCGTATAGGGATCAAAAGGGATACCTAACTGATCAAGCAGTCCTTCATCTATTTCCAGTGGAGTGACGAGTTCAAACGATTGGATGGGATGTCCAAAAACGATTACTTCATGTTCTCTAACAACATTGTTAACTAAATGTGGATTTCGGTACTTACTTATAATTAAGGGGTTATTCTTTGCTTCTGTAATCGGCATAACGGTTTCCACTTCGTAAAAAGCTGTGATATAGCGTTTTCTGTTTATGCTCGTGTGAAAAAACAAATAATCCCCTTTGTTTACTGTCGTAAGCAACTTAAGTCCCCTTGAACCTTTGTCACCATAAGTGAACTCATTGAACATCGGATCCTCTTCTCCATCATTTCGTTTTGGATCGACGTAGGGTATTAAATAATTCATCATGCTCCCCCTTTATTTTTTTGACTTAAAAAAATAACTAGTTAGTCTTGAGTCCATTGTAATGCATTTTACCCAGTTCTGGTATTAGGTATTAGGTATTAGGTATCAATTCAAGTATCCGTTTAATTGTTTGTGTGCAACAAACAACAACAAACAATTCACCCCATTGTATAAAAAGCCAATGGAGATTAGATAATCAGACGCCTATCAAATCTCCTGTTCATACATATGCAAATGTAGCAAATTGACTGAATGTAATCTTGCACAAGTACCCGAAATTAAGTTTTCACAATTATTTGTTCAAGATTAGTCCATCCCAGTTCGCGTTGTACATAATTAAGTAAAGTAGGTAGATTATCCTCAAGCCATTGTGGATTGTTGCCATTGTATAAGTTGATGATCCATGTACTGTAATTTTTCCCGTTTCTTCTCTCGTTGTATTCAAGATTACAAAGTGCTTTGCAATGATAGATGTGGTTCACAATTCTAGCAATCACATTTTCAATAGCATCACTACCGGTAATGTTGAATAGCAGCATTTCTTTGGGTACGTTTAATGGCGATATAATTGAACGATAATCGATTTCATTCACGCCTTTTATACTATTACATTGTCTACAAAGCGTTTGAAGATTGGAAGGTGTATTCTTCCCACCCATCGCTATTGGTAAAATATGATCAATCTCCAAAGATACCCCTTTTCTTCTTTTTTTACCGCAACAGAGACATTGAAGATTATCCCGCAGGTAAACTTGTTGCCTCATTTCGTCCGTTAAAACACCAACAGGTTCATTAATACCAATTCCGTCTATAGGCTGTCCAGTTTCTGGTCCCATTAATATCCGATTCATAGAATGATCAAATGCCTTCTTAAAGTACATAAAGTTCTTATACAGTAATTTCCAGAGTAATCCTTCATCATTATATACGTTTTTTAAATATGTAATACACTCGCGGGGTGGTGTGTACTCGTGTTCCAAAGCGATTCTATCTAGATCATAAACATTTCGTTCATTAAAGTTGAAAAACTCAGGCTTTGTCTTGTTTTGAGCGATATGCCTAATGATTCCAACAATATTCACATGTAGATTTCCATCAAGATTATCCTCTTCATCGATGAAAAATTGATGGGCGTACGAAGATGCAATCGGTAATAGCTCATCGTCTTCTAAGCTTTCATCCGCCCAAGCACCTAAATCCTCTTGCAATAAAAAGTCCATCAACTTGTCGTATTTATATTCATTAAAGTCATATACAACACTACTTTCCATACAAGAGACAAGTTCTTCAGTTCCATGATCTTCTATAGATACCACATACTCTGCTGCATACCAACCAACAGGGATAAAACGTAAATAAGGCGCTTGTTCATATCCTTCATACATGATATCTGCAACCACATTTTTTACCAATTGGATTGAAATAAGGTCAAATGGATTCCTCCCTTGTCTTGAAGGTTTATCTGAATCCACTCCTTCTACATCATCCACAAAGTTAAGCAGTCTTTTCCAGTTGTCCATAAACATGACAATGTTCGCATGGTCCTTTTCTTCTCCACCACCCGCTTTTTCACCTCTTAAAGCACGACCCGCCATTTGAGTGAATAGAATAGGGCTTGTCGTTTGCCTGGTCATCATGACTGTTTTAACATCGGGTACGTCAACCCCCTCGGTCAACATCCTCACATTCACTAAAACATCGTACTTTCCTTCTCTAAAGTCTTTCATGATCAACATATTGTCTTTGTTACTTCTACGCCCGACACCCTCAACATTTGGCTCGTTACTATTTTCAACTTTGGAATAAACAGCATTTGCCTTAACGCCTAGGTCATTTAGTTTGCCAACTATATATTCACATTGAAACCAGCGATCCGCGAAAATTAACGTCTTCCCATATTCCTCTTTATTATTCACGTAATCACTTACGATAAAATTGTTTCTCGAAGAATCCTTCGCTATTTTTTCTATAATTTCTTCCGGCAAGTCTTTATGTTTACTAGTGAGACGCTCGTATAATTTATCATCGACTTCAAAATCAATTCCCGTTTGTTTTTCAATGTATTTGGGCACAGACAAAATACCATTTGTTTGCAAAACATTTTTATCCGCTTCATAACAGATTTTCTCGTTGTATATTTCCCATAACCATCCACTAATTCGCTTGTCATTATGCATTGGCGTAGCTGTAAGACCTAGTATGTATAGATTTTTCATATTCGTTCTCATTGATGTCAAAAGAGTTCTACAGCCAAATGCAGGCGTATGATGTGCTTCATCTACAACAACGAAGAATTCTTCATCAGAAAAATGATCTACGTATTCTCTGAAGGGCGTATTCCTTTGCCCCCCCTTAAGGTCTGTTGCTTCAGTAAAATAAGCTCGAATTGCCGTCTGGGTAGTACATATTACGACGTCATCAGTTGGCACAATGGTGCCTGCATTCGCATGATGATCACTGCTAGAGACGACCCTCATATTAATAGAATCTCTCTCAGAAATATGATGCATCTCGCTTTTAAATGTTTGTGCCGCCTGATCTAGCAAAGTAGAGGATTGCGCCAACCAAAGAACTTTTATTCCTTTAGATAGGATATTTCTACAAATCCAATTGACGGCCGTAAATGTTTTACCAGCGCCTGTAGGCAACACGAGCATCGTTCCCTTATAACCTGTTATAGGTGTCGTTAATGTAGAAGCCAATGCTCCAAAGGCTTCTAATTGGTGTGGGAAAGGTTGCTTCTCGCCACCCGTTTTTCTTTCTCTCACTTCTTCCACCATATAACTCGAATATCCAGACATACAATTCCTCCTCGTATTATATAGTAGAACTATATTACTAAAATCCACTTATAATTCAAATATACTATAAAACGATTAAAATTGCATATAATACCAAGTAGATATCTTACTAATTAAAATATTATTGAAATAGCATTACTACCCCGTTTGTTCCTACTGTCAAATACCAGTGTCCCCTCAAAAAAAAAAAAGACCTTCTAAAAGGACTTTAAATTTGTACATGCAATCTATAATGGATACTACGCAATATCCGCCAACTGCGAATTATTCAACCAATGATTTGTCACACCGCCATCGGAACCTTTCGGACTTATTCGGACATTGTATTCCATAGCTTCCAATAGCCCACCTACTAATTCTTGCATTTCCCATGGATTAAGCTTATCTACTTTATCCTCTATCGAATTGCGTGGGTGCAACAAAAAAAACATTAAGTGGCGGAAAATTGATTGGGAAGTAAAAAAACTCCAGCCATATTTCGGCAAGAGAATTCTTTTCATTCACCGCTAGAGTTGTCTGATTAGTGTCTGAATTGCGCGGTGCACAGGCAGCGATTCAAATTGTTCGAATACGACCTTGCACAGGTACCTGTCACTAAAAAGTTGAACCCCACTTGATTAATTGGATAAATTCTGCTATACAGCTTATAATTAATGAGTATAGGAAGGAGTCGTTTAGTGTGAAGGAAATTCAATTAAATTCTCCTGAGTTTAACCGCGTATTGAAAAATATGGAGCTCGAAAACTTACATTTAAGTCATTCACTGCAACAAAAAGCTCTTGATATTGTCAATTCGGGTATGCCAGTAACGCCGGCGTTGATTAAGGAAGCTTTGGTAAATGGCGACATACAATGAATTTGAAATGACGATTATCTTTTAACGACAAATTTGTTAAGTATGACAAATTTTGCCGAGCTTGAGCAGGCTGAGGCGTTTACTTTCTTGATTCGTGCAACTCAAATTGAACAAGGTGCATACAACATCATGGCTTTTTCGCTCACCAATTTTGTCGGACTTCACCGCCATCTATTCCAAGACATCTACTCGTTTGCAGGACAATTCCGAGATGTGCAATTGATGAAAGGTAATACGCGCTTCTGCCAAGTACAATACATGGATGCATACGCGTCTAATTTATTCACTCAATTAGACAATGAACCTGACTGGGATACTCTTGAGTATGCAGCTAAAAGATTGGCTTATTTCAAATCAGAGCTGAATATGCTGCATCCATTTCGTGAAGGCAATGGTCGGACAATTCGTATTTTCCTACAAGCCTTTGCAAAGTCAAAAAAATTTTTATGGACATACGACAAAATCAATCGTGACGAATACATGCAAGCTATGATACGTGCAGTAACAAGTGAAGATTTTCTTGAAAAGGTATTGCTAGATACATTAAAACCCATAGATTAAATGCCGACGAACTTCCGACTTGGATAGTTCGTTTTTTATATTAAATTGTTTGTGTGCCTGTGCAACAAATAAATAACAAAAGCTGGCGGAAAATTGATGGGGAAGTAAAAAAACTCCAGCCCTTTTTCGGCCAGAGAATTCTTTTCATTTACCGTTCAAATTATTTGATTAGTGTCCGAATTGCGCGGTGCACAGGCAGCGATTCAACTCTCCAACAAAACTAAATCATCCTTCGTAATTTCTTTTTCGAGCGCAAGCCTATTTTGTTTAGTGCTCGCCACAGCCATTCGATAATCGACTTTACGCGTCATTTCTTTTGCTATTTTTTTAGCAAGACCGGCATTTCCGAAATGACTATCCCTACGCGCATAAATCTCTTCATAGTGAAGAACTAATGCACGCTTTGCTTCATCTGTTATGCCGTACCCTTTACTATAGAGGTCGGTAATCTCCATTAATTCCTCTGGTGTATAATCTTCAAAATGGAGCGTTAGTCCGAAACGTCGACGGAGTCCGGCGTTGCTGTCTAAGAAACGATTCATTTCTTTTTCGTACCCTGCGGCAATTACTAGGAACTCACCTTGTCGATCGGACATTTTTTTCAGCAACACTTCCACTGCTTTTTTCCCGAAGTCATTCTCTCCACCACTCGCAAGTGTGTATGCTTCATCAATAAATAACGCACTCCCCATCGCTCGTTCAATCAGCCCGGCTGTCAGCTTCTCCGTTTCACCAATATGACTTCCGACTAAATCGCTGCGATCTACTTCAATCAGATCGCCTCGTTCTAATAATCCTAGCGCTTGATAAATACCAGCGAGCACACGACCGACCTCGGTTTTACCTGTCCCTGGTTTACCAATCAACAGCGTGTGGTTCATCAATTTCTCTGTAGAATAATTTTCTCGTTTGTAGTATCTCATTAATTCAATCATTTTATCGATTTCAGCCTTCACAGAACCAAGGCCGATAAACTGATGGAGTTCTGCACGTTTATGGGCGAGTAGTACTTCATCGATTGGAACTTCGTACGACTTCACGCCACGCTCTTGTACCGCTTGTACAACGTCTTGTTCTTCAAACGTCGTCAATACCTTTTCCGTCCACTCTTCACGCGGAAGTTTCGCAATTCTCATCGACTGAGCAAGCCCGATTTGATCGTATAGGATACGTGCCATTCGAGCGTTACTAAATGTTTCATCGCGCATACGATAACGTTCCACGAACCCCTCATAAACTGCTTGTTTGGCAGCAGGAGTAAGCACATAGCTTCCTTCACACTGGCTTAAGAAGATTTGAAGCAACTCATCTGGTGTATAGTCTTGAAAGTGAATCTTTTCAGTAAAACGATCTTTCAATCCCGGATTAGACGCTAGGAAACGGTTCATATCTTCGGTATAGCCTGCCGCGATAACAATGAATTCACCGCGAGAATTTTCCATTTCAGGAAGCAACGTTTCAATTACTTTTTTACCGAAATCATTACTAGAATTGCCCCCTGCTGCAAGCGTATACGCTTCGTCTATAAAGAGGACGCCACCCATAGCTTCCTTAATAATTACTTTCGTTCGTTCTTCTGATTCACCGACATGTGTTCCAACGAGATCTTCCCGCTTCACTTCAGTGACGTGGCCTGTTTTTAATAAACCTAGTTCCTTAAAAATCTTTCCTATAAGCCGAGCGACTGTCGTTTTACCAGTACCCGGATTACCTTGAAAGATCATATGGGGCGCTACCACCTCGTTAGCTTTCATTCCACGCTCTAATTTGAATTGATTAATGTCGCTAACGTTTTTAAACTCCTGGATTTTGTCTTTCACATCTTCCAGTCCAATAAACCCGTTCAAACCATTCATGAAAACATCCATCTGATCAGTAGGTGATGAATCTACAGGAGAGGAATGTCCAGCACTGCCGCCTAATTTACTAGTGATTGGTGGAACCTGCAAGTCCGTATTGGTGAGCACTGGAACACTGTCATCAAAGCGGACTAAATCTCCTGCTTGGTTGTTCTCAAAAGAACAGTCGTTAAGAACCGGAACCGAACGCTCGAGTCTCAGTCCAGCCTTCTTTCCATTCATCACTTGCACCCCAGTGAATACAGCATCCGAACAATCTTGCAAGATGATTTGATCATCCGGGTGGCCATGTACGCGAGTTTCCGTCACTTCAGTACGCTCCACCTGACTCAAGACGATTCCTGACGATTTACCGTCATAGATTTCACACTCCGTTATAAAGACTTCTGCAGATTCCGTTGCTCTTATTTGTGGCCTTTTATGATTGAACAAAATTGACCGTTCTATTGAAATAACGACTTCAGGACCTGCAAGTATGCCGTTCTTATCGCCACTCGATATTTTACAATCGGTAATTTCTGCTTTAGCCGCAGCACTGAGTAAAACGTTGGATCCCTTATGACCGAAGATGATGCAATTGGCTGCCGTCAACTTGGATTCTTTCACAACTATCCCTGCACTATCCCCACTCTTTACTTCGGTCGCCGACAGAATTACTTCCGATTGTTCAGAAGCAAAAATCTGTACACCACTATGATGGCTAATAAGAGAATCCGAAATAGTCACTTGACTACTTGTCACGTAAACGCCTTTATTGTTTCCACTCTCAATTTCACAACCCAGAATCGTGAACACGCTTTGAGTAAACGAAGTGAGTTGCGTCATCAGATTGTACTTCACTTCAGATTCGATGAGTGTACACGTGGAATTTTCGGAAACAATTCCTCTAGACTTACCCGAAAGGATCTGTGTCTTTGTAATCGAGAGGTTGCTTTGTTCATTACAGGAAATTTGGTCTCCTTTTTGGTTTTTAAACTGTGAGTCGGATAGCTTAACTGATGAATTACTGACGTTCATTCCTTCAGCCTCACCATTTTCAAACGTACTTGCCTCGACTTCGATATGGGATCCATTCGTAAATGCTACATGCTCCAAACGTTGGTTTTTAAAAACACAATTTTTCAGGACACCCTTAGATTGATCACAATAGATTCCTTGCACATGTCCAAAATAAAAATTCGTACTTTCTACGTCCATAGAACTGTCTTGTTCCAAACGAAGTTGAACCCCGCGATTTCCGATGAATGAACTTTTGGTGATTGTTGCTCGACTCGTTTCATACAAGCAAAGGCCAGCTTCTTGCCCACTTAAAATTCCGGTATTCGTTACCGCGACTTCTCCTCCCGCGCGCACACTAATTTGTGCAGACTTGATCGTGTCTTCTACTATGCATTCGAACAAAGCCAAACGCCCGAATACCTCAATCCCTTGTATGTTTTTTTGAAAGGTCGTATGCCCTGCGGATACTTTTGCAGCTGCATCAACTCGCATTGCAACTCCTTGAATCTCAGAGAAAAGACAGTGGTGAAGCGTTACATCTCCTGATTCGATATGTATTCCATAGTCCACTGGACCAGTGCCTCCGCCAATACTGATCGATTCGATACGCACTTCTTCCGTTGTCGCGATACGAACACTGCCTGTTAGACGAACTGAGCTCGCTTCACCTTCTGAACTTCGAAGAACCAGCAGCTTATCGATTGTTACATGTTCATCATAAACACCTTCATCAACTTCCACTGTATCTCCTGGTAGAGCTACCTCTACTCCAACCTGAATGGTTTTGTAGTTGGATCCTTCACGCTGAGACACTTGAATAATTGCCACGTATCTTCCCACTTTCTATTCGTAAATTCCATTGATTTCTATACGTTGTATTTTTCTAAACATACTTATACGAATGAGTTCGATCATGAGTTAAGTATACTAGTAAGCCTAGGGACAGAGTAAAGAACTGCTTGTGAACGAGAGTAGCTAGTTGTTAAAACCGGTACCTGTGCAAGAAACAACAACGTATTTTTTGTGTGCCTGTGCAAAAAAAACAACCAACAATTCAACCGATTGTATAAAAAGCCATTAGGGATTAGATAATCAGGCGCCTATCTAATCTCCCGTTCATGTATATGCAATTGTAGTGAGTTATCCGAATACAATCTTGCACAGGTACCTGAAATTTTAATTTCATCAAGTTGTCCCCTTTTTCGAATGGTTTGTCTATATATAGTGTGAAGGCACCGTTCGTCTAGGCCAAAGACGTCGTGCTGTCGTTAAA